>CAZRXN010000013.1:0-14946 GCA_964604085.1 uncultured Candidatus Saccharibacteria bacterium | reverse complement strand
GTGCCTGGTGCGGGAGCGGCCGGGGCGGGGGGCTTTTGCGGCTCGGGCGGAGGCGGGAGCGGATTCGAGAGATCTTCCGAGGCGGGCGGTACAGGTGAGGATCTCGCGGGAGGCAGCGGCTCCTGCGGCCCGGGTTCGTTCGAGTCGGAGAGCTCGCGCTTCGCCTTTCGGATCGCGAGAATCTGGGAGGGGTCGGACGTTATGATCTGGTCTTCCGTGTAGGAGGCGATCACCTTGATCGCGACGTGCTTGAGACCGGCGAAGAATATCCCCTCCCCCACATCGCTCTCAAGAAGCAGGTACTTTTCCTCATCCGTGAGCTTGAAGGTTTGCTGCACAAGGTCCACGGAGGTTGGTGACTGCCGCAGCAGAAGCTGTATCGAGGAGTTCGTGATCATGGCCGTGCCATAGGGCGACTGGAGGAAGTCGTTCACGTCCTGCGTGATCGTAGAGAGTCCGAGGTAGTACTTACGGCCGCGCTTCGCAATGCCGAAGAGGAAGGAGGCGGTGTCTTCGGATTTCATCATCCACCACGCCTCGTCGATAACGAGCAGCCGCTTCCGCAGCTCCTTGCGAACGGTATTCCAGATATGGTGCGTAATGATGTACATGGCGACCGATTTCAGATCGTCTTCCATGTCCCGGACCGAGAAAACCACGAGCTTCTTGTTCATGTCCACGTTCGTGGGCCGATTCATAAAGCCCGACCAAGTACCCTTCGTGTACTTGGAGAGCCGCGCGACGAGCGAGTCCGATCCTTCCATGCCGGAGAGGACGAGCTCGAAGTCGGAGAGGAGCGGCGGCTCCACCGCGGCGAAATTCGCGTCGGCCGTAATGTCTTTGAGCGCGTAGGTTTCGGTGATCGCCTTGTCTATGATCGCGTCTTCTTCCGGGGTGAGGCCGCCGAGCATGATGCGGAAGAGCCCGACCAGGGTGATGATGTTGTTGCGCAGCACGTCGCCGGGGTTCTCATCCTCGCGGGGAATCGGTAAATCGAACGGGTTTATGTGGTGTTCCGATGAGAGTGAAATATTAAAGTAGCGTCCGCCGACCGTCTCCGCGAGGTACTCATACTCCCGCTCGGGGTCGATTACGATTACCTCGGTGTCGAACATGAGAGATCGAAGAATCTCCAGTTTCGTCGTGTAGCTCTTGCCCGCGCCGGATTTCGCGAAGGTTACCGAGTTGTAATTCTCGAGTGAGAAGCGATCGAAGAGGATCAGCGACGAATTGTGGCGATTAATGCCATAGAGGATGCCGCGATCGGAGGTGAGGTCGAATGAAATGAAGGGGAAAATGGAAGAAAGCGGCGCCGAGTTCAGTTTCGTGTGCACGTCGAGCTCGTCGTTCGCGAGGGGGAGCACCGAGCGGAATCCCTGCTCCTGCTGGAAGAGTGCGGGGCGGATGTACACGAGCCGCGCCTCGAGAATAGAGCGTATTTCACTTTCTGTCTTATCGAGTTCCTCGCGTGTCGAGCCATAAATGGTGAGATAGAGCCCGACTTCAAAAATGCGCTCCTGCGCCTGCTGGAGCGAATCGCGCAGCTGTTCGAGGTCGGAGTAGGCGGTGTCGAGCATAGGATCACGCACCATGCCTTTTTCCTCGCGCGTGGAGATTTGGCTCTGCACCTCGGCCACCTTCTTTTGAAACTTGCGGAGCATCTCGTTCGTGTCCATTGGGTGGACGTAGATGGATATGTCGATCACCTTGTCCATGTTGATGATCGGCGCAAACCAGCCCGTCGTCAGGAAGCGCGGGTACGATATGACGAAAAAGGTGCGGGCGATTTTCTCGCCCAAGTCGAGCTCGCGAGGGTTCACCTTGAGCGCGTGCGGGGCGATCACGTCCTGCAGATCCAGGACGCCGGTGCGGTAGATTTCCGTAGGAAGCACGGGCAGCACCGCTGCCGTTTCGTCTTTTTTCTTTCCGAATGGAAGGTGGTCGATAAGTGCCATATGCGTATCCTACTGTTCCTCTGCGCTCGACACCGGCATCGGCTTCCCCTCTTCACCGGGATTAAACATTTTGTACATAAGCTCGATCGCCTCTTCCGTGCCGAGCTGGACGGTGCGCACGCCCGTGCGTACAAGTCCCTGCTGGACGATGGCAATGCGCTGCTCGAGCTGCGATACCTGCTCCTCGAATGTTTTGTTCGCCTCCTCGGCGCTCCCCTTCTTCCCCCACGGCAAGATGCGCTTGATGCCCACTTGCTTGGCGTTCAGTGCGGGTGCCGCGTACGGTACGACGACGAAGAAGTTTTTCGTCATAATGTTGGCTGCTTCGGTGAAATTCTTGACGAATCCGATGTACTCGCGGATCTGGATGCGCATGAGATCGTCGAGCTGCTGCTTATACGCTGCCTCGAGCGTCGCGATGTAGGGGCGAATGTCGAGCATGCGTGATTGGACGAAAATCTGCACCGTAAAATCGAGAGAGTTTAGGAAATTTTGAAACTGTACGATAAAAGCGGTCTGCTCATCTTCGGACTTGAGGGCGAAATTAAGTGAAGACGCAAGCAGTACGGCCCGCAGGCCTCCCGCCTTCAGAACCACGATGCCATCCCGCACCTCGGAAATGGGGACGAAATCCTGCGTTGCGCGACTGCTCGCGCGTACGGAATCCTGTTTTTTTGTTTCTGCCATACCCTATACGTGCCGGAGTGAGAGCGCCTCCGGCTGGCGTCCGCGCTCCTCTTCGGAAGCGACTCCCGCCGCGATGCGCTCCTGGATGTCGAGTGACCAAGCAAGCTCGTGCAATTTACTGTCTGAAATCTTCGGAACATAGACATCGGCGACCTTCATCGCGTCAGTGGGCGCGGTTTTCGGCCCTTTATTCCTGCTCCGGCGCTCGTTGTTCCACAAGTACAGCTTACTGCGGATGAAGTAGTAGAACCCGTGCTCGAGAGCCGTGATGAAGGGGCGTCCGTTAAAGGTCATGAATGCGAGCGCGAGGCCGGATCCGCCGAAAAGCAGGGCGAGCGGGGCGGCAACGTAGACCGGCAGCGTGCGCCAGATGAGGTAGGCGGCGCCGAGGCCTCCGGCGATGTACACGAACTGCCTGAAGGTGAGCGGGCCGATTATTTTGTCCTCGACTTCTATGAATTGAGGAACCTGGAACTGCATGCGTCGATTATAGCAGCGGAATGCGCGGCACCTGCCCGCTATTCACGCCGTACGCTCTGCTCACAGCATCGAGATGCTCCTCTTTAGAGGGGAAGCTCTCGATACGGATCGTCTTCAACGGATCGCCGATTCGAGCTCGCCTCTCCCGGCTTGTATGCCGTGGAATCCGACGGACGCGTGATTTTTTGCTCCGGTTTAGGATTTGCTGGCTGCTGCGGCGCGGGCTGGGCCTGCGCGGGATCTGCGGAGGGGGCTGGTCTCGGGGCAGGGGGAGTGTTTTCGGCGCTCATTGACGTCGCGGCGGGCTGTACGGGTGTAGGTGCGGTTTGAGGCGTATTGATCGGAGCTTCCGCTTCGGCGGAATCCCGCAGCGCCTCCCTGCGCGCACGCTCCACATCCGTCTCTTCTTTTTCCTTTGCCTCGGGATGTTCGAGCTCTCGCTCGAGCTCTTGCCGGATCGGCTCAAAGACCGTCTTACTGATGTCTTCGGTCAGCGCTCGGGCGACCCCGGCTTCTACGCCTACCTCTTTTCGGATGTTCGACTCGAGATTTTCAGCAGGTTGGAATCCCAAAAGAGCGAGCATGACCTCGTTTTCGAGGAGCTGCCACTGATCGAGATGCAAACGGTGTTTGTCAGATAAACCTCGGAGATTTTTTTCAAGCTCGGCAGACTGGATTGCGCGCTGCACGGGTTTCGGGAGCTGCTTCAGACGCTCCTTCAACTCCACATCGAGGCCCTTTTTATTCTCTAACTCCATACTAGTGCTCATTCGACCCGTCTTCTTTTTTTGCCTCCCCGCCGCCCGATTCATTGCTCATATCTCGCAGGCGGCGAAGCAGGTCTCCACCCTCCCTCTTATCCTTGCTGGTTTTTCTGGTAAGACTCCTGGCTTTGTTGGCAACTACGCCGTCCGGAGTTCCAATAACGCGGCCGAAGAAACTCTTCGTATACCTGGCCGCGGCGTCTTCTGCGGCTTGTTGCATTGTCTCTGTCGCATGATCAATGGTTGCGTCGACGCGCTCCTTAATCCGCTTATCCGAATTATTTTCTTCAAATGCTTGGCGCCGTTTCGCGATTTCTCCCAAGCTCTTTTGCGCCTCACGTATAGACTCCGTCGCAGTATGCTCAAGCGCCCCAATAGATTTTTGCGCGCGCTCGATTCGCGTATCCTGTTCACGTAGGCGCTCGTCCCGAGTCTTTCTTTGAGAGTGGGCTTGATCCAGGAGTCTTTGTTTTTCACTTTCATTCGCCGCCTTACTCGCTTGCCGCGTGAGCCGCTCTATCTCGACGCGTGACTCTTCCCTGATGCGCTCTTGCTCGCGGCGGGCTTCGTGCTTCTCTTGCTCGTGCCGTTGGCGTTCTTCGGCCTGGGACTTTCGGGTAGTCTCTGCCGCATCGTGCGCGATTTTCAACTGCGCTTCCGCCGCCTCTTGTTCAGTCTCATGTTTCTGTCGAGCCACCTCGCGAGCTGACTTCAATTCAGCGTCCTTTTTTTCTCGGAGCTCCCTCTTGTCTTCTCCTGTCGGTTTGATCTCCTCTGCGATTTTTTGCGCCGCTTTGGCTTTATCTTCCATCCTCTTTCCGAAGCTCTCCACCTTGCCTCCGGCGATGAAGCCCGGCACGCCGAACATTTTATTCAATTTCTTACCAAATTGGGTTTGCGTCAATTCGAACGTTCGCTTCGAGGTATTTTCCCACTTCGCTTTTTGTGCGGCGAGTCGAGTAGCCTCCCTTTCCGCTGCTTCGCGTTCTTCTTCAGTTTTCGCAGTCATGGCCTTTCTTCTGTAATCAGCAATTTGCCCCTCAAGACTATTTACTCGGGACGCAGCGAATCTACCGAGGCCTTGTCGCATGGCAAAACCTGGCAAGCGGCTCGCAAAGGAGAATGGCGAGGCGGCTGCGGCCTGCGCCCAATTGAACCCGGCAATTCTAGAAGAAAATGAACTTGCGCTTCGAATGCCCACAAAAAGAATTCCAGTTCCTATGAGGAGCATTATGATGGATTGCCAGCCGGAAACGGTCATGTTTTCCGGAGTAGAGGCAAGCTGTCCTATCGCCTTTCCTGACCCGCCCGACACTTGGGCAGCGCGGGTGATTATTACCATTGTGATCCAGAGAAAGAACATCAGAAGGGGGCCGAAGAGAGCCCCTTTGAGCAACATTTTCCACCACTCTTCCCAACCAATGAAATTCTGCTTCGCGGGTCCCGGGAGCATGTAGGAGGCGAAAGCGAGTGCAGATACGAGCATTGCAAAAACAAGAAGCAGCGCACGTGCGGCGATGATAATAATTCCATATATGAGCACCGCAGCTATGATGCAAAGGATGACGGTGAGGACTATCCCGTAAAAAACAGATTGCAGGGCGCTCTTATTAGATTGACCGACATTGTGTAAGAGATTATCGGTGTCGGTCCATACGTTTTGTATGCCGAACGCTTGAAGGAAACTATCAGCGGTTCCAGTGGACCCCGCCTGCACGGGTAAGGAGCGAGAGATGCTGTATGCGACGAAGTTGCTCCCGTCGATAATCATTTTGCTAAACAAGAGACTGAAATTAATGAGTACTGCCACGATGAGCACGCGGGCAACGAGGTGTTTCGCTCCATACTCCGCGCTGCCCAAGATGGTCATGATCGCCACGAAGGTGAAAATGCCAATGATGAATATGTTGGAGAGGTCGCGGAAGAGCGTCCAAGCCATTTCGATCCCCTCCATAATGTGGAGAGAGTTTAAGGTTTGCCCGTACTCGACGACGAGTAACTGTACAAAAAAGTCGAACATGGTTCCGGCAATGAGAAGCATTGCCGCTCCGAACGTAACAAAGAAAGAAGTCAAATAGCTCATCAGTGGCTCTATAATGCACAATTCAAAGCTGAACGCCGTTAAATTGCATGCGGCCACGGGACGCGCAATGCCGTACCACGGTAGTGCATCCTTTTGCGCTTGGCTCGGAGCGCATTCTTGATCAGTCGTCTTATCGTAGTAGTGTCGGCCGCTTAAATCGGTATCACTTAAAAGCCGAGAATAAAACTGACCATCTACACAGGCAGGAAGTGTTTGCGCGCTGGTCGCCGTCGGGTAAAAAAGCACGAGAAAGGCGTTTAGGAGAAGGATTATTGCAAGAAAGAGCACATTCGCTCGCGCGCCGAAGGATTTCATATATTTAGCGCTTCCATGCATCGAACCAGCGCTTGACGACGCTCTCGTTGTTCACGTTGCACCAGCCGACGTTCGGATCTGGTGAGTCACCCCACGCCTTGAGCGTGTCCTCCACCAAAACGGCGGTCGCATTGTTCACATCCTGCTGCTGTTTGAGTGCGTCTTGGGCCTCTGTGGCCGTGTGCAACACATTGGTGGCAACCAGCGTATCGAGCCGCTCGAGCGCCACTCGCTGGTTCGTGGCGGACGAGCTGTTGGTCACATCGGCGATCAGAGTATTGAGCTCTGCAAGCGACTGAGCGGATTCTTGCAGCCCTGCCGCTGTGGTGCTCGCGAGCGGCGCAATCTGTGCGGTGATGATTTTTTGCGACTCGACGGTAGAGGTGGCGATGACGAGATTCGGCTGACTGCCGATGCACCCCGTCGTTGAGCTTGGCGTGGAGGTCGCGGAGCAGAAGTTACGCGCGTAATTCTGCACGGCCGGCACGATGAGATCCCAGCAACTATTTTCGGCCGTGCGGAGGCGATTAATCGCCGTCGTGAGGATGTTGGCGATTGTTTCCTTCGCCCCCTTGAAAATATTTTCCACCTGTAGCTGATTTCGCAGTATCGCGAGCGCCGCATTCACCGCGCTGTCACGTACCGCAGCGGATGCCTCCGCTGCCATACGATCAAGGTACGACGGTTGGCCGTTCTGCGGACTGGCGATCCCCGCAAGGCCGCTCGCGGTGTTCGTGAGGAGTTGCGTGGTGAGCCCGCCCCAGAGCGCGCTTACGATCTCATCTATCTCATTCGCGCTCTCAAGCTGCCTGAAGCCGGAGCCGATCATCTGCTGGAGAGATTCGGCGATAATGAATCCAGGTGTGAGGATCTGATCCGCGAGAGGATTATCGCTTTCTGATGTTACGGAATAGAAGCCGTTGTTCCAGTCCCACTGCTGCCTTTGGTTGAAGGCGTCGTACGCTGTATTGAAATCAATTTGGTTATCCAAAATCAAACGTGCGCCGAGAGCGTTGTTTTGTGGTTCCCTGAACGCAGCAAGCGTGTCCCAAATGCTGCCCGAGGTGCTCTGCGGTATTGTGCAGGCGTACACCGATTCGGGCGCATTATTCTGTTGCAGCGTTTCGCGGACCACGGAGGTGCGGACTTGTGATTTGAATCCCGGACACATGAGCTGCAAATTCTGATCACCTACTGCAGTTAGGGTAGTGCGAAGCGCTCGTTCGTTGAGCTCCCGTGTCGGGTTTTGGACGAAGAGCGGTTTCCCCCCGCGCGCCGTGTTGATGCTCCGCACAGCGGTCTTCGTGAGCTCCGCGGTCGCCTGCGCTTTGATTTTCGACACGACGCCGTCAAGCGTGCACTCCTTGTACACAAGGTATCCGGTGTTGAGTGTTACCGCGGCGTCATTTACCGGGACATACACGCCGCCGACCGCAACCAATGAGCCGGGATTTGCATACTTGCTCCCCTGGCAGCCAAAGACGCCATCGCGCAAGAGCGCGCCCGACGGGGCTGGGGGAGCGGAGCACTGCTCGGTCGTCGTCGTTTTGACGCCTTGTGAGTCCGTAACCGCGATAACGCCGTTTTCGCACGTTTCGTTCGCGCTCGGGTCGGCGCACCTGCCCTTATCGCTGCCGTCATCGCCGATGATCCTCCCGCCCTGGCATACATCTGCACTACTCACGCTCGGAGGAAAGAGTGCGAGCGTGAGCGCGCTTGCGAGCATCGCGAGACACAAGCACGCGCGCATTCCCCACTCGCGATTAATTGCCGGTTTTGCGTACATAATACGCGCTTAGCGCGTTAAAGGCGGAAAAAAGCTCCCGCTCACTTTCATTATACGTTCTCAAGAGGAGCAGCGTCCCGAGGGCATCGTCCGAATGCTGGATAAGTTGCTCGAGTGCGCTCGCGTAGGAGGCGAGCGCATTTACCGCACGCAGGTGCTCATAGGCGGCGTCTTCCGGAACGGTAACCTTGAGCGCCTTCGCCTCCGCTTCACGGTAGCGGGCGGCTGATTCGGCGATTTTGTCGAGCTCGTCCGCATCGCCTGTCTCGATAAAGCGGCCGAAGGTGATGATCTCCGGCTCGTCGCTCGTGATCAGCATGCCGAGTGCGGTGCGCATATCGCCGCGGTACTCGAGCACCCGTGAGAGCGAGGTATCGGAGACCAAGGTGAGCTCACTGCGCGTGTGTACGGCAGAAGGCGGCGGGACGTAGCCCGCATCGGCGACTGCGGAAGCGAGCCGCGAAGCCGTTTCGTCGGTGTATGCGTTGTTTCCTTTCAGAAATACGTACCCGCTGACCAGAAGATCCCCCATGGACTGCCCCGCCATGGAGACGGCGTCGCTCGAAGAGGCGGAGGTGGTCGTGCTCTGGGGAGAGATGGGTGCGCTCAATGCGTAGGGCTGCTCCTGCCAGTCGGGAATGCCATCGCTATCCTCGTCCACCGGGGCATTCGACATTTGCTCAAGATATTCGTCGTACGTGAGAGGCGCCTCATCAGTGCTCGCCTGCGAGACGTTTGGGATGAGCTTGCCCGCTTGGTAGGCGAGCGCGATCAGGAGCGCCGCCGCCGAGAGTGCGGCGGTAATCGATATCTGCGACATGCCGCGGCTGCGAAGTACGCGCACCGCTTAAGTATAGCAAGGAAAAACGGCGCGAAACTTAGAAACTTGCCTGTGAAAAGGTAAACACGCTTCCCGGATCCGACGAAGAGAATGTAACGCCGGCCGTCTCAAAGTAGGTGGCGAGCATGATATAGCTTTTTGCGAACGCCTCGGCGCTCCCGTTGAAGGAAACGATCGCGTCGTAGAGCCTCGCGTCGTCCGCGCTCGCGTCCGCGACTGCTTGCAGCCGCTTCCCCATGCTTTGGTAAGCACGTGCGAGCGTCTGGTGCATGCCCGCAGCCTGCGTCGGCACGTTGTCGAGAGTCTCAAGCTCCAAGCCCAGGCCCTCAAGATCGACTCCGAGCTGCCGCAGAGCCGCGATTTTCGCAGGATTTGTGCGATCCTCTATATGATCCTTAAGCAGCTGCGGCGTATTTGCATGTGTATCGTCGAATCCGGAGATGTACGCGCCCATCAGATTGCCGTACTCGTAGAGCGCCTGCTCGGTGCCCGTGCGAGCCCGTATGGGAGAGGCCGTGGCGATGAGTCCTTGCGGAATAAAGGAGTAGGCAGCGGCGAATATATCGCCGATATCTGCCTGCCCCCCTGCCCTCGCGCCAGAAGAATCCGAAGCGCGAGAGAGTTCGTCGAGAAGATCGGCAATTTCGTCTATGGAGCCGCCCTCGCCTCCTTCGGGGAGCGAAACGGGAGGAATGAAAAATATCGGCTGTGAAGACGTGGAAGCAGAATTCGGCACGCCAGTGTTCTCGGGGGTGCGGGGCACGCCACCGGAGCTCAATCCATTGAAGAGGCCGAGTCCGCCGCCGTCCGCCCAGGTCGTATGGCCGTCGTTGGTAGAGAGCGCGGAGCGGCTCATAACGAAGAATATGCCGATCAGTGCAAGGAGCAACAGGCCACCAGCTGCGGCGAGGTAGGGGTTTTCTTTGAACCAATTTCCGTGCGCCGCCGTGGAAGTCGCTGAATTTTCGTCCGCTTCGAGCGTCGGCATCTGGTGCGGATCCATGAGCACAGCATATAACCTGCCGCTGAATCGTCTGGACACTAATCCACAATGGGTGAAAAAGGCGCGAAAGCTGGGGTAGAATGGCCATATGGAAAAACGGCGGTCGGCGCTCGCCTTGGTCGTCGCAGCGATCGTGCTTGCCGCGGCGATTGCGCTCTTCGTCCCGCACACGGTACTCGCCTTCCCGTTCGGCGGGCAGGCCTCCATCGTCGTCCCCTGCTACAACAATGCCATCTACGCAAACCTCGGGCCGCCTCGCGGCGGACCTTTCATCTGGACGCCCGCGACGCGTACCTACCAGTTCGGGCCGCCGCGCCATGCCGGGCAGTGGCTCTTGGGTCTCGCGAATAGTCCCTATTACTGCATCGTGAGCATTACGCCGCTGATTGTGTGGCCGGGGACTAACATCATGATGATGGGGTCCTCTCAATAAATTTGGCCCATTGCTTCGTTGCGCCTAAAAAAACGCCGTTCACCGTATCACGACACGTCTCACGGCGTTTTTCTCGCGCGCCTCGCACTGTACCCAAATGTATTGAGAGTAAATAAACTTCGATAGTATATACTATAGTATATACTATCGTACACACTATTTTCGCGCACTGGTCCCCTACTCGCTTAAACGCTGCGCCACACACTTCCATTGCGGGAGCGTCAGGTCCTCAGCTCGCGCCTTTTCAGATACGCCGCAAGAAGCGAAGGCAGAGAGAACCTTCTCCTTCCCGTAGCGCGAAAGATTGCTTGCGAGCAGCTTGCGCTTTGATGCGAAACCGCCGCGCACGATTTGAAAAAAGTGCTCCTCGGAGACATCCTTGAAGAAATCACTGGTTATATCTTCTATAGCGAGGATTGCCGAATCCACGGCGGGCGGCGGCGAAAACTCTCTACGTCCTACCTTCTGGATGTAGCGCGGCATGCCGTACGCTTTGACGGAAAGCGAAAGGATACTCTCCTTGCCGACTCTCGCGACAATGCGCTGCGCGACCTCTTTTTGCATGAGGAGCACCATGCGCCGCGGCTTATGCGCCGCCGAGAGAAAGTGCCGGAGTATCTCGCCGGTTATGTAGTACGGAATATTTGCGGCTAATACGTATGGGCCAGGCACGGTCTCACTGCTGTCGAAATCGCGTATGTCCCTCTCGAAGACAGTGAGCGCACGGGAGGCGATCTCGACAGCGAAGCGCTCTCTCAAGAGCGAAACGAGTGACGCGTCTTTCTCCACCGCAACGACCCGCGCGCCCGTGGCGAGGAGCTCGCGCGTGAGCGCGCCCTTTCCAGGCCCGATCTCGAGTACGGTTTCGCCTGGCTGCAGATTTGCTGCGCCCGCGACTACTTTGGAGATGGCGCTGCTCTTCAGGAAATGCTGCCCTAGTTTCGGAGTGCGGCCCATAGCAGTGCGGATGGAATGTGAATATTAAAAAATTGTATCCTCGTCCTCTTCATACATATCGAGGATGCCGCGCCGCTCGCGCCTGGGGGTAGCGAGCGCGACGAGGCGTGGATCCACGTCGTCGAGAAATTCGGAGGGAAGCGCGTACTCGCGGGAGCCGTACCGGAGGCGCGATGCCGCGTAGGTGAGATAGAGGTGCTTGCGAGCGCGCGTTACAGCCACATAGCACAGCCGCCGCTCCTCTTCCGGATCGCGCTCTTTCCCGCCGCTATTACCCTCGCGAATGGATGGGAAGAGGCCTTGCTCGAGCCCCGTTACGAATACCGCGTCGAATTCCAGACCCTTGGATGCGTGCACGGTCATGAGCGATACGGCCTCGGCGCGCTCCGCGAGCGAATCCTGCTCGCTCATGAGCGCCGCGTCCTCAAGGAGCCGTTCGACGCCCTCGGGTGCTGGTAGTGCATCGTACGAGACGGCGAGTGAAACGAGCTCACGGATGTTCGCGAGGCGATCTTGTGCCTCTTCGTCTCCGCCCTGCAGGGTGCGCTCGAGGCCACTCTCGACGAGTGCCGCGTGGACGGCCTCGGATGCACTCTTTGTGCGGATTGCCTCGGCGATATGTGCGAGGGTTGTCCTGAACGCTGCCGCTTTTTTGCGAGCCGCGCCGGAGAGTGACTCGTCTTCCCCACGCACCATCTTCTCGAGCGTCGCCGGGCCGATGCCGCGCCGGGGAGATTGCGCGGCGCGCAGCATATCCACGCTGCTCCCCGGATTCATGGCCGCCCGCAGGTACGAGAGCACATCTTTCACCTCCGCGCGCTCGAAGAAGCGCACGCCCAGCACCCGGTACGGCACGCCTTGCTCGATGAACGCCTCTTCGAGCGCGCGCGACTGAAAGTGCTCGCGAAACAGCACCGCTATTTCGGAAGCCGGGGTGCCGCTCGAGAGGAGCTCGCGCGCGGTCTTCGCGATGTAGCGGGCCTCGTGCATTTCCGTCGGGCCTTCGAAGAGCGTGATCGCCTCGCCGGTCGGATTTTCGGTAAAGAGGCGCTTGTCGTGGCGGTTCCCATTCTTCGCGATGATCGCGTTCGCCGCCGTCAGGATGGTTTGCGTCGAGCGATAGTTCTGTTCCAAAAGAACGACTTTCGTTCCCGCGAAGCTCTCCTCGAACGCGAGGAGATTTCGTATGTCGGCGCCGCGCCACCCGTAAATTGCCTGATCGAGGTCCCCCACCGCGCAGATGTTCTGCCGCTCTCCCGCAAGCAGCTTTGCGATCTCGTACTGGGCCCTGTTGGTGTCTTGGTACTCATCTATGGTGATGTGGGTCCACCGACGTCGGAGCGTATCGAGCACCGCGGGGGAGGATCGCAGGAGATTCAGCGTTTTGAGAAGCAAATCGTCGAAGTCGAGCGCTCCCTCTTGCGCCGCGCGCGCATCGTACGTACGCCAGGCATCCGCTACGGCCCGCTCGTAGTAGGAGGCCGCTTCCTCGGCGTAATCTGCGACGGCGACACCCTCGCCTTTCTTGAGCGAAATACGCGAAAGGAACGATCGCGGGTTGAAGCGCCCGTCATCGCCGCTCTCCTTCAGGATGCTCTTGAGCGCTCGTATCGAATCGTCGCGATCCCAAATAACGAATGAGCGGCGGACACCGGCTTCCTGCGCGAATTCTCGAAGCAGGCGGACGGAAAGGGCGTGGAACGTAGAGACGAAAGGGGTGCTCTGCCGCTCCCCTTCGCGGCCGAGGAGCCCCAGCACCCGATCCCGCATTTCGGCGGCTGCTTTGTTGGTAAAGGTTGTCGCCAGGATGGCGGAGGGGCGAATCCCAGAGTGTACGAGGTTTGCAATCCGGTGCGTGATTGTCTTAGTTTTGCCCGCTCCGGCGCCGGCGACGATGAGAAGCGGCCCATCGGTGTGCGCCGCTGCCTCTCGCTGCCGCTCGTTGAGCCCATCCAATGGATGCATCGCGGCACTATAGCACGCGAACGGTGGCGAGCGTCTTTTTATGGCTTAAATAAACGATAATTCAACATTGTGGTATCCGATAGACATTGACACAATGCAAATCCCCCGACGTGCTTAAACCGGGGTTGACTGGCCCTCTCGTGAGGGTAGAGTGAAGTGGACGGTGGCTTGCTGATTCGTCCCGAACCGGCCTTCCGCAGCACAGGAAAGCCGCATCCGATACTTCCGCCGCCGTTCTTCCGAGGGTACTAGCTGCAGGTGAATAGTGCGTGAGCATCGTCCACCCCTGCCCCCGGTATTCACTGGATTTTTGTGCAGCGTCTAGGCGCTCCGCCGAAATTCAGGAATCGGCCTATCGTATCTAAACAAACAGATCCTGACGCAGGCAAACGCCTGCGAAAGGCACATCGTGCGGGAAAGAGCTTGGGGGTACGCGCAGCCGCGCTTATTTCTTTGCTCATTCTTGTGGGGAGCGTCGTGCCAGCAAAGGCACATGCCGGCATTATTGCCGACTTTTTCATGCGTTTTCTCCCGAGTGCGCGCGCTGCAGAAGTAGACGTAGCAAAGCCGTTTACCTTGCAGAGCCTGCCGCTGCCGCGTGCCGCATACAACCTTGATCCGAATCCCTCGAAAGGAGGCGGCGACATTACGATCGTAGACGATTCCGCCCTGCTTCCCGAAGAGGGCCCCGCAGGGACGATCGCGGATATCGTGGTGAAGCCCAAGAATTCGACGATCAGCGTCTATGTCGTCCGGCCGGGAGATACCCTCTCGGGAATCGCCGAGCTCTTTGGCGTCTCCTCCAACACGGTTCGCTGGGCGAACGATATTCCGAAAAACGGTACGCTTCAGATCGGGCAAACACTCACCATTTTGCCGGTTACTGGCATCGAGTACACCGTAAAGTCGGGTGACACGCTCGCCTCGATCGCGAAGAAGTATGGCGGGGACGCCGCTGAAATCGCGAGCTTCAACGGCTTAGATGCGGCAAGCCTCACATCGGGCGCGACGATCGTGATCCCGAACGGCGAACTTGCGGCGGCTCCGGCGCCGAAACCTTCCCCGTCGTACTCCTCCGCCGCATCCGCCGCGAATGAGGCGGCGCGGGAGCGTGAAGCGGCTCCGGTGCGCGGACAAGCGGCGGCACAGTACTCGGGCTACTACATCGCGCCCCTCTCGCACTACGTAAAAACGCAGGGCGTGCACGGCTACAACGGCGTCGACCTCGCTGCGTCCGCAGGCTCGCCCGTCATGGCGGCTGCCTCCGGTGAAGTTATCGTCGCGCGCAACGCCGGATGGAACGGCGGCTACGGCAACTACGTCGTTATTCGTCACGACAACGGCACGCAGACGCTCTACGCACATGCATCCCAGGTCATCGTCGGTGTCGGCCAGCATGTCGTGCAGGGTCAGGTGATCGCCTATGAGGGAGAAACGGGCCGTGCGACCGGGCCCCATGTGCACTTCGAGATCCGCGGTGGACCTGTGAACCCGTTCTAGCTATGAATACCCAACACGTCCTGCAGATAGTCATACTTGTACTGCGCCAGTTTTTCTACCTCTAGCGCTGGTTCGTGAAATGTAGAAAGCCGCCGTCCCTGGGACGGCGGCTTCGTGTGCGCTTCTCGCGCACTCACGCGAGGCGCATGGCGAGCAGTGAAATACGAAAAATCATAA
>CAZRXN010000012.1:3831-16360 GCA_964604085.1 uncultured Candidatus Saccharibacteria bacterium | reverse complement strand
TGAAGCCGGAATCGCTAGTAATCGCGGGTCAGCCATACCGCGGTGAATACGTTCTCAAGCCTTGTACTCACAAATAAATGCGCCCGGCAGCGCATAGTTCTAAGTGGTTCAAATCCGCTCCTCTTGTTCGTCACAAGAGCGTAGCCGATGGCCAGGTCCAACGCCGCGAGGCATGGACTGAAGGGGTCGGAGGCAAAATACAGCCTAAACATAACAGCCGCATCGACCCATACGCGGGTGGTGAGGATGGGGAAGATGCCATAGAAAAGCTATTAGGATGTATGGAATAGAATTATGCGTAACCCGTGGGAGATCTCATCGTGTTCGCAATTGGTAGTTATACACAATGAGAAGTCAGCTGCGTCGTAGTACTACGCGTCAAGTCATATACTGGACGCGTGGGAAGGACAAAACCGATAGTCACGAACGAATACGTTGTTGGATTAACTGATGGCGAGGGATGCTTCTATGTAAACGCATCCAAGCTTCCAACGTATCGAGCGGGATGCCGTATCCAATTGCATTTTCATTTGAAGATGCAAGAAAAAGATAGGCAGCTGCTCGAACAAAAGGGATAGCTTCCGAGTCTTTTGCCAGATAGCAGCACTAGTGGAAAAAGGTGCGCATCGGACGGCACATGGCCTGGAGAAGATCCTTGCGCTCAAAGCAGAAATGAATCGGGGAACTATTGGGCTCGCGTAGTGCGGGAAATCCGCTCGCTACGTGGGAACGCGAAGTCTACCAAACTATCGCATTCGCCCGTCAAGTCAGGGAAGTTGGGAGTGCCCGAAGTACATCCTCGTGATGTCCCAAGGCAAGCTCAATGACAAAGACTAAGTCGTAACAAGGCACGGCTAGCGGAAGCTGGTCGTGGATTCATTCGAAAGAAAGATCTCGCACTTCGTGCGCGATCGCGTCGATTTCTGCATCTCGATCGAGTGCAGAAGGGGAATGGCATTCATACCTACAACTGATGCCGGACACATCGGAAAGACGATGAGGATATTTGGACGGAACAAAAGAGTGTGTAAACACATGAGTGTCTGGACGCCTACCTGCCGGTAGACTGGGAACAAAGCACAAAAGCCGCCTCATTGAGGCGGCTTTTGTGTATCGCTTACATGCATACTTCATTCCTTCATGCGGTATACTACATCGATGAATAAAAACACGATTTGTCTCTGGTACGATAAGGATGCGCAGGCGGCGGCGGAGTTTTATGCCGCCACGTTTCCGGATAGCAAAGTAACAGGTGTGCATAAGGCGCCCTCCGATTTTCCGGACGGGAAGGAGGGTGATGTGCTCATTGTAGAGTTCACGGTGTGCGGAATTCCGTGCGTCGGCTTAAATGGCGGGCCGGCATTCAAGCAGACCGAAGCCTTCTCCTTTCAGATTGCGACGGATGACCAGGAAGAAACGGATCGCTACTGGAATGCCATCGTCGAGAATGGGGGACAGGAAAGCGCGTGCGGCTGGTGCAAAGATAAGTGGGGCGTATCGTGGCAAATCACGCCACGGGTTCTCACCGATGCGCTTGCAGCCGGAGGTGACGAAGCCAAACGTGCGTTCGATGCGATGATGACGATGAAAAAGATCGATGTCGCTGCAATCGAAGCTGCACGACGAGGTTAGGCGCGGAATGGGAATGCGCGCATAAAAAACGGCCCGCTCCATGATAAGGAGCGGGCCGCGACGCTACCCGTACAACGAAATCAGAGGTGGTTCAGAAGCTGCCGCACAGGTCGCTTCGCATCAAGCGTTTTGACCGCTTCGAGGCGTGCCTGCTTACGGCGCTCTCGGCGCGAGCCGCTCTTGGGACGCGATACCGCATTCTTCTTGTCGCGTTTGTGCTTTTTTGCCACCTTTTCCTCCAATATGAACAAGGGCAATTCGTGCCCGGGAGGAGGGTAGCACGCGTGTGCTATTTTTGCTACCATCATGCCCTGCGCGCGAGCGCGGAATACGAGACGGGCGCGATTAGCTCAGGTGGTTAGAGCGCGTCACTGATAATGACGAGGTCCCAGGTTCGAGTCCTGGATCGCGCACAAAGATACGAGAGAAGAGCGGTTCGTAAAGTTAGAGATTACACACTCGCCACGTATAATTGCCAGTATGCATTACAGAGTCGCGGGCGGGCGGACGCTCTCGGGAGAGGTGCGTACGAATGTTTCAAAAAATGCGGCCGTCGCGCTGCTTGCAGCCTCGCTTCTCAATCGCGGAACGACGACCCTCAAAAAAATGCCGCGCATCGAAGAGGTGAAGCGCCTCCTCGAAGTCATGGAGTCGATCGGCGTCAGCATCTCCTGGGATGACGCGGGCGACATGACGATCGTCCCTCCAGCAAAAATCGACCTTACGCATATAAATACTGAAGCGGCGCGCAAGACGCGCTCAATCGCGCTTTTTATCGCGCCGCTCGCGCACCTACTTGGCTCATTCGAGCTTCCCGCGCCGTCGGGCTGCGATCTCGGGAAGCGGTCGCTGGGCGCGCACATCGATGCGCTCGCGAAGCTCGGCATTACGATCTCCGGCAATGAGGAAGCGCATACGTACCACGTCGAGAGCAACGGCAAGCACCCGGGAGAGTTGGTCATGTTTGAGGCGAGCAACACCGGGACTGAAAATACGCTCATGGCTGCGGCCCGCATCGAGGGGACCACGGTTATAAAGTTTGCGAGCGCCGATTACATGGTGCAGGACCTCTGCTTCTTTCTAGAGCGCTGCGGCGTGCGAATCGAGGGCATCGGCACCTCGACGCTGATCGTGCATGGAGTAAAGGATATTGATCTCGATGTTGAAGGGTACCCGAGCGAGGATCCAATCGAGTCGATGTTTTTCTTCGCGCTTGGCGCCGCGACGCGCTCGGAGCTCACCGTTTCGCGCTGCCCGATAGACATGTTGGAATTGGAGTTGCTTACGCTGGAGAGCATGGGGCTGCGGTATGAGCGGGGCAGCCGCTACATGGCTGAAAATGGAAGAACGGAGCTCATGGACATAACGGTGCGCGCGTCCGAGCTCTTCGCTCCGCCGGAGAAAATTGCGGCGAAGCCGTTCCCCGGCATCAATACAGACAACCTTCCTTTCTTCGTACCGGTGGCGACGCAGGCGCGCGGCGAGACACTGATCCATGACTGGATGTACGACGGTAGGGCGCATTGGTACCTGGAGATCAATCGGCTCGGAGCAAAGGCCGAGCTGCTCGATCCGCACCGCGTGCGCATTATGGGGCCGACAGCGCTCCACGGTGCGGAAATCACGGCGCCGCCCGCGTTGCGGCCTGCCACCATGCTCCTCATCGGTATGCTCACGGCGGAGGGAGAGTCCATGCTCAAAGATGTGTACCCGATCAATCGCGGCTACGAGAAGCTGCATGAGCGGCTCACGAAGCTCGGGGCACGGATCGAGGCGGTCGAATAGTATATACTATAGTATATACTATGATGTGTACTATTCCGGTCGCGGCGGCCCGCTTGTAGGTATTTGACATAAATCTCTCAATATAGTATAATACAAACAGTGCCCAAGAGGGCAGAAAATGCGGCAACGGGGGAGTACTAGTAATGCGTATTGCCATCCTGATTTTCGTTGCGCTGTTTACGTTCGTGAGCAGCGCGAAGATGCAGCGGGAAATCGAGATGCGTGGGGGATTGGACCGTCTTTTTGAAGAAGTTTCGACCGAGACGATAGTCGAAAAGACGCGCTCCACGATCGAGCTCTCGGACGGCAATTTCGAGGCGCTGTCCGAGAAGTGGCGAGACGGGATCTCCTGGCTCGTCAAAACGGGGCGCTGCAAGGCGTACGACCATCTCATCTGGTGGTTCGTCGGCGGGAACAGATTCAAGTACCTGCTGGCGAAAGCACAGATGATGGTGGAGAGCGGATGCCGGCCTTCAATCATCGGGGGAGGGACCGATTACGGCCTCTTCCAGGTGCAGAGGCCGACGTGCGCGGAAGTTGGGTTCACGGGCGACCTGCTCGATCCGGCGACCAACATCCAGTGCGCACTCGCGTACCGCAAGGCGCTCTGCAAGCGCTACAGACATTGTGCGCTCCCGGATCTCTTTGTGGCTTACAACGTAGGCCCGACCGGATCGGCGCGCATTAAGGATAAGCGCGCGTTCGAGTATGCGCGCAAGATCCACTTCGCCGTTTCCCGGCTCGTTGCGAGCCGGTGAAAGAAAAAGAGCGACGCAAAATGGCGTCGCTCTTTCCTTTTTGTTTTGATATAACTATCCGACTGGGTGTGTGGCGGAATTGGTATACGCGTACGGTTCAGAACCGTATCCCGCAAGGGTTGGGAGTTCGAGTCTCCCCACACCCACCACGAGTGAGCGGACCATGGTACGTACGTGCGGGCGTCGCTTGTGCAGGGGTAGGTGAAGCACTACAATTGCGCCTCATGAAAGAGTTATCCGAGCGGGCACAGCTAAAACTGGCGATAGGACTCACGCTCTACCTCACGTCGCTCTTTGCCTCCAATACGCTCGGGCTTAAGATCATGCCGTTTCCGCTCGGGCTCCATGTATCGGTCGGGGTGTTTATGTTTCCCTTTGTATTCCTCACGACGGATGTCGTGGGAGAGATCTACGGGAAGCGCATCGCGCGTCTTTTCGTACTCTCGGGCGCGGTCTCGACCGTTCTTTTCATTCTCTATTCTCTGGTGTCGCTCGCGACGCCCTGGGCGGCGGCGGGGGAGTGGGCGCATGTCGGCTATGATCAGATCTTCGGGATTTCACTGCGCATCGCGATTGCGAGCGTCGTCGCGTTCGTCGTCGGGGAATACCAGGACATCATCGCGTTCTTCTTTCTGCGCGATCGCCTAAAGAACGCTTTCGGCACGCGGCTCTTTTGGCTTCGCTCGAATCTCTCGAATCTCTGGTCGCAGCTCCTCGATACGGTGCTCTTTATGGGCATCGCATTCTACGGCATCTATGATACCCGCACGCTTCTGACACTCATCCTTTCGTGGTGGCTCTTCAAGGTGCTGATGGGCGTCCTGTATACGCCGCTTTCGTACATCGGCCTGCGGTTGCTTAGGGCTGACTAGTCGAATAGGAATCCGAACACTCGTACCAAGAGGCCTCCCACCCAGTGTGTAAGGCGAGAGAACCACCCATCAGGCGCTGCCGCACCAGCGCTGGCGAGCTGTGGATTCTGCTCCGGCGTAGTGGATGCCGTCGACGTCGCCGCCGAAGTAGATACTCCTTCTTCTGAGTCGTTCTCGTCGGACGGGCGCAGCGCCTCGGTCGTGCGGGGAGTGAAGGCGAGCGTCCCCGCTCCGGAATCTTCCGCTTCGAGCGAGGTTGCGCCGTCTGTCGGAGGGATAGTAGTACTTTCAAGAATCATAGGGCTTGAGGTCGAGATCGCAGCTGTTGAGGTTGCAGTGCTCGTCGCAGTGCTTGTCACGGCGCTGCCGCTCGTGCCGCCCGATGTCTCTGCGGCCGGTTTTGCGAAGCTCTGCAAGAGGGAATCCCACGTGCGCGCTTCGGCTGCGGGAATCGAGAATTCAGTCGCCCAGAGCCGTGTCGCACCGGCATCCGATTCCGGACCGACCCCGCCGTCGCTTTGCTGCAGGGAGGCGAGATACTCTTCAGGATAGAGTCCGCCGGGCGCCCACGCCGTAGGCATCTGCCCGAGGGCCGCGAGTCCCTGCATGATCCAGCTTGTCGAGAACGCGCTATTTCCCCAGCTCCCATTCGTTTGCTGTGTCGCGTGCAGGTACGTGCGGGCTTTCGCGAGCGCATCGGAGACACCGGGGAGGGAGGGTACGAGCGAGAGCGCCTGGAGGGCGGCGCCCGTCGTATCCGGGTCGCCCCAGCTTCCATTCGTACTCTGTTTCCCTACGACGTAGGCGGCCGCATTCCGGATGATCTCGTCGCTTGCGCTGTAGCCCGCGTGCATCAGAGCGAACAGGGCGAATATATCGTCATGGAAAATCGCCTCCCCGATTTGTGTGCCGTCGTACGAGGCGACGATGGGGGCGATGACATCGATGGGCGTGCCGCTGTACGGGTCGATACCGAGCGCCTCCAGTGCCATCGCGCGGCGCTCGTAGTCGGTGATTGCCGTTCCCGAGAGGGAGGCGCCGCGTAGGTAGTCGGCGAGCTTCACCTTTGCGCTCTCGATGCCGCCGCCCGCGAGCGCAAGTGCCGCCCAATCCGTAAACAAATCCTCTCCGAATGAACCGTCGGCCAATTGTTGTGCCGCGAGGAATGCGAGGGCTGCGCTCGTGTCGAATTCACGGTGCCCAGCGCCTCCGCCGCCGCTTCCCGACGAAGAGTTTTGATTTGAGCTGCTGTTCTCATCGTTCTCATCCTCACTGCCGTTCTGCTGCGGCGTTATCGAAAGTGCGTCGGATTCGATAAATCCATTCGCACTGACGAGTATCTCGAACGGATCTGTCGAGGAGGCGACGATGGATGCGGTACCATCCGCTCCCGTGGTCGTCGTCGCGCCTGCCCATGAGACGAGCGCATCTTCAAGCGGTAGGAAGTCAAACGCGATCGCGTCAAAACCGAGTACCTCTACCGTAGTGGTCGCGCCTACCTCCGGAGAGCTCGTGGATACGGAAACTTTCATCGGCTGCCGTCCGAGCGTCCAAAGTATCGTATCGCCCTCCTGGAGCCCGTAGCTGTCGATACTCGTGAGTGCGCTGTCTCCATTTAGGAACCACAGCCAGAAATCGCTTCCGTCTCCGGAGACGCCCTCGATAGAATTAATGAGCGCGCCGAAAGAGAGCCAGGTCGCATCTACGGAGAGGCCGGCGGCATCGAACGCGCAGAAGCCGTTCACGGTGGGCGTCGCGTTATTGGGCGTAGTGCATGCGGGAGTCGAGAATTCGCCCGAGAATAGGGTGCTCGTTGCGCTGTAGACCTTAAGCGTTATGGCGACCGGTGCAAGTGCGCTCTCGTGGGGCGTTATTTCGATCGGCTCGGTGGGTAGATATCCATCGGCTGTGGCGGAAACGGTGAAGGAATCGCTCGCATCTATGGAGATATCCGCTGTGCCGTCCACCCCAGTGGTAGTTGTCGCATCTGCGTACGTAACCGTTGCACCTTCGAGGGGTTGGAACGCGAAGGCGATGGGGTCGAATCCGAGGACGGAAACGGTCGTGGTCGAGCCCACTTGGGGCGAGGTGGTGGAGACGGATATCTTCATGGGTTGGCGCCCCAGTGTCCAGAGAATTGCGTCTCCTTCCTGGAGTTCGTAACTGTCGATGCCTGTGAGTGCGCTGTCTCCATTCAAAAACCAGAGCCAAAAATTGGAATCATCGCCAGAGGATCCCTGTATGGAGTTGATAAGCGCGCCGAAAGAGAGCCAGGTCGCATCTACGGAGAGACCGGCGGCATCGAACGCGCAGAAGCCGTTCACGGTGGGCGTCGCGTTATTGGGCGTAGTACATGCAGGGACGACGACCGATCCGGAAAAGATCGTCGAAGTCGCGTCGTAGACGGAAAGTTCGATCTCGACGGGCTCCGGTGTGACATCCGTAATGATGACGTGCGACGTCGTCGTCGCCACATTCCCCGCGGCGTCCGTCGCGCTCCACAGGACGGTCGTCGTTCCGAGTTCGAAAGAGGTCGGGCTGTAGGCAATGGTCGGGGTGGGATCCGTGTCGTCTTCGGCGATTGCGGGGATAAGCGTGGGACTTGCTGGAATCGTAGTGGTTGCGAATGTCTGATCCGACGGAGCGGTGATAGTCGGCGGCGTCGTATCGAGGATGCTCTCCGGGGTAGTGCTGCTCGTCTCGTCGGTGGTCGTCGCGTCTGCGTGTATGTAGGCCGACGGTGCTACGAGGATACATACGAGTCCGATTAATACTCTTTTTTTCATATGCGCACGAAGCTATCTATTAATTCACGCCTTTTTGATATCGCCACTCCACGACATCGGCAGGAGAGACCTCCGCAGATGAAGCGCCTTTGAAAGAAAGCTCGTCGTTGATGTAGAGCGTCCAATAGAAGCCCTCCGCATTCTTCCGGCCGTTGATGCTCTCGATGAGCTCGCCGAGACCCGCGAAGTGCTGCGTCTCGAAAGTGAATTCGGTATTCGATGAAGCGTACGCGCGCATCGCGTCAAGGACGGACTCGGGTTGAAGTATGGGAATGACGTACGCATCAGCGTGCGCGCTTTGCAGGGTGCGCTCCTCGGGCTGTGCCGTGAGAGATGCACTGCCGAATGTCTGCACGGCTTCGGCAGGTGCGGGTGCGGGTGGCTCTGCCGCGTACGCACTACTCGCATGTTCCGTCTGAGCACTCGCAAGCGCGTCTGAGTTTCGCGGCGCTTCATTCGCGATGCGGAAATGCGAAAGGAGCGCGGTGGGGGAAATGTCGTGTATGTGCCTGATTGACGCTACCGCGAGTACGGCGGTAATCAGGACGACGAGTCCGAGGGTTCTGTATCTCCAGGGTGTCATATGCAAAATCTCCGCCCAAGCGGAGATCCTAAAACAGCTGCGGCGTATACGCCGACAATCTCCTGCTCGGGATCCAGCACTACTGCTGGAAGCTGTTTGAAGTCCGGACTCGTCCCCTCAATCCGCTTTGGCGGACTTGGGGCATTACCGTTGCGGCACAGTGAAGGAATAGGACCCTACTTCCACAAACAGCGTAGGCGCATTGTATAAGCGGGCTGCGCGGAATGGAAGTGCACAACAGATACGAAAATGGAATCTGGCAGTACGCAAGAGCGTGGCTGCTATCCGGTGGCACGCGGGTTGTGGCATACTCGCTGCATGATAGGCCTCTTCGATTCTGGATCCGGCGGACTCACGGTGCTTAGGGCCATTCGCGAGCGAGCGCCACGCGCGGACATCGCTTACTTCGGCGATATAGCAAATGCGCCGTACGGGCCAAGGAGTGAGCAAGAGCTTCGCGCGCTCACCGCGTCGGGTCTGGCGGCGCTTCGCCGGATGGGGGCTGCGGAAATGGTGAGCGCTTGCAACAGCGTCTCTACATCGGTGCTTGCGGGGGCCGCCGGGGAGATGCCCGTCATTGAGATGACGCGTCCGACGGCGCGAGCGATGCGCGCACACGCGGGTAGCCGCGCCCTGCTCCTTGCGACGGAGGCGACCGTGCGCTCGGGAATATATGAAGACGCACTTGGCGTTTCGGTGGTGCTGGATCAGCTTGCGGTGCCCGCGCTCGCTGCTGCGGTTGAATTTGGCGAAAGCGAAGCGTCTGTTCGGCAGATCGTGAGAAGGGCGCTCGCACAGCGCCGCGGGAAATCGTATGAGTACATCATCCTCGGCTGCACGCACTATCCGCTCGCGCGGGACAGTATCAATAGTGAAGCAGAGAACCTCTTCGGTACGGTACGAATCATTGATCCTGCAGAGGCGGTCGCGGACGAAGTGGTGAAGCGCTTTTCCATCGAGGGAAGCGGTCAGGTCCGCTGCGCGATTTCGGCACCCTCTGCGCTCTTTCGCGCCCGCCTTGAGCAGCTCTTTCCCGGAGCAATCCCGGAGCTCACAGTCGTGGCGCCTCCTTTGGGAGATGTGTCCGCCCGCGTATAGTGAACGCATGCACGACGCCTCTGCGCCTTTCAAGGGGAAGCGAGTAACGGTGCTCGGACTCGGTCTACTCGGCCGGGCGGTAGGGGACGCGGCATTCCTCGCGGAATGCGGTGCGGAGGTGCTCGTTACCGATCTGAAGAGCGAAGCCGAGCTCGCGCCTTCGGTCGAGCAGCTGAAGACGTATTCGAACATTCACTTTCGGCTTGGAGAACACCGTGAAGAGGACGTCGTGAATGCCGATCTCGTGATTAAGGCGGCGGGCGTGCCGCTCGATTCTCCGTACGTCGCCGCCGCAAAGCGAGCGGGTGTCCATGTCGCTATGTCCACCGCGCTTTTCGCGAAGTATGCGCGCGAGCAGGGTACAAGGATCGTGGGGGTGACTGGCACGCGGGGGAAGACGACGGTCGCACACATGATTTTTCATGCGCTGCCGCAAGAGAGGACCTTTCTCGGGGGCAACGTACGGGGTGTCTCGACGCTCGCAATGCTGCCCAAGGTGGCGCAAGGCGATATCGCAGTGCTCGAGCTCGACTCCTGGCAGCTCCAGGGATTCGGCGAGGAGCGCTTAAGCCCCCACATCGCGGTATTTACGAATTTTATGCCGGATCACCAAAACTACTACCCAGATATGGACGCGTACTTTGCCGATAAGGCGAACATCTTCGCGTTCCAGAGCGAAAGCGACGTGCTGATCGTCGACCAGTCGGTCGCCGATCGCATTTCGAGTGCGTCGCCCGCCGGGAACATGATCGTGCCCGAGTCGCTGCCGCCCTCGTGCACGCTCGCCGTGCCGGGTGCGCACAACCGGGAGAACGCTGCGCTCGCTTTTGCCGCGCTCCGGCAGCTCGGCGTGGGAAGCGAGGAGGCGCTCGAGGCGCTTGAAGCGTTCCCGGGCGTCGAGGGGCGCCTCCAGTTCGTACGGGAGATTCGCGGCGTCAAAATATTCAACGACAATAATGCGACGACGCCGGAGGCCACAGTCGCGGCGCTTCGCGCATTGGATCGTGGCGAGAAAAATATCATTCTCATTATGGGCGGCGCGGACAAGGGCCTCGACATGAGCGCGCTCTGGAAGGAAATTATGGAGAAGTGTAAAGATGTCTACTTCCTCTCGGGAAGCGGCGTAGATCGGATTCGGCCGGAAGCGCCGCACGTGCCGGAATTCGGCTCGATTCGCGAGGCGCTCTCCGCTGCCCTGGAATCTGCGGAGAGCGGCGACGTTGTCCTCTTTTCGCCCGCTTTCGCGTCGTTCGGACTATTTAAAAATGAGTATGAAAGGAACGACGCCTTCCTGGAGGCGGTCCGAGCTACCGCGGACTCATAAGTCCTTCCACGCGGGATCGTACTCACGCATCGCGTCGATCTCCGCTTGCATATCTTCCCAGTCGCCCTCGGGAGTCACCATGGCGTGCTGCGCCTCTCCGGTTTGCAGAGCATCCTCAAGCGTGTCGAGCGTCTGGAAAAAGAGCGGGCTGACCTTCCCGCTTCCCGGATCTGTGAAGTACTGGAGTGGAAATTGCTTGCCGCGCGTGCGGAAGTACTCAACGAATGCGGCGAGGCGCTCTTCCGGAGCCTCACTTTTGATACGCTCCAAAAGATTATCCTTTTCCTGAATCTGTTCCCGTGTGCGGAACGGAACGACTTTTCGCTCCGGCTTCTCCATGGGGCGAGTATACCGCTTCGTACAAGGCGCGTATACTTTCGGCATGGAATCGAGGCGGGTCCACTTTGTAGGAATTGGCGGGATCGGAATGTCGGCGCTCGCGCAGCTCTTAGTCGAGCGCGGGGAGCGCGTGAGCGGTTCGGATCGTGAAGAATCGCCAACGACGCATCTCCTCAGGGAGAGGGGCATTGCTGTCCATATCGGAGAAGAGGCTAATCTGCCGCAGGGCGTCGAGCTCGTGATCTACAGCGACGCCGTCCCCGCTGAAAACGCACAGCGCCAAGCGGCGCGCGCGGCAGGTATACGACAAATCTCGTACTTCGAAATGCTCGGGGAGGTGAGCAGGGGAGCGCGTACGCTTGCGGTCGCGGGAACGCATGGCAAAACGACGACGACAGGAATGCTCGCCCACATACTGGAGCGGTGCGGAAAGAGGCCGACCGCGATCGTCGGCTCGATCGTGCGCGATTTTTCTCCGCCCGCGAGCGGATCGAATTTCCTCGCGGGCGACCCCGACCTTTTCGTCGTGGAAGCGTGCGAGTATCGCGACCACTTGCTCGAACTCTCGCCGGAGATCCTCGTCATCACGAATCTCGAGCTGGATCATACGGACTACTTCCCCTCGCTCTCCGCGCTGCAGGCGACATTTCGCACTGCAATCGAGCGCGTCCCGGCGCAGGGCGCCATCGTAGCTGCCGTCGGGGATCCGAACATCGCGCCGCTCCTTAGTGCGGCGAAGGCGCGGGTCATCGACTATACGATCGAGCGTGCGCCGAAGCTTCGTCTCATAGGAGAGTTCAATGCGATGAACGCCCGCGCGGCCAAGGCGGCCGCGAAGGCAGGATTTCCCGATCTCGCCGAGGAAGATATCGACGCGGCGCTGGTCTCGTTCCGAGGGTCATGGAGACGGTTCGAGTACAAGGGCGAGGTAGGGGGAGCGCTCGTCTATGACGATTACGCGCACCATCCCACGGCGATCCAAAAGACACTGGAGGCGGCTCGCGAGGCATTCCCCGACAAAAAAATCATCGTTGCGTTCCACCCGCATCTGTATTCTCGCACCCGGGATCTCTTCGAGGGTTTTATCGCGGCGCTCGCGCGAGCCGATCGCGTGATTCTTGCGCCCATTTACGCCGCGCGCGAGCGGGATACGCATTCCGTGTCGAGCGATACGCTCGCGGAGGCCATCAGCGCCAAGGGGACGGATGCGCTGTCGCTGCACTCTTTTGAGGAAATCGAACGTGAGCTTACCGCCATCGCGGCACCTGGACAGCTCATCATCACCATGGGAGCAGGGGACATATACAAAGTGGCGGACAATCTGGTCGCCGCCGCCAGATAGTATATACTAT
>CAZRXN010000012.1:0-3731 GCA_964604085.1 uncultured Candidatus Saccharibacteria bacterium | reverse complement strand
ATAGTATATACTATGGTATATACTATTCTCCTCTTTCCATACTCCTGCTCCGGTGCTACTGTCCCGCTATGGCACGCCTTTCGATCGTCGGTACGCCCATAGGTAATCTCGAAGACATTACGCTCCGCGCGCTCCGCACACTGTCGGAGTGCGATGTTATATACGCGGAAGATACCCGCGTCATTTCGAAGCTCCTCTCCCGGTATGAGATACAGAAGCCCCTGCAGCGTCTCGACGCCGCTACCGAGGGCGCGAAGGCGAGCGCGGTCATTGAGCGCCTCGAGCGTGGCGAACACGTCGCCTTCGTGAGCGACGCGGGCACGCCCGGAATTTCCGATCCCGGCGCGCGGCTCGTCGCTGCAATACGGCAATCCGGAGTCGAGGCGATCATCGAATCCATTCCCGGCCCCTCGTCCCTGACCGCCGCGCTTTCCATCGCAGGCGTGCAAGCGGACACCTTCCTGTTTCTTGGATTTCTGCCGCATAAGAAGGGGAGAGCTACGGCAATTCGGGAGATAGCGGACGCCTCGCGTCCTGTCGTGCTCTTCGAATCGCCGCACCGGATCCGAAAGCTGCTTGGCGAGTTGCAGGAGGCCTGCGGCGAGAGGCGGATCATCGTCGCCCGGGAACTTACGAAAATCCACGAAGAGGTGCTCGCGGGTATTTCCGCCGAGATCGCGGACGCGCTCGAGAAAGGCGGTAAGGAAAGGGGAGAATTCGTGGTCATTGTGGATGTGGAGCGGGCACGCGGGGCTGTGGTATGATCCTGCCATGACACTCGATGCGCTCATCATGTTTGCTGGCGGCTTTGTCGCCGTCCTCCCGTTCCTGGGGCTGCCGAACAGCTGGGATAGCATGCTGCTTCTCATCGCGGGTGTGGCAATCGTCGCGCTCGGCATAACAGTGCGAAGGCGGCTCGCCCGGCCGGCGCAGGAAGAGGTCTATCGTGATCTCTCCGCCGCACCGCACGAACCCATCGAGGATCTTGCGTAACGTGCCGCCGAAGGGCGGCATTTTGCTATACTACGTGTATGGCGAACGGTCATGAAAATGATGACCGCCGTGTTACGTACTTCGCGGCGACGCATACGCGTGGCAGGCGCGAACTCTTCGGTATTCGCGCCGAGGATCGCGGGAAGCACATCTACGTCATCGGGAAGACGGGTATGGGAAAATCCACCATGCTCGAGAACATGGCGATCCAAGATATCCAGAACGGCGAGGGAATTGCGTTCATAGATCCGCACGGTTCGACCGCGGAGAAGCTGCTCGATTTCGTCCCGCGCGACCGCATAAAGGATGTCGTGTACTTCGCGCCGTTCGATACGGACTATCCCGTAGGGTTCAATGTCATGGAAGATGTCGGCTACGATCGGCGGCACCTCGTCGTTTCCGGCCTCATGGGCGCATTCCGAAGAATCTGGGTAGACGCGTGGAGCGCTCGTATGGAGTACATACTGCAGAATACGCTCCTCGCACTCCTCGAGTATCCGGGCTCGACGCTGCTCGACGTGAACCGAATGCTCGTCAATGCCAATTTCCGTGCTGCGGTCGTCGAAAAGATCACCGACCCGCTCGTACGTGATTTCTGGACGGCTGAATTTGCGAATTACACCGACAGCTACACGCGCGAGGCGACACCCGCGATTCAAAACAAGGTCGGCCAATTCGTCGCGAATCCCTTGATACGCAACATCGTCGGTCAGCCGAAGTCTACCTTCGATCTGCGTCGCATCATGGACGAGAAGAAAATATTTATCGTAAACCTGTCGAAGGGTCGCATGGGGGAGACCAACGCAGCGCTACTCGGCAGCATGCTCACGGTCAAGATTTATCTCGCTGCAATGTCGCGCGCGGAGGAGCCGGCGGCGATCATGAGAAAGCTGCCACGTTTCTACTTCTATGTCGACGAGTTCCAGTCGATGATGAACGAGGCATTTGCCGATATTCTCTCCGAGTCGCGCAAGTACAAGCTCGCGCTCACGCTCGCGAACCAGTACATCGAGCAAATGGAAGAGAACGTACGCGACGCGGTGTTCGGCAACGTGGGAACGCTCGTTACCTTCCGCGTCGGCCCTTTCGATGCAGAGGTGCTTAAGACAGTGTTCGAGCCGACCTTCCACCCCGAAGATCTCGTCAATCTCGGGATCGGGCAAATTTACCTTACGCTCATGATCGACGGTGTCGGCTCGCCGCCGTTTTCCGCGGAGACGATCCCGCCGATAGAAGCGCCCGCCATATCCTATAGAGACGATATCGTCCGGCACACGCGCGAGGCGCATGCGTCGGTGCGCACCCAAGTCGAGCGTGCGGTATCCGAGAGGCAGAAAGAGCACCCGATGCCGGTGAAAGCTCCTAAAGATCGCCGGGGGGCGCAGGGAAGCGGCTTTATACCCTCGCGCGGCAACGGAGCGCCGCGGGATCGTTTTGTCGACCGTCCTCGAGATTTTCAACGTCCCGCTGATGCGCCCCCGGTGATAGATGAGAGGGCAAGGCCCGCGCCCGTGCAGCGATCCGAGGCGCGGCCGGAAGCCCGCGTCGAGCAGCCGATGCGCTCCGCCCCGCGGGAGCGACCGAGGGAGGAGCGCTACGAGCGCCCGCATCATCGCGCACCCATGGAAGGCCCATCGAAGCGGGAAGCGAATCGCGACGCGCTCCGTGATGCCATCCAGGCGGCGCAGGCGCAGGGGGGAGAGTCGGGGCGATCGCCTGCCGATATCATGCGATCGAAACAGTCGCCCCGACACGAACAATCAAAAGACCAGAGGGAGCCGATCCGCCCTCCTCGGGATGGCAGGCCGTCCGACCCGCAGCGAGCGCCTGTACCCGAGAGAGCAGGGCGCCCGAGCGAGAGGGCAGCACGCGAGGAAGTCTCTCCAGAGCTGCTGCAGCGTGTGTTGAACGGGGACAATGAGTAGGCACAGCTGCTTTCTCGGTCTCTCGCTCGCGATTCTCTTGGCGCCCGGTTTTTGCGGGGCGCAGATTGTATTTAGCGAGATCATGTACGACGTGTCGAGCGATATCGGCGCCGATGATTCGCGTGAGTGGGTGGAGCTCTATAACGCAGGCGAATCGGACGTGGATCTCTCCGACTGGAAGATAAATGACGGCTCAAACCACTTGCTGCAAGCGCCGCCACAAAACGGCGGCAGAGGATCACTCGTAATTGCTCCGGGCGGATACGCGATCCTCGCCGACGACGCATCCGTTTTCATTTCACTTTTTCCTTCGTATGGCGGCACGGTGATAGACACCTCGCTGGCGCTTGCCAACTCCGGCGACTCGCTCTTGCTTCTGGACGGGAGCGGTGCCGTCGTCGCGTCGGCTTCGTATACCAGCGATCTGGGAGCGGCGGGAGATGGCAATTCGCTGCAGCGCGCGAGTGTCGGCGCGGCATTTGCGTCTCTGTCGCCCTCGCCCGGAGCGGGTCTTTCTCCGGATACGGCGCAGGAGGGAGCGGAAGAGAGCGTGAGCGCCTCGGGGAGCGCCGGCTCGCGCGACGGTGCGCTGCAGCCGCACGTGCCGCTTCGCGCGTCTGCGGGGAAAGACCGTTCGGAAATTGCCGGAGCGGATGTCATGCTCGTGGGGGAAGCGTATGACGAGGAGGGAGATGCCGCGCCGAGCGCGGCGTATCGGTGGAATTTCGGCGACGGGACGACCGCTGACGGCAAGGAGGTCTCGCACGCCTGGCGCTACCCGGGTACCTACGTGGTGGTGCTTGAGGTGTCGAA
>CAZRXN010000011.1:15648-19497 GCA_964604085.1 uncultured Candidatus Saccharibacteria bacterium | reverse complement strand
GCGCAATAATGACGTTCCTGCTTGTAGTATCCATAACGATTCAAGTGTACGGAGCACTGTATGAAAATAGTGTGGACGTATCTCGGATTTACAGCTCGCGCGCACGATACTGGAGCGCTTCGAGCATGTGTGCGGGCTCGATCCACACCGCTCCTGAAAGGTCGGCGATCGTGCGCGCGAGCTTGATGGAGCGGTGGTATCCGCGCGCGGAGAGATGCAGCCGATGCGCTGCCGCTACGAGCGCCTCCTCCGCCTGCTTCGTGAGCATCGCATGCGCTTCGATGTGCTTCGGCTGCATGTCGGCATTCACCGTAGCGCCCTCTGTCGCGGAGAAACGCTCTCGCTGCATGCGTCTCGCCTTCTCGACGCGCTCGCGCGCCTGCGACGCCTCGTTCGTCATGCGACGCTTTCCCGTCAGCGCCTCGGGAGGCATGTCGCCCACATGTACCCACATATCGATGCGGTCGGCGACAGGGCCCGAGACCTTGCGCCGGTACCTCTCCACCGCATGCGCGGGACACTCGCATCGCGGCGTGCCGAAGTGGCCGCAGGGGCAGGGGTTGAGCGCGGCGATGAACATGAAGCTTGCGGGGAACACCGCTTGCCCCTTCGCGCGCGATATGGAGACGACATGATCCTCGAGCGGCTCACGGAGCGCATTTATTACGTCGCGGTGGAATTCGGGAAATTCATCCGCGAAGAGGACGCCGCGATGCGCGAGCGTTACCTCGCCCGGCCGCGGAATCGTTCCCCCACCGATCAGCGATGCGTACGAAGACGTATGGTGCGGCGCGCGGAAAGGCGCCTGCAGCATTGCGGGCTCGGAGAGCGTACCGGCGAGCGAGTGGATGCAAGTAACTTCTATCGCCTCTGGCTCCGACAGCGGGGGTAGAAGGTCTGCAGCGGCTCGCGCGAGCATGGTCTTTCCCGTTCCGGGCGGTCCGTAGAGTGCGATGTTGTGCCTGCCTGCAGCGGCGATCTCAAGGCCGCGCTTTGCGTTCTCCTGGCCCCGGATGTCGTCGATGCTCGCCCCACCCCCGCGCACTCGAGCGGGCGCCTGCCTCTTTGCCTGACCGATCACGAACGCATTTTTCTCATCGAGGTGCGCGAGGGCCTCGGCAAGCGTGCGCACTGGAAATATGGAAATGCCGGAGACAAGCGAAGCCTCGGCGGCATTATCTTCCGGCAAGAACAGGTCCGAGATGCCATGCTCCCGTGCGGCGACTGCGATCGATAGGGCGCCGCGAATCGGCCGCACACGGCCGTCGAGCGACAGCTCGCCCGCGAAGAGCATATGCCCGGGATCGAAGCGCACCTGCCCCGAGGCGAGGAGGTATGAAAGTGCGATCGGCAGATCGAATGCCGCACCCTCTTTTTTGAGATCCGCCGGCGCGAGCGAGATGACAATTTTCTTATTGCTACGTTTGGGCGATTCGAGCTTCCCCTCGGTATTCTTCACTGCGGAGGCGACCCGATCCTTTGCTTCCTCGACCGCTTTATCCGGGAGACCGACAATCGCGAAGGCGTGGAGACCCTTCGCGATGTCGCACTCGACCGGCACGATGTGGGCCTGCGGAAGCGCGGGTTGTGCGCCCAGCACGCGCGCGAAGCCCGAGCGCACCTCGGTGTTCTTCATGAACCGATTCTAACAGCCAGCGCAGCGGTACGTGCCGCTTTTACACGTTTGTGTTTGCGGCGGGGTTCGCGCGCAGACGCTCTACCGGGATGGCGGCACCATTCTCGTCAAGTCCGTACGTGCCCTCTTTCATGCGCTGAAGGGCGCTCTGCACCTCGCCGAGCCGTGTCTCGAGCGCTTCGACGAGCGGTACGTTCGTCGCGAATTCTTCGATATTGTCCGCGACGTCATTGGGGTCTGATTCTTCGCCCTGTACGCCGATGGCCTTTCCCTGCCAGTCCCCGTTCACATGGCTTCCGCGCTCCTGCAATTGCCGCTCTAGCTCGGCTTGTTCGCTCTCCAGCGCCGCGTGAAGCTCTTGTATCTGCGATTCGTCCAAATGTTTCATAGGTGCATTCGTAATTGGGTAAGTGTGCGACGCATCGCCTCGCACCCAAACTATACCAGAGGAGCGAATCCCGTAAATGAATCAGAGTCGTCGGTCGGCGCGGAGCCGCGAAAGCGCTTCCGTGAAGGAATACGGGCTCTCCGCGATGATGAGGATGCCCCTCGTCGGAAAGGAGTAGTAGAGCTGGATCTCTCCTGCATCGTCCTTGAGCGCGCGAACGTCGTAATTGCGCATGATGGCGTCGACGAAGCTGCGCTCCGCGAGCAAACCCCTCTCGTCAATGCGCTGTGCAGGAAGCGGCGTAAAGATAGGCGCGAGATCCGCGTTCATCGTTTTTTCCCACGCGAGCATGCCTGCGAACGCATGCTCGTACGAATCCACTGTGAGAACCATGAGTGGCGCGTTCTCGTCTACGGCATGCACGCCGAAGAAGAAATCGGGGTGGACGGCTCGAATGAGCTCGTCCGGCGCGTGCGCTCCAATCGCCGTGAGGAATTCCTGGAGTGTTGCAGGGCGGTCGATTGTCCCGTCCGGCGTCTCTTCCGTAATGAGCGGCACGAGGCGGACGATAGAGCCGAGTGCCATGCCCGAAGGCGCGCGCGCCTGCGCGACGATGCGCTTCAAGTCGTCGGGCTTCTGTCCGGCGATGGGGAAGCCCGCGGTCTGCTCCGCGAAGAGCAGCGAATCGTTGTTGCGCAGCGTCCCGCTCGTGCCGTCCTCCCCCTGCCTTTTCTCGATCGCGAGGACTGCGGCGAGCGCCGCACCGCCAAGAAGAATGAGCAGCGCCGCGAGTACTATGACGCCCACCGTGCGCTTCGAGCCGCGTGCCGCCGGCTGCGCCTTAGTCTCGGCCGGAGCGTCCCGGTGCAGCTTTTGCTGCTCGAGCGCCGCCGCGCGTATAAATGAAATTTTCTTGTCGCGGACGACAGTTTGCAGGTCGTCTTTGAGCGTGTGGAGCGCAACGACGCCGCCGGCCTCGCCCTGTGGCGGCGCTGCGGGAGGTATCTGCGCGGCTGGAGCGGGAGTGGTCGGCTTCGGCGCGGGTGCCTGCTCAATGGGAGCACCCGGAGCAGGAGGCACTCCGCGGGGTTGCGGCGTATCTCCGGAAGCGCGGAAGTCCGGACGTTTGGGAAGTGCTAGCCCCTGCAGCGCCGCAGCGACATCCTCGCGCACCTCGGGAGGGTTTGATGCGGCCGCAGCGGCCGCAGGGCCTTGGACAGGTGCATTCTTAAATGCGGCGGCGTGGTCTTTCTCCTCGCGTGTCTCGTCGGTCATGGCCTCTGTCATGGCCGCCCTGCCCCGGCGTTACGCCCTTTCGGGCAGCAAACTCGGGATCGGCAGCTTTGATAGAGAGATTATAGCGTCCTTTTTCGTCAATCTCCTTTAGTACGACGGGGACGGTGTCCCCAACCGCGACTGCATCGGAAATCTTGTCGATACGGAACGGCGCAACCTCGGAGACGTGCACGAGTCCTTCCGTGTTCGGTCCGATTTTTACGAATGCGCCGAAGTCCATGAGACGGGTAACCTCTCCTTCGAAGCGCTCCCCCACCTCGTATTCGCGGGTGAGATCGTGGACCTCTTTGTAGGCCGCTTCGGCGGAGCCGTTCTTGCCCGTAATGAATACGGAACCGTCCTCTTCGATGGTTATGTCTTCGCATCCGGTGCGCTCCTTAATGCCATTGATGGTCTTGCCGCCCGGGCCAATCACGAGTCCGATCTGGTCCGTCTTAACCTTCAGCGACAGTATCTTCGGCGCGCGCGGGCTGATGTCGGTGCGCGGCGCAGGCAGTGCCTTCGAGATCACTTCGAGAATTTCGAGCCG
>CAZRXN010000011.1:0-15548 GCA_964604085.1 uncultured Candidatus Saccharibacteria bacterium | reverse complement strand
GTTCCCGCGCAGACGCTCGCCATAGAGGTCGAGCCGTTCGAGGCGAGACATTCGCTCACGATGCGGATTGTGTACGGGAAGCTCTCCTTCGAAGGCAGCACTGGGCGGAGTGCTTTCTCCGCGAGCGCGCCGTGGCCGATCATCCGGCGGTTCATGCCTCCCACACGCCCCGTCTCTCCGACGGAAAACGGCGGAAAGTTGTAGTGGAGCATGAAGCGCTTTTTCATATCCTGGAACTCGATTGTGTCCACGAGCTGCGCCTCGCCGGGGCCACCGAGCGTTACCGTGCCGAGGACGTGCGTCTCGCCGCGATAGAAGAGGCCCGTGCCGTGGATGATCGGCGAGAGGCCGCCTGCCTGGGCGAAGAGCGGACGTATTTCATCAAATCGGCGCCCGTCTACGCGAGCGTTTTCCTTAAGCGCGAGCGCGTGTACATACGCGTCGATCGCGTGCTCGAAAAAGGCGTCAAGTTTCGCGGGCTCAACCTCCTCGAGGCGCTCTTTAGCGCTGCCCATCCACTCCGATTTGCACGCATTGATGTCGCCTTTCGCGAGTGTGCCCTTCTTCGCGTCGAGGCGGGGACGGATGATCTCATCGAAGAGCGGCGCGAGGCGCGGGTCGTCCGCTGCGGAAGGAGGCAGTGCTACCTTTTCGACTCCGCGTTCGGCAACTATCTGCGCCTGCCACGCCTGCAGCTTCTCGATTTCTTTGCTCGCGCGCTCCAAGGCGGTCGCGAGCGTGTCTTCCGGAATTTCGCGCGCGCCGACCTCGATCATGTTGATGAGGCCGTCCTTGCCGCAGGCGAGAAGATCCATACGCGCGCGGGGCGGCATCTCTTCCTCACGCTGCTTGTAGGTTGGGTTGACGATGAACTCGTCGCTCCCCTCTTCGAGCCCCAGCCGCACCGCCGATACGGGACCGTTCCAGGGGATGTTTGAGGTCGCGAGCGCGAGCGACGCGGCGTTGATGGCAAGCACGTCGGTGTCGTAATCCTCGATCGAGAGGACGGAGATAATTACCTGCACATCGCGCTTCAGGCCCTTCGGGAAGAGCGGTCGGATCGTACGATCCACCACGCGTCCGGAGAGCACGGCCTCTTCCGAAGGTCGCCCTTCGCGGCGGATGAAGCGGGATCCGAGAATCGCGCCCGCAGCGTAAAATTTCTCTTCGTATTCAACCGACAGAGGGAAGTAATCGAGCGTGGATTCCTTTGATCCCATGACGGCGGTCGCGAGTACCGCAGAATTGCCGTACCGCATAAGTACTGAACCGTTCGCCTGGTCCGCCCAATCGTTAAACTCTGCTGTTAATACCTTGCCGTCGATCTCGACGGAATACTCCTTTTTCTCCATTGTGTCTCTATTGAGACCTTCGGATTTTAGATTTGAAACGTCGTTTCAAACCTACCTATCCGAAGGCCGCTTGTAATGCGCTCACCATACCACAGCGCGCTCCTTTGACAATTAGCGCCCGAGCGCGCAGGCTGGTGGTGGAGGTAACACCCATGATCGCGAAAATCTCTGGATTTCTGAACACGCTGCTGTTTATCGGCATGTTCGCGTACTTCGCCCTTCTGGTGAGCGGTGCGAGTGGTCTTCTGTGGACTCTACTCGCGATTGCGATCGCTCTTGGCGCGTATATCGCCATCGTGCGAGGCACGCGTAGCATCGCCCGTTCACAGCGTCTGTAGCCGAGCGCGGCCTCCTTCTGGGGCCGCGCTCTCTCACTACTCCGCTTCGAGCTCTCGTTCCTCGCCATTCCCCCGCGCGGAGAATCTCTTCGTTGCGCGATAGTTGATGAGGTAGCGCTTGGGTTCAAGATCGAGGTCGAGAAAATCGTCCGCCGCCTCCTTGAGGCGCTGGGAGGAGCTGCGGCCAAACGAGACGACCTCAACTTGGCAGCCCCCGTGTGTCTGGAGGTACTGCACGAGCGGTACGAAGTCGCCGTCGCCCGTGAACAGGATAACCGTATCGAGCTTCGGGGAGGCGGTGATCGCGTCTACGGCAAGCCCCACGTCCCAGTCGGCCTTTTTGGCCCCGCCCGAGAAAATCTGCAGGTCTTTCGTGCGCATTTCGATGCCGATTTTTGCGAGGGCCTCGAAAAAGGCTTTCTCTTCGCCGCTTTCCGTGGTTACGGCATATGCGCGTGCGCGCACGAGGCGCCGCCCCGCGACCGAATCTTTGAGTACATTTCCGAAGTTGACCCGTGCGTGATAGAGATTTTTCGCGCTGTGGTAAAGATTTTGCGTATCGATGAAAACGCCGACGCGCTGTTCGGGATGCTTAATGATGGACATATGATAGTTAGATACCTACGCTCAGTAACGCGCACTCCACATAGTGTGCGCGCTCTTCGTTAGGAGTGTATTAAAACCGAATAATAATCGCGGGACTCTCGCCCGCATCGTTGCTGCACGGAGGGCAGCAGCTTACTTCTTCAAGCCGAGCTTCTTCGTCAAAGCGTTGTACGAACGACGATTTGTCTGCTCGAGATACTTGAGATGCTTACGGCGGTCTGCGACGAGCCCCAAGAGCCCGCGACGGGAACTTTTATCTTTCCTGTTTTTATCCAAATGGGCGGACAGCTCCTCGATGCGGCGCGTCAAAAGCGCGACCTGTACCTCCGGCGACCCCGAGTCGGTGTCATGCCGTGCAACCTTTTTGCGCTCGTTCTCCTTCTTGCGCTTCGTAAGCATGAAGGCAAGAGTAGCACGATCTTCAACGAATTGCAAGCCCCTTTTTCGTGCCGCCTTACTCCGTGTCTGTCGCAGAATTCGTCGCAGCGGAGACGTCCAGGAGCTTCACTTGGAAGAGGAGCGTCGCATTTCCGGGCACGATGACGGTGCCGGAAGCGCTCGTGAGCCCTTCTGTGCCGTACGCGAGCGCCGGCGGTATGGAGAGTATGCGTTCACCGCCAACCTTCATACCGTTTACCCCGATTTGGAAGCCAGGGATGATCGGATCAACGCCCAGCGTGAATACAAGCGGCTGTCCTTGTATCTCGGAGCTGTCGAAGACGGTGCCGTCTTCGAGTGCGCCGACGTACTCCAGCGTAACGATCGAGCCGGGGGTGGCCGCGGTGCCGGTGCCGACCGTTACGTCCTGGCCCTGCACCTGATTGGTGCTCGTCGAGGTGCTATCGCCGCCTGTGAGCTGCTCCTGGGCTGTGCCCTTGTGGGTGTACCACCACCAACCGCCCAGTCCGACGAGCGCGAGAATAATGAGGACAATAATGACGCGAGATGTATTCATCGCACAATCATAGCACCGGCCCAGCATGGCCTCAATGCGTGTGTGGAAAACGCCCCGCGCGTATACTGGCGCTATGCCGAACGAACCCCTCGCCTCCCGAATACGCCCGGAAACACTCGATGATTTCGTAGGACAGGAGCACCTCACCGGAAATGGCAAACCCCTGCGCCGTGCTGTCGAAAAGAAAGAGCTCTTCTCATTTATTTTGTGGGGACCGCCCGGCTGCGGTAAGACAACACTTGCGCGCATCTACGCTCGCGCGGTCGGCGCCCGATACTTCGAACTCTCGGCAGTGGATTCGGGCAAGGACGACATCAAAAAGGTGCTCGGTCGAGACAAGCCGGACTTGCATCCGGGGTTCGCTGCCGCACTCGACGAACAGCCGAAAGTGCTCTTTATAGATGAGATACACCGCTTCAATAAGGCACAGCAAGATTTTCTCCTTCCGTTCGTCGAGCGCGGAGACCTCACGCTGATCGGCGCGACTACGGAAAACCCCTCATTCGAGGTTATCGCCCCGCTCCTGTCGCGCTGCCGCGTGTTTGTCCTCAACGAGCTCTCCAAGGCCGACATGCGCGCGGTCATCGCGCGCGCTGGCGAGGAGCTCGGCCTCGAGATCCCGGAGTCAGCGCTCGAGTGGCTCGTCGCATTTTCGGGGGGCGACGCGCGTCAAGCAATCGGGGCGATCGAGGCGGCGCACAAGCTCTACGGGACGGCGGAGCTTGAGGCGCTGAAGGAGGCGGTGCAATCGAAGCACCTGCGCTACGATAAGAAGGGCGAGGAACACTACAATACGATCTCGGCATTCATTAAATCGATGCGCGCTTCGCAGCCGGACGCGGCACTCTACTATCTGGCGCGCATGGTGCAAGCGGGCGAGGACCCGCTCTTCATCGCTCGCCGGATGGTGATTTTTGCCAGCGAAGACATCGGCCTCGCGGACTCTGGTGCGCTTTCGGTAGCGAATGCGGTGTTCCGCGCGTGCGAGATGATCGGCTATCCCGAGTGTGCGATAAATCTCGCGCATGGCGCCGCGTACCTTGCGACGTGCAAAAAGAGCCGCGCCTCGTACGACGCGTACATGGAAGCCGCCAAAGATGTGAAGGATACGGGCAACCTGCCGATCCCGCTTCGTATTCGCAACGCGCCGACGGCGCTTATGAAAGAGCTCGGCTACCACAAGGGCTACAAGCTCTACGACAACGCATCCTACCTGCCGGAGCAGCTGCAGGATAAAACGTACCTGCGCGAGAATCCGGAAACGAAATGAGGGGGAGGCCTATTGGCCTCCCCCCTTTGATGCGAGCTCCGCAGGGTGAGCGAAGCGTGCCCACTCCCAGTGCCAGAGATCACGAACCGTGATCAGCTGTAAGGAGTATTTCCCGATGCGCGCCCACTCGTCGACGTACATCCAATCGCGAAACATGTTGTCCAGGACGATGTCCCGGCCACCTTTCACGCGGATGATAGCGACGTTGTGGTGTGGCACTCTCCCGAAGGAGAGCGCGCTTCTCGGGAATCCTTTTTGTCGAAGAAGCTCCAAGAAGCAGAGGGCGTACTCGTCGCAGTCGCCCTTCCGATGCAGGGCATCGCAGGACGGCGTCCAGACGTCCTCCCCGACATCTTCCGTCGGATCGATGCGCGCGTGCACGGTGCGCATCACGTCCGTGATGTCGAGGAGTCGCTTCCGCACCCAAGCTTCGGAAACGAAGGCGGGCTCATCGGCGCTGGCGTGATAGCACCAGCGCGCGTACTCCTTCTTCGCGCAAAACGTGCGCGCCTTGGGAGGCACGCCGTATTCGGCCGCCCCCATCACGACGATGCCGTCCGCTCTCAATGGGCTGATTGCCCACATCGAGAGAAGGATGGCCAGAAAGATGCGAATCATTCGATTCTCCCATACAGTTTTTACCTGTCTTCATTATGCTCTAGAAAACAGACCTTGTCAATTTTGGATGGTCAAAAAAGAGAGAACGTGCGGGACCACTGACAAATGGCAGTGAAGTCCACGCACGCCCCCTAGCAATCGCCGTTGAAGAATCGATCCAGACGGTATGTTTTCCATAGTGTGGCACCTTCCAGCGGTGCCTGTCCCCCAAGCCCTTAGGAGACACCTCGCCCCAAATCGGTTCGTTCAAAGACGATGCCTAGCCGGAATCAGCTCCCGATACTGACTGCCGAAACTATCGCACGTTGCTTGTGAAGCGTACATGAAGCCGCGGTTCACTCCTTCGGAGCTAAGCTGTTGACCAGTATCAACGCCAAGATCCGATCTTGCGGAAAGCCGAAACGTTTTAGAACATAGAGCGCATCCGCGAGCTCGTCGTAGTACGGGTTTTCCGTATCCGGACTGTTGCGCTTGTGCTTGCGCATTTCTATGTAGAACGCGATCGGCCGCGAAAGGCGCCGGATTTCAAACTGTGCAGGTGCCGGCTCCGACTCCCTTGGCATTCCGATACGCATGCTACGGAGCCCACCCTTCCCGATCGTTACACTCGGTAACTCGCGAAAATTCATTTCCCACCTCTACTTGTATATGCAACCGAACTGACAGTAGCGCTCGCTGCTCCTTCCGTCAACACGATACGTTGCTAGCGTCTTGCGATTTTCAGCACAGGCAGCCGGACGCTCCTACTAGACACGACCGAAATGGTGCGCCGACTCGGCGTGCGTACGTATATTGCCGGGTACGCATCTATCTTATCTTCCGACACAGCTCGAAAGAGACTCCACTCCCGGCTCCCCTTTTCTCGAGCACCCCTGAATGCTCGGAGCGGAAATCCGTTGAGAAACGAATGCTGCGCGTCTCCGCGCGCGCTCCTGAAACGTGGGCGACGCAACTCCATGTGCCTATCATCGCAAGGATCAATGATGGAGGCGTGAACACGCAGTGTCCGGTGTATCATGCGGGAGTGAAAATTGCCTCGTGGAACGTCAATGGCATTCGGAGTGTCCTCAAGAAGGGGATGTTCGCCCCCTTCGTGCGGGCGCTCGAACCGGATGTCATCTGTTTGCAAGAAACGAAAGCAGCGGAGGGACAGTGCGATCCCGGTCTTCCGGAGTACCACCAGTATTGGAATGCTGCGGAAAAGAAGGGCTATAGCGGAACGGCCATTTTTAGTAAGGTAGCGCCTCTTTCGGTCGCGTACGATCTCCCGGACGACCTCGCGGAGTCTTTCGAACTTGCGGGGGATGGCTACGGGAACCCCAATAGGGAGGGTCGCGTTATCGCGGCGGAATTCGATCCTTGCTTCGTCATGTCCGTATATACCCCGAATGCGAAGGATGACCTAAGCCGGCTTCCATTGCGCCACAGCAAGTGGGACCCTGCCTTCCTCTCCTACTGCAAGCGGCTCGAGCAGCACAAACCGGTTGTCTTTTGCGGCGACCTGAATGTCGCGCACACGCCCGATGACCTCACGAATGCGAAAGCCAACTAAGGGAGGAAGGGGTTTACGGCGGCGGAGCGCGCTGGCATTGATGCGGTGATTGAAGGCGGCTTTGTCGATAGCTTTCGCGCGTTCACGAAGGGTGGTGGCCACTATACGTGGTGGAGCCCATTCTCCGGTGCTCGCGAGCGCAACGTCGGATGGCGCATCGACTACATTTTTGTAAGTGATGATCTCGCTGCGCACCTTACGGGTGCCTACATTCATTCGGACATACTTGGGTCTGACCATTGCCCCGTATCTGTGCGCCTAGATATTGATCTGTAATCCTTATAAAGGACAGTTATCCACACTTTGCACTTTACAATGTCCGATATGAACGTAGTCTATTGGACAGGGACACTACGGCACACCGCCAGAGTGCCCTTATATCTTATTCCTAGTTCTTTATAGATTGCAGCAAACCAGGTACACCAGACAAAAGGAAGTGCCTTGCACTACCACTTGGAAATAGTACCGATCGCTTGCGAAAAGCAATCATCCCCATGTATGGAATAGGAACAAAACAGTGAATACCACCGTATTCACACCTAAGGCCGCTTCGCGGCGGCGACATGTTTTTCTAAAGAGATTAAAACATTTCGCCGCGTACGGAGCGGCCTTTTCCTATGCCGGTGGGCTCTAGGAGACGTGGTGCTTATCGCGGAGCTCTTTGACGGCAGCTTCATCCTCCTCACTGCGACGCTCCTTCCCTTGCTCCCCTAGGGCGCGGAGGTCCTTTTCATCGAGCTTGAGGAGCGCGCGCGCCCTCTCTTCCAGATAGTGCTCCGTATTTCTTGCGGGATCGTCCAGCACCTCTTCTAGCAGCGCGTGCAGCACCCAGCCGATTCGAGGGCCTGGTGCCTCCCCCATGGCAATCAGTGCCGCCCCATCTATTTTCAACATGGATACGGAGATCGGGTCGCGCATCGCCTCGTCCACCATCGACATGTACTTGCGCAGCCGAAAGGGGTGTTCCTTGGGGCGGCCCGTACCGATACGATCACAGACCCGCACATTCAGCAGATACTGCATATTTTCAGGCCCAACGCGCCGAATGACTCGGCGAACTGCCGAGAGTGTAATTTCGTCGGGATCGGAAAAAAACATGTGCCACCGTACGAGAAGTACGACACGCTCGATCCGCTCTTTCGGAAAGCGCAAATCGGAGAGGATGCGACGTGCAATTTTCGCGCCCACGACGTCGTGCCCGTAAAAGGTCCAGTCGTTTTTTTCATTGCTCCATGCGCGGGTGGCGGGCTTCCCGATATCGTGGAGGAGCGCGGTGAGGCGCACGTCCAGTGGCCATTTTTTATCGGCGGCGTGCTGCAGCGCTCGCAGGGAATGCTCGAAGACGTCGAACGAATGCGCTTGGTTCTGCGCCATACCTATTCCCTGCTCCAATTCAGGGATCATGAATGAGAGGAGTCCGAGTTTCTGCGCTATGTAGAGTGCTTGCATCGGTCGATCGCTCTCGAGGATACGGACGAGCTCATCGCGCACGCGTTCGCGGGAAATCCGTGCGAGGGAGGGTGCATGTGCAGTGATCCCTTCCATCGTTTCTGCGGCAATCGTAAAGTCCAGTTCCGCAGCGATACGCACGGCGCGCAGCATTCGGAGAGCATCTTCGGAAAATCGCGTTTCCGGATCCCCTACGGTTGCGATCACTTTGCGCTCAAGATCGGCTAGGCCCCCGTGCACGTCGATTATGCCGTTATCCTCAGGGTCGTAGGCGATGGCATTTATCGTGAAATCTCGCCGCTTGAGGTCAGAATCGAGCGTTTTTGCCCAGTGCACCTCATCTGGGCGACGGGCGTCAGAGTATGCGCTCTCCTCGCGAAACGGCGTTACTTCTATCACCTTCAGGCGCGGATTATCCGCCGCGGTAACGACACCGACCGTTCCGTACTCGTTTTCGTAAAATGAGTCGGCGAAGAGCGCCTGGATTTCTCCCGGAGTCGCACTCGTCGTGATATCCCAATCCTTCGGCTCCCTCCCGATCAGGACGTCTCGAACGCAGCCGCCGACGAGGTAGGCCTCATGCCCGCCGCGCTTGAGCGCCGCGTACACCTCGAGCACCTCCGGCGGGATGCGGGAGCGGTCAATCGTCATGCGCGCATTGTATCGCGCGCATTGTATTTCAGCGACCGACCGCCTATGATGACCGAGCGCCCCTGTAGCTCAATGGATAGAGCGCTTCGCTTCGGACGAAGAGGTTCTGGGTTCGAGTCCTGGCAGGGGCAATGATTGGACAGGGATGCTGACGCATCCCCTTCCCTATTTTTGTGCGGGTACGGAGAATCGAACTCCGCTCTCGTCCTTGGCAAGGACGCGTTCTACCACTAAACCATACCCGCTTCGCCTCGCGATTATACCGAGATGCGAAAGCTGCGACAAGCTGCTATGGCAACACCATCGGCAGCATGCTCGAGGGGGTGCTGCCTCGATTCCAGTAGGCCGCCACGGATCCGGCGATCGCGATAAAGAGAAGCGCGAGCGGGAACCATACTTCTTGACGGCAGGCGCTGAAGACGTACCAGAGCGCGCACAGAATGACGAGAGGCGCGATGATTGCGGCGGCGATTCTCCAATCCGACCTGAACACAGCCGATGGCTTGAACCATACCAGCGTCGCGACACCGGCGAGGTATAGGAGCGCGAGCACGATAAGGAGGGGCGAATACGCAGGGCTCTCGACAGCGCACCAGTCGTTTATTTTGTCCTTTATCGAGCTAAGCGTGGCCATCGCGTTCGGCGGGAACTGATCATCGGTACTCGTAGAGCTCGTTGCTGATGTCGTCGGAGTGGAGCCGCCATCGCCACTCCCCTGCTCTCCTCCGCTTGGCATCTGCGGAGACGAGGTCGGCGGCGTCTGGGGCGAGGTTGGCGTTGTCGGAACAACAGGTGCGGCAGGTGTCGTTGGCGCTCCCGCAACAGGAGCAACATAAAAAGTCGCAACCGTCATGCAAACAGGTGTGCCGCTCCCCTTGGTTTCCAGCATTGTCGCTGAAATGGTAAGCGGCTGCGCAAGAGAAGTCTTAGGAACATCAACGTGCATGCGAACGCTGCCAGGATCGACGGCTTGGCGTCGCGAAACGTAGTAAAAAGGAAATGATTGATTGCCAACCGATCCGACGACCACGACGCTTGTCGCCGGTTTCACATCGAAGTCGAATGAGTGGAGCTCGCCGTCGTAGATGTAGGGTTTAAAATTCGAAATTTGCGCGCTTTCGCAAACGGCTCCCGCAGGGAGAATTGCCTGCGTTTGCACGGTGTCGGCCGATGCGGTAGACGGGAGTGCAATGCACCACGCAAGTGCTAGAGCGAGACATGCGCCAAGAGCTGGGAGTACATGCGCGCGCGTATTCATATGTAATTTGAAACGTAATACCTGGCAATTACGGGGTCAATAGACGAAAACCGTTACAACACGCTATCCTGATTTCGGGAAATAGGGCACTTTGTTCCCTTGGTGAGTCTCCGTTGTCGCCGTCCTGCTCTTTTGGGGATAAGTCTGTGTATATGTGGATTAAAAGGACGTTTGTAACGTCACGTCCAATGGTGAAGAAATCTTCATATTTCTATTTTTGATGGAATTTGAGCCATAAAATCAGCTTTTTCCCGTGCACTATGATCAATGTAGTCCGTTAGTTATGAAGCACTATTCGCCCATGCTTCATGTATGGGTATTAGCTTTAAAATCGCCTCATTCGGCATTAGCGTTTCTTAGTAACGTTTTCACGTGAAAGATCTACTTTTGTAATGGTAGAGTTTTTAGGTGGGAGACTATTCCAGGAAGGAGGTAGGGCGCATAGGAGAGGACATAGCCTGTGAATTTCTCGTGCGTAAGGGGTTCCAGATAGTGGAGCGCAATTACCTCCGACCGTGGGGAGAAATAGATATAATAGCGTTGCGGGGAGTAATTACGCGATTTGTTGAAGTAAAGACATTTTCACGTGAAATGCGCCAAGGCGAAATTTCACGTGAAAGTAGTGGTTGGCATCCGGAAGAGCTGGTAGACAGGCGGAAGCTGCAAAAACTTGTCCGCACGGCGTCTCTTTACATGGAAGGACGTGAAGATGAATACCAAATAGACGTCGTTGCCGTAATCCTTGATATGAGGACACGCACGGCCCGGTGCCGCCTTCTGGAGCAGGTATTAGACGAAGAGATATAAAGGACACGATAAAGGACATCAGTGTCCTTTATAATGTGCTACGATGCTCTTGCTCCCCGGCAGCGCCGCCAGTCATCGGCAGGCGAGGAGCGCGTGAGCATTCTTTTTTCGGGGTGTCGTATAGTGGCAGTACGCTTGCTTTGGGAGCATGTAGCCCCAGTTCGATTCTGGGCACCCCGAAAAAGGAATCCTCTAATACCGGTCTCGATTTCTCCCCGAAATCGCGCCATTTCGCGAGCGTCTCGCGGGGTATACTAAACTTCCATGGACTGGTATCGGATGGGCGTTTCCGACACTCTAGCCGAGCTTTCGACTGCGGAGATGGGGCTCTCTCTTGAGGAGTCAAAGCTCCGATTCCAGCGCGTCGGCCCGAATGTGCTCCCATCAGCGCACGTTCCCGGGCCCCTGCGGCTGTTCCTCGAACAATTCGCAAGTCCGCTCGTGTACGTACTCTTTGCCGCCGCTGTCGCAATACTTTATGTCGGCGAAGTGGCAGACGGGCTCATCATATGTGCCGTACTCCTTTTTAATGCGCTCGTGGGAGCCATACAGGAGGGTAGAGCTCAAAATACGCTCCAGTCCCTGAAAAAGATGGTGGAAACGAGAGCAGCGGTTATCCGGGATGGAGCACTGCACAGCATTCCGGACAGCGCAGTTGTCCCGGGGGACATCGTGGAGCTCTCGGAGGGAGATACCGTTCCGGCAGACGCCCGGATCATTCAGGCACACCAGCTCCTCGTCGACGAATCGCCGCTCACGGGAGAGTCTACGCCCGTCGAGAAAACCGAAGATGCGTTGTCGCGAGAGGTCGAGGTCGCCGAGCGAACGAATATGGTGTTTAAGGGTACGCACGTGGTAGGCGGGGGCGCTACCTGCGTCGCGGTCGCCACGGGCGCAAGCACAATCGTCGGCGGCATTGCCAGACGTATCACGAGCATCGTGTCGGACGTGCCGCTGAAGCGGCAAATACGAAATATGTCGCGGGTCATCATCGCCGCGACATTCGCACTCTCGCTCGTGCTCTTCGCGGCCGGCAGCGTGCGTGGCATTCCAGCAGGAGAGATGCTCGCTACCGTCATTTCTCTGGCCGTGTCCCTCATCCCTGAAGGTCTTCCGATCGTCGTTACGCTCGTGCTCGCGACCGGTGCGTGGCGCATGTCCAAGCGGCATGCGCTGGTGAAGCGTCTGCAGGCTGTCGAGGCGCTCAGCCACGCTTCGGTGCTCGCCGTGGATAAGACGGGCACGCTTACGAAGAATGAAATGGTTGTACAGCGCGTATATGCGGGCGGCGAGCTGTACGAAGTAAGCGGGGAAGGGTACGAGCCGACCGGAGAGATACACATCGGGGGGGAAACAGTCGAGCCGCTCAATCATCCGGGCCTCGTTGACGCGGCGCGGCTTGCCGCGTTCTGCGCGAATGCATGGGCGACAAAAGACGAGCGGGGAATCTGGAGGGTTTCGGGAGATCCGACAGAGGCCGCGCTTGCCGTTTTTGCGAGGAAGATCGGTTTCAAACGCGAAGAACTCGATCGCGAATCTCCCGAAGTCGCCGACGTGCTCTTCAATTCCAAAACACGCTATCACGCAGTCGTGCGCCTTATCGAAGACGAGCCGTACCTTGCGGTCGCTGGCGCACCGGAGGTGCTGCTCGAGCTCTCGACACATGTACTCTCGGGAGGGGAGTCGCGCACCATTTCACCTGCGGCTAAGGAGGAGCTCGCCCATGTCGTAAATAGGATGTCGGCACAGGGAATGCGCGTGATCGCACTCGCGGGGCGAAAAAAGGCGAAGCGCACGATCGAAGACGGCAGCGTACGCAACCTGACTCTCGTGGCGCTTATCGGCATGCGCGACGGTCTCCGATTGGAAGTGAAGGACGCGGTCGAGCGCGCGAAGGAGGCTGGCGTACGGGTGGTCATGATCACAGGGGACCACGCGTTGACGGCGAAAGCGATCGCGACCGAAGCGGGTATTTATGAAAATGGGGACGTCGTCATGAGCGGGTCGGAGTTGGATGAGCTCTCCGAGGCGGCGCTCAAAGACCGCGTCGGGAGCGTAAGCGTATTTTCGCGCGTTACGCCGGAGCATAAGCTGCGCGTCATCGAAGCGTATCGCGCGAACAAACGTATCATCGCCATGACGGGGGATGGAGTGAATGACGCGCCATCACTCGTGGCCGCCGATCTTGGCGTAGCCATGGGAGGCATCGGGACCGAAGTGGCGAAAGAGGCCTCGGATATCGTTCTCTTGGACGACAATATCGGCACGATCGTCTCCGCCATAGAAGAGGGACGGAATATCTACCGCACGATCAAGAAAGTCGTGCTGTACCTCTTTTCCACATCGCTCGGGGAAGTCTTTGTGATTACTGTCGCGCTCTTCTCCGGCATGCCGCTGCCGCTCCTGCCCGCACAAATAATTTGGCTCAATCTCGTTACAGACGGTTTTCTCGATGTGGCGCTTGCAATGGAACCGAAAGAAAAGGGATTGCTTCGAGGTGCGCTACCGCGCCGCGATCGACACCTCTTCGACGCAGGCATGGTCGGAAGATCGCTTGCGATGGCGCTACCCATGATGGCAGGAACGCTCTTCCTCTTCAGTGTGTACTATGCGGGGGAGAGTGCGAAAGCATGGACCGTCAGCCTCACGGTGCTCTCTGCTTTTCAGTGGTTTAACGCTTGGAATTGCCGGCACCCGGTGGCGTCTCTCTTCCGCACGGATCCGCGGACGAACCTCTATCTTTTGGGCGCGACTGCCGTTGTCGTCGGACTGCAAATGTTCGCCGTGTACGCGCCCCTCCTCCAGGGAATCCTACACACGGCGCCGCTCGCGCTTGCGGATTGGCTGGTCGTGCTTGTCGTCGCTTCGACGGTGGTCATAGTGGAAGAGATACGAAAGGGAATCGTCAGAGGCATAGATCGCGCGTCGCGCATTTCCTCGCCGCGCCTCCCGAAAGAGGGTCCGGTCGAAGAGGCAGTAGCTTAGCTGCGTCGGGATTAGCGCAGGATGGCGTCGAGGAGCAGCTGCTCCAGATGTGGTGCGCGCGTGGCCTCGAAAGAGTTGACGGACTCCTGCGGCGGCCGCGACAGGAAGGTCGAAAGTGACTCGCCCGTATCCCGAGAAATGCTTCGATCGATGTGCGCGAGCGTGATCGCACGCAAATCACGTGCACTGGTCGTTTCGCCCTCGCTCGTATTTGAAATGATACCGATGACGCGTCCCCACGCATTGACGATGGCACCGCCGGAGGAGCCCCCTTGCGCCACAGCAATGCCACCGAGCGAAAACGCATCGACGCTGCTGGTGGCAAAGGTCAGGAGTTCGTGAATCGAGCCGAGTACTGATGTCGGGTACAGTTGGTCGCCGACGCTGTCGATCGAAAACTCGGCAGGGTAGGCGAGCGCGAGAATCGGATCTCCCTGAAAGCCAATCGCTTCACGGGCGTCAATCGGCAGATAGGGGAAGTTTGTTGGTCGTGGTGCACCGTTCGCGCTCCGCTCGATGTAGAGTAGCGCGAAGTCGTCCTCGCCGGTGCCGGTGGGCGAAGCGGATTCAATTTCGGACGCGTGTTTCTCGATCCAAGGAGAGGGAATATAGAGGATGCGTGCGCGCCATGCGTCGTGCGCGGGTGCGCCGGTGCGCACTTCGCAAGATATGGATACGGAGCCACTCTCTGCGAGCAGCTGAAATTGCGCGACGTGGGCATTGGTGAGGATAATGCCGCGAGGATCCACGATTATGCCGCTTCCGGAAATGCTTGAGGTGCGCCCGTCCGAAAGGCAGAGGATATTCACGAGCGCCGCGCGACCGCGCGTATCAATGGAAGAGAATTCGAGCGGCGGTTCATCGTAGGGGTGCGCGATACGGTGCACCCCCGTGCCTCCGCTCTCTTGCTCTCCAGAGGGAGATGCTGCGGCGGCTGCGAGCTGTTTTGACGCCGTACTATTCGGCTCCACCTCCTCAACGGTCTCTTCGGGGATGGGGAAGGCCTGCGGCGCCTGCTCGGGCGCGGTGTCGATCGCGGTGGTCGAGAGTACGGCGAGCGCCGAAGCATCAGGCAACGCGGCGAGCGTCGCGCTCTTGGTTGCATAGAGCATCCCTGCCACAAAAATTGCAGCGATAGCGATGGTGCCTGCGAGGTATGAGACGTGTTTGGGCATGATGAATGTCCTCTCTACTAATCGAGGTGCGGGATGGGGGAATCGAACCCCCGACTAGAGTTTGGAAAACTCCCATTTTGCCACTAAACTAATCCCGCTTTGTCGCCTAGCGTGCACCCCACTCTACACGAAACTATCGTGCGCACAAAAACCCGCCGGAGCGGGTTTTTGTGCTGCGCACGCGAATCAATTTATTTGACTGCGTCCTTCAGCGTCTTGGATGCGCGGAATTTAGGTACGCGCATGGCCTTAATCTGAATCGTTTCGCCCGTACGAGGGTTGCGACCCGTGCGTCCGGCGCGCGTCTTCGCCTCAAAAATCCCGAGTCCCGCGATGGATACCTCTTCGCCCTGCTTCAGGTGATCCGTGATGCAGGAAATCATGGCTTCCACTGCGCGCTCCGCATCGGCTTTCGTCCCGCCGACGACCTGGTGCACCTTCTCGATAATATCTCCTTTATTCGCCATAGGATTGCCTATTAACCGCTAAATATCGGCTACGCCCTGTACGACCATCTCTTGGCCTTCGCCTA
>CAZRXN010000010.1:0-21644 GCA_964604085.1 uncultured Candidatus Saccharibacteria bacterium | reverse complement strand
CCCCGATCGGGGCGTTTTTGCGTGTTATTGTAGGCGAATGCTCGTGGCACTCGGGCTTTTGTACGCGCTCTCCGGACTTATCATCGGCAGTTTTCTCAATGTCGTCATCCTTCGCTGGGGGAGCGGTAAGGGTGTGGGAGGCCGGAGCGCATGCCTCGCCTGCGGCAAGGAAGTCGCCTGGTACGATCTTCTGCCGCTCGTCTCGTACGCGGTACTTCGGGGCCGCTGTCGCGCGTGCGGGACACGGCTCTCAATTCAGTACCCGATCGTGGAGGGGCTCACGGCACTCCTCTTTGTCGCGGTCGGACTCTCAGGAGCGTCGCTTCTCGCGATCGTCCTCGGTCTGTGCATCATTTCAGTCCTCATCGTAATCGCCGTGTACGATCTTCGGCACACGATCATACCGGACGCGCTCGCGCTCGCCTTCGCCGCAGCCGCTTTTTTTATCGCCGTGCACTCTGCGCCGACATACGCCGCGATTTTTATGATTTTCTTCGCGGGTTTGCTTACGGCGGCACCGCTCTTCCTGCTTTGGCTTGTCTCCCGGGGCACGTGGATGGGGCTTGGCGACGCGAAGCTCGCAATCGGGATGGGCTTCGCGCTCGGGATACCATTCGGACTGTATGCGCTCATGGCGGCCTTTATCTTAGGTGCGGCGTTTTCGCTTCCGCTGCTCCTCTTTTCGTCTCCGTTGTATCGTCGCGTGCGCGCAGCCGTTATCCCGAGCGCCGCCTATGCCGGGCATCACCGCGCATTTACAATGAAGAGTGAGGTTCCGTTCGGACCGTTCCTGATCGCATCGTTCCTCGCGTTTTGGCTTGCCGGTCTGTACGGAATACCTATACCGTTCGTATGGCAATAACACGCCGCCGCAGGGGTTTTAAGCGAGGGTTCACACTCATAGAGCTCCTGGTAGTAACGGGCATTTTCGCGTTTCTCTCCGCGATCGTGCTCGCCAACAATTCAAAGTTCGGCGGCGCGATCACGCTTGAAAATCTTGCGTACGATGTCGCGCTCTCCATTCGGCAGGCGCAGGTGTACGGCATCGCAGTGCAACGCTACGGTGAGAACGATTTTTCGGCTGGGTACGGCATGCATTTCTCGACCACCGCAGGCAATCAGTACGAACTCTTCGCCGATGCCGCGATCGAGAACGGAAAATATGACGCGGGCGAGCTGGTTCGCCTCACGACCATCCGGCAGGGCTATAAGGTAGCGGCGCTCTATGTAACGCCCTCCCAAGGGGTAGAGATTGCTGCGGATGCAATCGACGTACTCTTCAGGCGCCCCGAGCCAGACGCATGCATCAGTGCAGGTTCCGTAACGATTGATGCCGATGGACGCTGCATCTCGCCAAACATAGGAGCGCGTATAACGGTGGAAGCGCCGCGCGGAGACCGGGCGGATATCATCATCGAAGCGACGGGGCAGGTGTATGTGGAGCGCACCAATTGATATGCATATGAAGAGCGACAGGCAGCGCGGATTTACACTCGTTGAAATGATCGTGGCGGTCGCGCTGTTCTCGATCGTCATGCTCGTGTCCGTGAGCGCGCTTCTCGCTCTCGTGAATGCGAACCGCAAAGCACGCGCGCTCGAATCGGTGATGAACAATCTCAATATCGCGCTCGACGGCATGGTGCGGGCTATGCGCATGGGTAGTCAGTACCACTGCGGCGCCGGATCGATCACGCAAACAGCAGATTGCGCGGGGGGAGGCACACAGGTGGCCTTCGAGGCGTTCGGGGGCGACTACGGTGATGAGTCCGACCAGTGGGTGTACACGTATGATCCCCAGACGAAGCGCCTGTATCGCTCTACGGAAGGCGGGCTTGCGCCGCTCCCCATCACCTCACCGGAAATCACCATCGATGACATGAAATTCTACGTTGTGGGAAGTACGCGCGGGACCGATGCCGATCCGCCCGACACCGTGCAGCCCAAGATCGTCGTTACCATCAAGGGTACGGCCGGCGCGGACAAGGTGAACACGAGGACTACCTTCTCGATTCAGGCGACTGCCGTGCAGCGCATACTCGATCTATGACGAACATCGAAAGCAAAAGTGGTAAAGGGTTCACGCTCATAGAGACGCTGGTCGCGATCTCGATCCTCACGGTCGCGATAGTCGCGCCTATGTCGCTCACCACGCAGAGCTTGTCGAGCGCATACTATGCGCGCGACCAGGTGACGGCGTTCCATCTCGCACAGGAGGCGATCGAAGCGGTACGGCAGGTGCGAGACGGCAACGTGCTTCAGAACGCATTTGGTGAGCAGACCAACCTTCTCTCCGGCTATCCCAATACGGAAGGCCGCCCATTCACGATCGACACACGCGACAACAGCATGATCAACTGTCCTCCTGACAATAGCGGTGGCTATGATTGCCCGCCGCTCGAGACGGATGGCAACTTCTATGGCTATTCAAACAGTGCGGCAGGCTGGGTAACAACGCGCTTTACCCGCGAGGTTTCGGCGCGCTTCGTGCGCGAGCCGGATGAGATTCGCGTATCCGTAACCGTCCGCTGGAGAACCGGGTCTTATAATGAGCGATCGTTCACGATCCATGAAAACCTGTTCCGCTGGGTGGACGACGGCAGCGGCGCATGAGTATGAAGAATCGTACACGACACTCGAGCAGGCAGTCGGGATTCACCATCCTTATGGCTGCGCTCGTTGCCTCGCTCGTGCTCATGCTCGGCGTCTCCATATTCTCGATCGCGCAGAAGAGCGTCGCACTTTCCTCTATGGGTCGCGACTCGCAGTTCGCGTTTTATACGGCAGATACGGGAGCGGAGTGCGCACTGTACTGGGATACGCGACACGACGCCTTTCTGCAGCAGGAACCACTCGCGACGACGACATGCGACGGCCAGCCGATCGGCCCGTTCGTCTTCACCGGATACGGAGAGCCGATCAGCTTCGAGTACGAGCCGAATGGCTATTGCGTACGGGTAACCGTAACGAAAAACGATGAGAACCCGCATACGGTCATCCGCTCGGACGGGTATAGTACGCGCTGTTCGGACATCGAATTGAGCACCCGCGCGCTCCAGCGCTCCGTCGAGATCACGTATTAGTATATACCATAGTATATACTATAGTATATACTACTGCCACGTGCGAAGCAGCGTAGCGCGGACTGGAAGATTCGCGGTCGCTGGGATACGATTCACCCATGGCTGGGGCTAAAAAAACAGTGCCAAGCGATACGCGGAAGCGGTATGAGGCGCTAAAGCGCACCATTGATACGTACCGAACGAAGCGCCATGTGCACGACATAGAGGATATTCCGATCGAGGCGGAAGACGCACTGAAGCGCGAGCTTGCTGAGATAGAGGCAGACTACCCGCAGCTCATTACGCCGGATTCGCCCTCGCAGCGCGTCGGCGGCGCGGCGCTCCCGGGCTTCAGGAAGGTGCGGCACCGCGTTCCGCAGTGGTCGTTCAACGACGCCTTCAGCGAAGAGGATGTGCGTAATTTTGATACTCGGGTACGCCGCATGCTCGGGGACTCTGCGCGTGATCTCTCCTATGCGTGCGAGCTGAAGATAGACGGATTGAAGATCGTGCTTGAGTACGAAGCCGGCCTTTTGAAAACTGCGGCCACGCGGGGCGACGGCGCGATCGGAGAGGATGTTACCCATACGGTGCGCACGATCGACTCCGTGCCGCTGTCGCTCGCGCGGAAGATAAACGTCGTCGTCGAGGGCGAAGTCTGGATGAGTACGAAAAACCTCGAGGCGCTCAATGCGGAACGTACCAAGAAGGGCCTGCCGCTGTATGCGAATCCGCGCAATGTGGCCGCCGGCTCGATCCGGCAGCTTGATCCGAGCGTGGCGGCGGCACGGAAACTCGATGCGTTCATATACGACCTCGCATACACGTCGGAGCGCGTTCCGGAAACGCAGGCCGAAGAGCTTCGCTACCTCCGGGAGCTCGGATTCAAGGTGAATCCACATTTCGCCGTCGCCGCAAACATAGATGAGGCGATCCGCTTTTGGCAGTCCTGGCGCGAGAAGGGGAGGACGCAGCCCTACTGGATCGACGGCGTCGTCGTAAAGGTGAACGAGAAGCGACTCGAGGAGATGCTTGGGTATACGGGCAAGGCGCCGCGCTTTGCGATCGCCCTAAAGTTTCCCGCAGAGCAGGTAACGACGGTTCTCGAAGACATCGTACTGCAGGTAGGGCGTACCGGCGTACTCACGCCGGTCGCCCATCTGCGCCCGGTTTCCGTCGCGGGAACGGTAGTGAGCCGCGCGACGCTGCACAATGAGGATGAAATTCGCCGCCTCGACATACGGATCGGCGATACGGTGATACTCCAGAAGGCCGGAGACGTAATTCCGGATATTGTCCGGGTGCTTCCCGAGATGCGCACCGGCGACGAGAAGCCCTACGTCTGGCCCTGCGTCGTACCCGAGTGCGGGGGTGACGGCTCTATCGAGCGCATTCCCGGCCAGGCTGCGTGGCGTTGCGTGTACCAAAACTCGTACGCGGTGCTGCGGCGCAAGTTCCATAATTTCGCGGGTAAGCACGCGCTCGATATAGTGGGACTCGGAAAAAAGACGCTGGACGCGATGCTGGAGCGAGGACTGGTGCAGCACTTCGATGACCTCTTTACTCTCAAAGAGGGCGATCTCCTGACACTGCCTGGCTTTGCCGAAGTTTCGGCGCGCAAGCTTCTTGCCTCGATCGCGGAGCGCTCCCAGGGCGTTTCGCTCTCGCGTCTTCTTGTCGGACTCTCGATCCCGCACGTGGGCGAGGAGACGGCGCTCCTTCTTTCGCGGGAATTCGGAACGCTGGAGAATCTGAAGTCCGCAAAACCCGAGCACTTCAACGAGGTACCCGGCATAGGGGAGATCGTCGCGGAATCGACAGCACGGTGGTTTAAGGATCCCGCAAACCGGGCACTCATTCGTCGGCTCGAGAAGCGCATTCGCATCGTGCCGGACGAGACGGAAAAACGCGATCGATCGCTTTCAGGCAAATCGTTCGTGCTCACGGGAACGCTTTCCTCCATGACGCGGGACGAGGCAAAGGAGCGCCTGCGCGGACGAGGAGCGGACATCTCCTCGTCGGTTTCAGGGAAGACGTTCGCCGTCGTTGCGGGCGAGAATCCGGGATCCAAGCTCGCCGCAGCGCGCTCGCTCGGCGTGCGCATACTGACAGAAGAGGAATTTCTCCGTATAGTATCGGAATGACGGAGTCATTCGACGTTCGGGCGCTCGCGCGACTTGCCCGCCTCGGTATTACCGACGCGGAAGCGGAAGCGCTCACGCGCGAGATTCCGGCAATTCTCGATTTCGTAAAAACGATTGAAGCCGCCCCAACGGATGCGGCGGACGCGGAGGTCGCAAGAGGGACCATGCGGGATGACGCCGATCCGCACGAGAGCGGCATCTATACGGACGCGCTCCTTAATGCAGCACCCGCGGTGCGAGGGGGCAAAATTGCCGTCCGGCAAGTCGTCTCCCGAAAGCGCGACGGGGAGCGCTGATTACCATCATGGATCTCAAAACGCTCACTATTTCCGGCGCGCGGGACGCATTGGCACGCAAGGAATATTCCGCCCTCGAGCTCGCGGACGCTCACCTGGAAGAAATAAAAAGACGCGACGGCGAAATCCATGCCTACTTGGAGGCGTGGGAAGAAAGTGCGCGAGCGGAAGCGAAGCGCGCGGACGTCGAGCTCGCGGAAGGGCATGGCGGGCCTCTGTGCGGGATACCGCTCGCTATCAAAGACAACATCCTCATGGAGGGGCGCGTCGCGAGCGCGGCGTCGAAGATGCTCGAGAGCTATCGAGCCACCTACACGGCGACGGTTATCGAAAAGCTTATTTCCCAGCACGCCGTCTTTCTGGGTCGCACGAACATGGACGAATTTGCTATGGGAAGTTCCACGGAGCACTCCGCATTCGGACCAACGCGCAATCCGGTGGATACGGCGCGCGTCCCTGGCGGCTCTTCCGGCGGATCGGCAGCAGCGGTTGCGGCATATATGGCCCTCGGCGCGCTCGGCTCGGATACGGGCGGCTCCATTCGCCAGCCCGCCTCGCTCACGGGGATCGTCGGCCTCAAGCCGACCTATGGGGCGGTGTCGCGCTTCGGCTTGATCGCGATGGGCTCTTCGCTCGACCAGATCGGACCGCTTGCACGCACGGTGGAAGACGCGCGCCTTCTGTTCCATGCGATTCGAGGGCACGACCCGCGTGATAGCACATCGCTTTCGGATGCTCCGGACAGTAGCACGCCTTCAGCACTGCGCGTTGGCGTCCCCCGCGCGTTCCTGACGAGCGGCATCGAGCCAGATGTGCTGGCTTCTTTCGAGGAACGGCTACGCCGTCTCAAGAGTGTCGGTCATACGATCATCGACATTGAGCTGCCGGCGACGGCCGCGTCCCTCGCCGCGTACTACGTCCTCATGCCCGCAGAAGCGTCGACGAATCTTGCGCGTTTCGATGGTGTCCGCTATGGCTTTTCGGCGGAGGCGGATTCGATTCGAGATATGTATGAGAAGTCTCGCGGCTCCGGCTTTGGCGCGGAGGTGAGGAGAAGGATCTTGATCGGTACATTCGTGCTCTCCGCCGGGTATGCTGATGCGTACTATAGAAAGGCGCGCGCGGTACGCGCCGCAATCCGCCGCGATTTCGAACGGGCGTTTGAGACAGTGGATGCGATCGCTACCCCTACGACCCCGGGGCCCGCATTCACGCTCGGCTCGAAGGCCGACCCGCTTTCCATGTACGCGGAAGACATCTTTGCCGTGCCTGCCAACCTTGCAGGAACGCCCGCGCTGTCGGTCCCGAGCGGTACGGTTGTACGCGATGGCACCGCGCTACCCGTCGGATTTCAGTTGATCGGGCCGCATCGCGGAGAGGAGACACTCTTCTCACTCGGGGCTGCTCTCGAGAGAGCGGCGTAGCCAAAACGCCTGTTTACAACGCGCGGCTCCAGTGCGAAGCCGGGTATACTTTACCTACATGGACACCCTGTGGGGGATTATTGATTTCTTCGGACGGGTCGCGCTTGCGTGGTTTTGGAGCTCCGCGCCCGAGAGCGCCGGAGGGCCTGCTATTCCGACGCCCCATGTGCCCCAGCCGGGCGGCTCCGATGCCGCGCGGGCGTTTGCCGACTACATGGTGCATGGCTGGCCTGTAGATTTCGTTTTCAATTTTTGGGGGGCGCTGTATCCGATCGTCATTTTTTTGGGGCTGTGCATCGGGGTCGTTATCTTGTACTGCATGATTCGCGTTTCGCAGATTCGGAACGCGGAAGATCGCGCATACCGTGCCGGTGCACACCCGGTTCTCTCTAAAGACGAATCGCGCGTGAAGCTTCGGTGGACGCGGATCTCCGAACAGGCCGCCTCCGAAGATGAACACCAGTGGCGGCTCGCGATTCTCGAAGCCGATATCATGCTGAACGATCTTCTGGATTCTCTCGGGTATCGGGGCGAGACGATGGCTGACAAGATGAAGCAGGTGCGGCGCGAGCAATTCAATACGATCGATCTTGCATGGGAGGCGCATAAAGCACGAAATCAAATCGCACATGAAGGCGCGAAGTACACGCTCACGAGCCGCGAGGCGCGACGCATACTCCGTATGTACGAACAGGTCTTCCGCGAATTCGATTTCTTGGAATGATTTTTTGCGATGAGCCGATTTTTCTGGTAAAATCGCGCCAGCGGGGTGGAGCAGTAGTAGCTCGCCAGGCTCATAACCTGGAGGTCGCGGGTGCAAGTCCCGCCCCCGCAACAAGCCAAACCGAAGCGCCCCATCGGGGCGTTTTGGTTTTCTGCTTTTGCGCAGGGAGCAGCAGTGCAGTGCACTGCTGTGTCGGGACTTGCAAGGTTTTGCGGGGTTACCCATTGAGCACAATGGGTCGCAAAACCAGGGCCGAGCGGAGTGAGGAGCGACGGCGACGAACGAGCGCTTGGCCAATACTGTCCCGCCCCCGCAACACGAAGCACAAAAGGCACTTCCGACGGAAGTGCCTTTTGTGCTGGATCGTGTTGTGTGCGGGACTGGGAAGGGGTCGGGAAACGGGAGTTTCCCGTGGAGGAAGGTTTGGGAAAACCGTGGGTTTCCCAGGAGTCTTGCCCCCGCAACAAGCCAAACCGAAGCGCCCCATCGGGGCGTTTTGGTTTTCTGCTTTTGCGCAGGGAGCAGCAGTGCAGTGCACTGCTGTGTCGGGACTTGCAAGGTTTTGCGGGGGTTATCGATGGGGCGTATAGTACGCATAGTCGAATGGTTGCAACCAGCAAAGGAGCATTCAAGCCTGCCCGGCAGGCTTGAATGAAAGGACAGGATCATGACACCAGTAATAACCGATCCCGCTACGCTCTTTTTGGGTCTTTGTATCGCGCTACTACTGGGGGGTATAGCTGCCTTCCTAGGATATCTAGCAGGGAAAAGAATCGATCGCGTGTGAAAGACTAGGAAAGTGCGATGGTGAGAGCCGCTCAGATATGGGTGGCTCTTCTTCTAAAATACGGGAGTATCCTATGTGGCTAGAATATGCAGACAATGTACAAACATTTTCGAGTATTGTGTTCTACGCCTTCGGTATCGGCGGCGTTATAGCTGCATATATGTCTTTGCGTGCGAACCGGCAAAATCAAAGAGAAGTTTACGCGCGAAGAGCGTACCTAGAATATGCACGTTTTGCGGCGGCGGACGTATGACGTTGACATATAAAAGAGAAAGATACACTCTTTTAAGAGATTCAACATGGAGACGAAAATGAGCGATGCAAACCTACTTATAATTGCCGTCGTTCTGGTTGTGCTCGCGATTGTCGGAGGCATACTGACAGGCAAGTGGGTGGAACGACCACCATCACATAGGTATCGTGCGAAGAGAAAATAAGGTTGGTTGTGTCAAGTCCGAGCCGCCCAAAAGGCGGCTCATCTTGTAAGGAGACTCAAATGTTGATAGAGGCCGCTGCCCGGCTGCAGCCAGCTATGAGTATTCTGTTCTATATCTTCGGTATCGGCGGTGTTGTAGCTGCATATATGTCTTTGCGTGCGAACCGGCAAAATCAAAGAGAAGCTAACGCGCGAAGAGCGTACCTAGAATATGCACGCCTCGGATTTGATCATCCGGACTTTGCCTTTCCACTTCACCTAGAAGTAGACTTCGAGGAACAGACGGTTCGAGGAAATAAACTCGATTTCGAACGGTACGAGTGGTTCGTATCAAATGTACTTGGGACAGTCCGCTTTTTCCTCGAATCCGTAAGCAGGAGGAGCATGTGGCGAAATATGATGGTGCTTCAACTGGCCTATCATTGGGAATACCTTGAACGATTCCGCGATAAAAAAGAATATCTTAAACGCTGGGCGGTGGAGTTAGGGCCAGAATTTGACGAAGCCATCATTCTTGGCAGGCGGCTCTATCCGCGTTGAGAGCGAATCACTGCAGACAAAGTCCCGCAATATCAGTGGGACTTTGCTTTTATATAAATTGAGGATCATGCCTAAAATTGCTATTCTGGCGAGGCCGCCGGGATAGCTCAGTTGGTTAGAGCGGAGGACTCATAAACCTCAGGTCGACGGTTCGATCCCGTCTCCCGGCACTGGTGGAACTTTCTCTTTTTTTAAGCTAGAATCGCCTTGTTTGCGGCCGTAGCTCAACTGGTTAGAGCACCCGCCTGTCACGCGGGAGGTTGCGGGTTCAAGTCCCGTCGGCCGCGCAGTTCGGGACAAAGGAGGCTAGATGCCTCCTTTTGTCGTTCGGTAGAGGCGCAAAGCTCTGGTTCAAACGACTTGGCTCGGGCAGGGATGCGCATTTACAAAAGATTCACGCATATTTCACGCCGTACGTTGCTACAATGACTCAATGAGAAACACAAGCGCCTGGGGCGTCATCACGCTCGTTATTATCGTGATCATAGGTTTGCTCGTATGGTATGCGTGGGCCGGATCGGACGGCGTACCGGGAAATGCGACTACCACGAGCGCCACGTCCACTGTGGAAACTGCAGCCGTACAAGATATCGTGGAAGAGTTCGGCACGCACCTGAAAAACGTTTCGCTCTCCGCGTCGGCGGATCAAGTAGCCGACGCTATCGAATCGGAGTACGCTCGTTTCGTTTCTGCCGATCTTCTCAATACCTGGGCAGAAGATCCATCGAGCGCGCCGGGACGCGAGACATCGAGCCCCTGGCCGGAGAGAATAGACGTAGATCGCGTGGATAAGACGAATGATACGCGATACGCAGTGCATGGACGCGTCATATACATAACGAGTGCGGACATGACCGGCAGTGGAGCATCTGCGGGGGAGCAGGACGTTATCGTAACGGTTGATAAGCAGTCGGACGGAAGCTGGAAAATCACGCAATATTCCGCAGGTACTTTTGAAGAATCTACCGCATCCGGCACAGGCACGATCGCGGCGCGGATTGATCAAGGCGCTTCTGCGCTCGGCGTCAAAATAGTGCCGCTCGAAGTATTGGAAGATAGCCGCTGCGCTACCGACGTGCAATGCATCCAGGCTGGAACCGTGCGCGTGCGCGCGCAAGTGCAAACGAACGGGGCGACGGTCGAGCAAACCTTCACGCTCGAGCAGCCGGTGGAGCTCGCGGGCGGTATGCAGGCAGAGCTCACATCGGTCATGCCGGCGCCAGTCTCTACGCAGACGATCGCACCTTCCGAGTATCGCTTTACCTTTACGGTGAGCGGAAGCGAATAGTTTCCGCGATGCGTGCTATCCTGCCGAAATGCGTTCGGTACAGGATATCTATGCCCACTACCGCATCATGCCGGGTCTGCAGATGCACCAATTGCGAGTCGCAGCTGTGGGCAGTGTCGTCAGTGAACATATTAAAAAGCCCGTAAACGCGGCGACCGTGGTGCTCGCGGGACTTTTCCACGACATGGGAAATATCATAAAGTCCGACCTCGGGCGGTTTCCGCAATTCCTTGAGCCGGAAGGCCGCCCGTATTGGGAGGAAGTGAAAGCGGAGTACGTAAAAACCTACGGCGCCGATGAGCATGTGGCAAGCATGCGGATAGGCGAGGAACTGCAGCTTTCGGAAGCGGTGCTCGCGTGCATCCGGGACATAGGATTTTCAAAAGTCGATCGCATAGCGGGCGACGTCCCGTACGAATTAAAGATCGTGGAATATGCCGATCAGCGCGTCTCACCGCTCGGCGTCGTGTCCATGGAGGAGCGGATTCGGGAGGGAAGAGAGCGATACGAGGGTAGAGTGGGATACTTGCCGGACCCGGCCGTGTTTGAAGAAAAGTACGCTGCACTGCGCGATATCGAAGCGCAGCTTTTCGAGAGCTCTTCGATCCGCCCTGAAGACATCACCGAAGAGGCGGTCGCTCCGATCGTTGAGCGCCTACGCGCGCTCGATATTGATGCGCTGTAGCGCTTTGCCCGTACCCGCTCTAATGGGTATTATGCGACTGCGCCGGAGTAGTTCAGTGGTAGAACGCCATCTTGGTAAGATGGAAGTCGGGAGTCCGATTCTCCCCTCCGGCTCCAGTTTCTGTTTTTAATTGAAAACGCGTAGATCGTGGGGTACGATACCCGCACCGCCACCTTAGCTCAGTCGGTAGAGCACATCTTTCGTAAAGATGGGGTCCCGAGTTCGAATCTCGGAGGTGGCTCCGAGCAAGAGAGACATCAGAGATGGGACGGGATCGGGACGGAAATTTCCCTGCTATACTAACGGCATGGGTATAGAGCGTCATATATGGCCATCAGCGCGATACGAGACGAATGAGCCGCCCTTCGAGATCGGAGATCATTTGAATAAAGCGCGAGAATTGGTACAAGAAGCGCGCGAGACTCTCCAGCATAAGCAAGCTGCATACGATCAGGCGAAAATAAAACAAGAGCTTGATGTCTTGATCCGCGCGAGAAGCGAGTTGTCGCAGGCCGAATTCCTGCTGCAAAAAGAAGAAGAACGACTACAGGCGCTCGCGCTCGAAGCCGAAGAACAGGAGCGCCGCCTGCACTAGCGCTCGCGCTTCCGCCCGGCATGGGCGAATACTATACTTACGCCCATGCCGAAAGAGGAGATTGAAAAGCAGATCGCCGAGATCGAGGGCCGTATGGCCTCACCCGATTTTTGGGCGGATAAAGATCGAGCGCAAGCGATGCTCAAAGAGTACCAGGAGCTTAAGGCGAAACTCGCCGGAGGCGGTGCATACGATAAGGGAGATGCGCTCATGACCATCGTGTCTGGCGCGGGGGGCGACGACGCGGAGGATTTTTCGGCGATGCTCTTTCGCATGTATGGAAAGTATGCCGAGGGTCGCGGCTGGCGTACCTCGCTGCTCTCCGCAAACGAGAACACCATGGGCGGCTTCAGGAGCGTTTCCGTGGAGATCGCGGGTGCAGGCGCATACGGTGCGCTCAAGCGTGAAGCCGGTGTACATCGGCTCGTGCGACTCTCTCCCTTCGGGCAGGGGAAGCGCCAGACTTCTTTTTCCCTGGTCGAAGTGCTCCCGCGTTTGCCGGATGCAGGCGCCCTCCATATTCCCGAAGACGAACTTGAAATCAGCTTCGCGCGCTCGGGCGGCCCCGGCGGGCAGAACGTAAACAAACGCGAGACCGCAGTGCGCGTCGTGCACGTGCCAAGCGGGATTGCGGTGCACGTGACGTCGGAGCGCAGCCAGGCGCAGAACAAGGAAAAGGCGCTCGAGATGGTCCGTGGCAAGCTCTATCAGATGCGCGAAGAGGCGGCGGAGCGGGAGGCGCGGGGACTCGCGGCTGCATCAGCGTCGAAAATCGAGTGGGGGAGTCAAATTCGCTCCTACGTACTCCATCCGTACCAGCTGGTGAAGGATCACCGCACCGATCATGAACGCCGCGATGTGGAAAACGTGCTCGAGGGAGACATTCAGTCGTTTATAGACGCGGAGAAAACGCTTTCATAAAGAATTCTCGAGGGCGGGGTTTTGCGTGTGCGAGCGCCAGGGTATAATGCGCAGGTTGTGCGATTCTGTGTCGAGTTGCCATGATCTATTTCGACAAAGCAACCAAGATATACAACGACGGCTACGCAGCCGTTGAGGATGTAACGCTCGGCATCGAGCCGGGGGAGTTCGTATCCATCGTCGGGCACTCCGGCGCGGGCAAGACGACCCTCCTCAAAATGCTCTTCGCGGAGGTGGTCCCCTCGTCGGGGACCGTATATTTCGGCTCGCGCGAGATTCCGGCACTCGGCGAAAAGGATTTGCTCGCGCTTCGACGCAACATAGGGACGATTTTCCAGGATTTTCGCCTGCTGCCTACCAAAAATGTCTACGAGAACATCGCGTTCGCGATGGAGGTAGGCGGTAAGGACGACGAGAATATACAGGCCGACGTGCCGCATGTGCTCGATCTCGTGGGCCTCTCCGACAAAATGTGGAGCTTCCCGCGCCAGCTCTCGGGCGGGGAGCAACAGCGCGTCGCGATCGCGCGCGCGATCGTCAATCAGCCGGACGTGCTCATCGCGGACGAGCCGACCGGCAATCTAGATCCGGTCAACACGCTGGACGTCGTAGAAATACTGAAGAAGATCAACGATCTCGGTACGACCGTCCTTCTCACGACGCACAATAAATCCGTGGTGGACTCGGTAGGTCGCCGCGTCGTAACGATCGATCAAGGGCGGATCGTTCGCGACGATCAGCACGGCAAATACGTCCTCTAAACCTACAACCTATTTCCTCTAACCTGTAACCTGTCCTATGTCTCTCTGGCTTACCACAAAACGAGTCGCGCGATACGGCCTCATTGGCTTCCTTCGCAATGGATTCGTCTCGCTTGCGGCCATATTTATCATGACCACGACCCTCTTCGTGCTCTCGGGCATGCTCATATCGGGCGCGGCACTTAGCTCGGTGCTCGAGCAAGTAACGAGCAAGGTAGACGTAAACGTCTACTTCACGACCGATGCGCCGGAAGAAAAGATTTTCGCACTCCAGCGTTCACTCGAGGCGCTTCCCGAAGTAGCGACCGTGCAGTACACGAGCAGAGATCAGGCGCTCGCGGATTTCCGGGAGCGGCACAAGAATGATCAGATTACGATCCAGTCGCTCGAGCAGCTCGATGACAATCCGCTCGGCGCGTCGCTTTCGATCCGCGCGAAGGAAACGTCGCAGTACGAGACTATCGCGAAGTTCCTCGATGCGCAGCAATCCGGCCCGGACGGGAGCATCATACAGAAAGCAAACTTCTATTCTCATAAAACGGCCATAGATCGACTGACGAATATCATCGAGGTGTCTCGCACGGTCGGCTTCGCCGCCGCGCTCTTCCTCATTGCGGCGTCGGTGCTGATCGCCTTCAATACGATCCGGCTCGCCATCTACACGGCACGGGACGAAATCGGGGTCATGAACCTCGTCGGCGCGTCGCACTGGTACGTGCGGGGACCGTTCGTGATCGCGGGCGTCCTCTATGGCGTCGTCTCCGCGATCGTCGTGCTTATCGCGGCATACCCGATCGCGCTGTGGATCGGCCCTGCCTCTGAGCGCTTCCTAGGCACCTTTAACGTGCACACCTACTACATCACGCACCTCCCGCTCCTTTTCCTCGTCATTATGGGCACGGGCATAGGCCTCGGTGCCCTCTCCAGCTTCCTCGCCGTACGGCGGTATCTCCACACCTAGATAGGGGAAAGAGGGAATCTTTCCTGTAGTAAGCTGGTGGGTATGGCAGCTCGTCGCGCGCGCACGAAAGGGCAAAAATATATTTTTGTCATCGGGGGCGTTATGTCCGGTGTCGGCAAGGGCATCGCGACCGCATCGATCGGGAAGATTCTCGCTGCGCGGGGACTCACCGTGAATCTCGTAAAGATAGACCCGTATCTCAATGTGGATGCGGGCACTATGAATCCCATCGAGCACGGCGAGGTATTCGTGCTCGACTCGGGCTTGGAGACGGATCAGGATATGGGCAACTACGAGCGCTTCCTTGATCGCGATCTCGGTGCCGAAGATTACATGACAAGCGGCATGGTGTACCGCTCGGTGATCGAGCGGGAGCGCAACCTCGGCTACGGCGGGCGCTGTGTGGAGACCATCCCGCACGTGCGCGATGAGATTATCAACCGTCTGAAGCGCGCCGCCGAAAATTCCAAATCAGATGTCTCGGTGGTGGAGATCGGCGGTACGATCGGCGATTTCCAGAACGCGCTTTTCATCGAGGCGGCGCGCGTACTGCATCTCGAGAATCCCGAGAATACGACATTCATCATGGTGTCGTACCTGCCCATCCCGGGGACGCTCGGTGAAATGAAAACGAAGCCCACGCAGAATGCCGTGCGCATGCTGAACTCCTACGGCGTGCAGCCCGACATCATCATTGCTCGCAGTGCCGTCGAGCTCGATCACCGCCGCAAGGAGAAGCTCGCGATCTGGTGCAACGTCGATGCGGAGCACATCATCTCCGCTCCCGACGTGGGCTCCGTGTACGACGTCCCGCTCAATTTCGAGAGAGACAAGCTCTCCGATATTTTGCTGCGCTCTCTCGGCAAGCGGGCAAAGAGAGATGCCGACCTTTCCGATTGGGCGGATTTCGCCGCGCATGCGCACAATGGGAAGCAGCGCGTCAAAATCGGTATCGTAGGAAAGTATTTCGACACGGGAGATTTCGTGCTCTCCGATGCCTACCTATCGGTCATTGAAGCGATAAAATTCTCTGCCTACGACGCGGAGCTCAAACCCGACATCCAATGGATTAACGCGAAAGATATCGAGAGCGGAAAACTTCCCGTCTCCGCGCTTGGGGAATACGATGGGCTCATCGTGCCGGGCGGTTTCGGCGAGACGGGCATCGAAGGAAAAATTCTTGCGGCGCAGTATGCGCGAGAGAACCGCATTCCATACCTCGGGCTCTGCTACGGCCTCCATATGCTCGTGATCGAGTACGCGCGCCATGTGGCCGGGCTCGAAAAAGCCAATACGACGGAGATCGATAAGAAAACGCCACATCCGGTCATAGACATACTTCCCGAGCAGCGCGAGCGTCTGGCGCGTAACGATTATGGCGGCTCGATGCGCCTTGGCGCGTATCCATGCTCTCTCAAAGAGGGGAGCATCGTGCGCGCTGCCTACGGCGATTCAAAGATTTCCGAGCGCCACCGACACCGGTACGAGATCAATCCGGCGTACGTCTCGAGGCTCGAGGAGGCCGGGCTCGTATTTTCCGGTTCATGGAGCGATGGCGACTTGAAAGAGATTGCGGAGCTCCCGAAGAACGTACACCCGTTTTATGTCGGTACGCAGTTCCACCCTGAACTTCGGGCGCGGCCCCTCTCGCCGCACCCGCTTTTCAATGCATTCATTGCAGCGGCTCGGAAAAATCGGAAGCAGTAAGGTCAGTGCTTGACGAGAGGACGCGCTCAGGGGTATACCGTCCCTAGTGCATGTTGGTATGGAGAAAAGAAATGAGGCCCAGACAGAGTGTGCCGCTACATGCAGCCGGCAGGCGGGAATTCAGAATCCCCGTTGAGTATGACGGACTGCTCATATGGCGTGCGAACGGTATTGCCGAGTGGACCCAAGCAGACAAAGAGGGTGGCCATGTGTGGGATGAGCACCCCTTAAGCGAGATCGGTCGCCGTAAGCTGCTTCAAAAATTCGGGCTGCTTGCGGTAAAGGACAACCTTCCGCTTGACCGGCTGCGGTACACGAGCCCGTCGGAGCTGCAGGACATCCGTCGCGTTCTGGAACTCACGAATAACCCGGTATTATCTCGCCATGAAGTATTTGTCGTTGACGCGGCGAATTGCGAAAAAGTGTACGCGGCCCTCGTGAAGTAGCGGTGGCATGAGAGAATTCCGAGGCGCGCCAGGAAGGCGCGCCTCTTGTTGTACACAATTGCACATCGCCCCCGTCGTTTCTATACTGATCCATGGCATCGAAGCTGTACGGCGAAGGGCTCACGTTCGACGACGTACTCCTCCGGCCTGCTGCGAGTGCCATCGAGCCCGCAGAGGCCTCTCTACATACGCAGATAGCGGGTGTCGCGCTCGCAGTCCCGTTTCTTTCTGCGGCAATGGATCGCGTTACGGAAAGCGCAATGGCCATCGCGCTCGGAAAGCTCGGCGGACTCGGCGTGCTCCATCGCAACTGCACCGTCGAGGAGCAGGTCGCAATGGTAGGTGAGGTGAAGCGCTCGGGCGCGCAGGTAGCCGCGGCGTGCGGGCCATTTGATGCGGTGCGCGCCGCGGCCCTTGAAAAGGCGGGATGCGACATCGTGGTAATTGACTGTGCCCACGGCCATAACGTCAAAGTCCTCGCGTGCGCGAAGAAGATTAAAAAATCGCTGACACACGCGAAGCTCATATTCGGGAATATCGCGACTGCGGAAGCAGCGCGGGCCGCGTGTACATTCGCGGATGCGGTGAAGGTCGGAGTCGGCCCGGGTTCCATTTGCACGACTCGCCTGGTATCGGGAGTAGGGGTGCCGCAGCTCTCCGCGATTTTGGAGGTGGCATCTGTCGCATCCAAGAAGCTGGTTCCGGTCATTGCGGACGGTGGAATGCGGACTTCGGGCGATATCGCAAAGGCGCTCGCCGCGGGCGCCTCCGCGGTGATGCTCGGAAATGTATTCGCTGGTACCGATGAGGCGCCTGGCAAGGTGGTTACGAAAAACGGGGTACGATTCAAAGAGTATCGTGGCATGGGTTCCCGTGCCGTGATCGAAAGCTCTTCCGGGAAAGAGCGCTACCTCACGGGCGGACGGAAGGCGGTTCCGGAGGGGGTGGAAGCGCTCGTGCCGTATCGCGGCAGCGTGGGTGAGATCGTGGCCTCGCTTGCCTCTGGTGTGCAGGTCGGCATGGGCTACGTCGGCGCACGTACGCTCCGCGCGTTTGCCGCAAAGGCACGCTTCATGCGTATTACGAGTGCCGCAGTTGCCGAAGGCAGACCGCATTCGCTCGCACACATCGCTCCATAAGAAGACGGCGTACTGGACATTCCAGTACGCCGTCATAGCCGCTATATCAGTAGCATTTTCTCCGTGGCTGTCTCTCAAGAGCGATCTCTCAAGAGGTAAAGATGGAACACTTCGCCGTCGTCCGTCCGGATATCGCCTCGAGGCGCTCCAGGCGGATCCCTCGGCTTTCGTCGCAAGAGCACATAGGGCGCTCGTGCGTACGTGAAGTGTCTTTCCTGCTGTCCCGCGTTCCGCATATGGCGCGCGGCGCGGAGCGCCTCTCTTTTGAGACCTGCTCCTATGCGGAACAAAAAGAACATGTAAACCTCCTTTCCGTTCGGAGAGGGACTATGACATAGAAGAGCCGGTAATGCAAGTTATGCGGTCGCAGCCAACTTTTCGCGCGCTTCGCGGACTTGCTTCTCCACGGTACGGAGGCGATTATCATCAGGGAGAAAATAATGACTCTTATTGCCTAACTTGTCATAGCCATCGTATGCGGACTCTGGTGAAATGGCACGCGTGGCACAACCGAAATCGATAATGTACGGCGTGCCGTCTTTGCCGATCAAGATGTTTCCGGCATGTAAGTCGCGGTGGTAGACGTGATATTTTTCATGCATCACTTTCACATAGGAGTGGATTCTCCTGAAGAAATCCTCGATATCAATCGTACGTAAAATTGCATCGCTTTGATCGAGCGCTTGTTCTACGCTTATCGCATCAAGGTATTCCATTTGGATACACTTGATATCTTTGAGGTCAAGCACGGAATCTAAGCGGGGAGTGCGCACGCCCTCCACTTCAAGCTCCTCGAGCTCTTCCAGGAAATGCGCCTCCTTATCTACAGTGTTGAGCGTATGATACTTCGTAAAATCTCGGATGACTTTGTAACACATCGCATCGTTATCCGGACTTCTGTATACGGTAGCGATCTGCCCGCGACCCACCACCATGTCCGGTTGTTGTTCAATCTTTCGAATGGTCTTCAACATATCCACGACGCCTTCCTTCGACTGAAGATGCGTCATATCGCTGAATAGCTGGGGCGCATTCCCCGTCAGCTTTTTATGCCGTTTCTCGAGAAAGGTTCGCAGCGAGGCCGCAAAGCCGCCGAGCTCGCTATCATCTATCGCTACATATTTCTTATTCCACTCTTCACGGAGTTCCTCCGGCAGGTGAGCGAGCTGTTTTTCGATATTCTCTTCCAATACCTGCGTTGTGCTCTTGCGCAAAGGAGAGCCGGACTCCAGAGACATTTCCATATTGTATTCGGTTTTTTAGCCGATGGGAAATTCATCGGACAGCATTGCGAAACGTGTCTCCCCACGGCACAGTGCTGGGTATGCGACAGATCCTTCTTTCGCTTTGCTTGGTTTTCTTCGCCATTAGCGCGCTTGGTATCGTGTTCGACTCGCCGCCGCAGCGGCGCCTGCATTTCGAGTCGCGTCCGGTGCCGCCGCTGCGTGCGTCGGCCGCCATCCTTTTCGGCGGGGATATGATGTTCGATCGCTCGGTGCGTACTGTATCGCGAGCGCAGGGCGATGATTTTCTCTTCTCCTGCATCGACCAGGTGCTGCAGCGCGCCGATCTCGTGGTTGCGAATCTGGAGGGGCCTATTACCTCGAATCCTTCTGTATCCGAGGGGAGCGTCATCGATACGCCCGAAAATTACACCTTTACATTTCCGACCACGACCGCCGCGCTCCTCGCAAGGCATGGCATTCGTCTGGTTTCCATAGGAAATAATCACATACTCAACTTCGAAGAGTCCGGACTCGCCGAGACGAAACAACTGCTCTCGAAGGCGGGCGTCTCCTACATAGGCGACCCGCTCGCGCCGGCGAGCGACGACGTGTACCGCCGCACGATCTCGGGCGTTCCCTTTTCATTTGTAAGCTGGAGCGATTGGACGGGCGATACGGAAGATAACGTAGTGGCTGCGATTGCCCGTGAGGCGAGTGCCGGGCGGCTGGTGATTGTGTATGCGCATTGGGGCGATGAGTACGTGCCGCCGCCTCCTCGCGTGCGCGAACTGGCGCATCGCTTCGTAGATTCTGGAGCCGCCCTCGTCGTCGGCTCGCACCCGCATATCGTGCAGGAGCACGAAATGTACCGGGGTAGGCCGATATACTACTCGCTCGGGAATTTCATATTCGACCAGTACTGGGATGCGAGCGTGCGCACCGGCCTCTTGCTGCGTGCTACCTTCGACCGCTTCGGTCCGGTGCGCCTCGAAGAGATACCTATCAATTTGGAGCAAGATAGGCGCGCGTGCCCGGCGTAGTATATACTATAGTACATACTATAGTATATACTACCCGAGAGCGGTTAGAGCTCGCCTCGTTTGATCTTGCGCCGCACGTCGGCCGCGAGCGCGTTGAAGTAGTAGAGATTGTGCATGGTGGCGAGCTTGAGACCCGTGAGCTCGCTCTTGCGCATCAAGCTGGAGACGTACGCTCTCGTGTAGGTCTGACACACGGGGCAGTCGCAGCGTGAGTCGATCGGCTTTATGTCGGTAGCAAATCGGGGCTTGCGCAGATCCAACCGACCCTTCGAGGTGAATACGACGCCCCGACGCGCGTAGTGGGTGGGCGCGATGCAATCGAACGTATCCATGCCTGCTCTGGCTACGACGGCGAAATCTTCCGGGTGGCCGATCCCAAGCGCGTGGCGGGGCTTCTCTCGGGGGAGGATATCGGTTACCGCTGCCATGAGCCCGCCCATTTTCTTTTTGTCGTAGCCGAACTCTCCGCCGACCGCGAATCCTTGGAACTCCATCGCACCGATCGCTCCGGCGCTCTCTTGCCGCAGATCCTTATTTCCTCCGCCCTGCACGATGCCGTAGAGTGCCTGATCATCGCGCCGCTTCGCCTTCAGTGACTCCGCGGCCCAGCGATGCGTCTTTTCCATCGAACGCTGCATGTACTCCTTGCTTGCGAGCGGGGAAGGGCACTCGTCGAACGCATAGATAATATCTGCGCCGAGCGCCTCCTGGATGCCGATCGATACTTTGGGGGAGAGAAAGTGTTCGCTGCCGTCTATGGGCGAGCGGAAGTGCACGCCTTCATCCGTGATGCGGACTGTTTTGGGCTGCATGTCCCGCTCAATGGTGCGCTCGGTCGGCTGCTTCAAGACTTTGCCGATGCCGTGATCCTTCCCGAAACCGAGGCTGTATACCTGAAATCCGCCGGAGTCCGTCATGAGCGGCTTGTCCCAGTGCATGTACGAGTGCAGCCCGCCGGCTTTCTTGACGAGCTTTTCGCCCGGCCCCAGGTGGAGATGGTAGGTGTTGCAGATCAGGAGCTGCGCTCCGAGCTCTTCGATTTCGCCGCTATCGAGCATACGCACCGAGGCATTCGTGGCGACCGGCACGAAGGCCGGGGTCTCGATATCGCCATGCGGCGTAGAGATGACCCCAAGCCGCGCGCGGCTCTTTTTAGATTGTTTCAGTATTTTGAAGCCGAACGTTTTCACCGGCACAGCATACCGTGCGTAGCTATTTGCGCCAGAGAGCGCACAGTGGTTGAGTCGGCACCATTTTTCCAGTATCGTGTGCGGATTGCGGGATCGTCTAATGGTAGGACGACAGGTTCTGGCCCTGTTAATCTAGGTTCGAGTCCTAGTCCCGCAGCAAACTTAGATACCCCTCGGAATTTTTCGATCCGAGCGGCGCGCTTCGGGCGCGGTTTTTTAAATATGGGAGGGGGGGCAAACATTTTTTGTGAGTGTGAGAAATCGCCCGAGAGCGC
>CAZRXN010000009.1:0-25070 GCA_964604085.1 uncultured Candidatus Saccharibacteria bacterium | reverse complement strand
CTTCCGCGCGCTCCTTATTGCACCTACGATTCCGGCGATAACTGCGACTAGCCCGAGCAGTTGTCCCCCGGGGCTGTCGTCATAACCCGCGTACACGATAAAAAATGCACCGAGCACTATCGCGAGTACGGAGCACAGCATCCCTGCTTTATTCATAAAAGAAGCGTACCACGATTCTGTAAGATCAAAAGCCGCCCGACACAGAGCCGGGCGGCAGTTACTCTCGGGCTGCTTCTGCTACTGCACGAGATCCTCGAGCAGGTCGGCGCACGCTTCGGCGACTGCCTCGTCGGTGTCCTCATCACCGGATGGGATGACCCACTTATGCTTGACAAGGTAGCTGTCGCGTTGCCAGGAATCGACGTCCTTGAAGGCGGCAGCTTGTACCGGGAGATCCGGTTGCTTCCGGAAGCGGTCGGCACAAACGGGGGCAAGGACGCGGACTAACTCCGCTTTTTTGGCGGTTTCGATACTAGCGGCCGCTGTCCTGTCCAGCTGGTAGCCCGGCCACCACTGTGCCCCAATGAGCAGCAGTGCCGTTACAACTACTGCACCGATTACGGCGCCACTCGTCTTATCGTCGTTCCATTTGGCCATAAGGCCCTCCTCTATCCAATTTAGTCGGAGGAACTATTCCTCTCTGTGCTGACCCTACCATGTATGACAGGGCATAGACAGGCCGTCTCAAAGGGTGATCGAGTAAGCTCATTATTTTAATCGCTTGCTCTCCGGGGTAGTCGCCCTTCCCGCCAAAGGCGGAAACCCGCAATGAAAGAGGTCTGTCTCGGGCTCCCCGGGTAGGATTCGAACCTACAACCAACTCGTTAACAGCGAGCTGCGCTACCATTGCGCCACCGGGGAATGTTGACAGCATCAAGCTGACGCTCACGATTATAGCCAAAACGAGCGATGCGGCAACGATGCTGAAAAATGAAAAGAGCTTCCGGAGAAGCTCTTTCACGGGCCCCTGCAGTGTAATTACAGGAACAATTCCTCGCTCTCGGTCGCTCCGTCCTCTTTTTCTTGAACGATGCGAAGCAGATGTGCGGCGACTTCCTGCAGGTCCTCTGGCGTATTGCGATAGTCCAGGCGAAGGCCCCTGCTTTCTCTGGGATGGTGCGTCTCCACGCGTGTCGACATGCTCACGATCGTTGAAGGCCATCGCTGGTCGCAGGCGTATTTCAGGTTCGTGCCAAATCGGTACGCACTATCCAAACAACCGAATTTGCCGAAGCGAAGCGACGCCCAGTAGCGTGCCGTGTGGTAAATCAAGTCCACATCCAGGATGAGGACCGAGCAGGTAAGTGGAATAACGTTCATTTTTCTACTCCCGTAGCGATTTCTCACCGCTTTATATACCTCCTCGCGAAAATAGGGAAGCGCGCAAGAAAAGCGAAGGGGCGCACCAAAGTGCGCCCCTATCTTTGCTGATTCGATGGAATCAACCGGCCGGAAGCGGTATTCCGACTGCTGAAGCGGGGAACCCGCCTGGGTGGAAAACCGATCGCATGATGATGGCGCCAATTTGGCGCGCGGCGCGTATCGGGTCCCACCGCAAGGGATCCACCTGATATCCATCGGGCGGCGAAAACTGCGTATACTCGACGATCCTCGCCATGCCGTACTGAATAGTGAGGTCGTATTTTCTATACGTATCCTCCATGTCCAGCACTTCCGAATGGAAGGTGTCTTCCCAGTGAACTGCTTCCGCGCGACCCTTAAAGGGTCCAACGAACCATTTCGCCGGGAACGAAATCCTGCCGCGTTGTTGACGGTAGCAAAAGCGCACATTCACTTCTGCCCAATACAGATCGGTCTTGATGAGGGTCCCCATTATTCCCACTCCTCCTGTCTCCGGATATTATACCATATTTGCGCATTTTAGGCGATCTCTGTTGCGAAGGAGCCGTATACGAGCAATAGTCGTCCTATGCGTAACGCGTACATGCTTCTGGGCATCTCGTTGCTTATCCTCGGATCAGGAGTGTGGTTTGCGTTTAATCGCTCTTTCACAGCAGGTACTGATACTGAGTCGAGCATTAGCGGCTTATCAAAACAGCGTATGGCACACGGCACACTTCTGCTTTCCAGTTCTGCATTTGGGGAAAATGACACCTTGCCGAAAACCTACACATGCGACGGCGACCAGGTATCGCCGCCGCTCACTTTTTCTGGCGTGCCCGCCGCAGCGCAGTCGCTCGCGCTCATCATGGATGACCCCGACGTTCCCAAGGAGCTGCTGCCCGGCGGCGTGTTTGATCACTGGATTCTTTTCAACATTCCTGCAGATACGAGTGGTATTGCCGAGGGCGCGTCCGCAGGCGTCTCCGGCGTAAACAGTGCGGGGAAGACGAGCTACGCGCCGCCCTGTCCGCCTACGAATTATGAGCCGACGGCACACCGATACATTTTCCGACTGTATGCGCTCGACACGATGCTCCCTCTATCGGAAGGTGCGAGCAAGGGGGAGGTGATAGCCGCAATGGAGGGGCACATCCTGGGTGAAGCGACGCTGATAGCCGTCTACGATCGCACCGTGATTTAGCATCTTAATCTGCTATCCTGAAGCTATGGATGTCCGCATCAAAACAACGGGCTTTGATATGAACGACCAGCTCTCCGTCTATCTGGATGAGCGACTAGCAGCACTCGATAAGTTCATAGACGTAAACGATACGACCGCTCGGTGCGAAGTGGAGATAGGGAAGACGGCGGGACACTCCGTCCGCGCGGATGATCAGTGGCGTGCGGAGCTCAACGTTTCTTGCCTGCAAGGCACGTTCCGCACGGAGGCCACAGCCGCGACCGTGAATGCGGCGATCGACGAAGCCAAAGACGAAATGCTTCGTCGCTTGCGCAGGTCGAAACGCCGTTACGTGCACCTCATCAGAAAAACGGGAGCGCGGCTCAAGCGAATGGTGCGCTGGGGCGCGTAAAGACTGATATTTGAGATCCAAAAAAATATGGCGGCAGGTACTTTGGGAGGGAAGTACCTGCCGCCTTTCTGGTGTCGCGTTACCCACTTGGCCTGGGCGCGCCACCAACTTGGGGGTCATCGTCTATCGGATGCCTGGACCTACAGGCAGACGGACCCCTCCCCGCGAAACACAAGTCACTAAAGGTGCCAAAAATACGGTAGCAGGAGGCGCAACCGCGGCACCCATAATATGGAAATGAACCTTTCTTGACCGCGGTTCTATACAGATGGTACGCCTGAAATCAAAGTGAAGCAAGTGTGAAGTCCCTTACTGTGGAGTGCTTCCTGAGCGGGCGAAATCATCATACGACATTTCCCGCTTTCCCTCCGGTTTAACGCGATCGAGGATAAGTGCGCCGCTCCCATCGAGGTGCGCCGCTACTATGCCGACGCGTAGCTCCTTACCCTCGGGCCGCTTAAAAAACGCGTACGTACCCGGCCATCCCTCGAACGCCCTTATTTTCAAAAAGTTTGCACGAGGGTCGCCATGCACGAGATCGAGACGGCCGTCCTCTTTCGTAAATAACTTCGTATAGGTGGCATGTTCGTGCGATTGCGGGTGCGGCTCGATCTTACCTGCGACGTACCGGGGTAGCACTTCGGCGAGAAGCACGCCGCCTTCGCAAGCAAGCAGCTCGTCGAGTGCTGCTCCGGAAGGAGGCCAGGCGTCGAGCTCTACCTTGCGCTGCGCAAGGATCGGGCCGTGATCCATTTTCTCGTCGAGAAGCATGACAGTTACGCCGACGTCTTCCCGCGCGTCCTCGAGGATGGCGCTCCGGATGGGGGACGGACCGCGCAGTTTAGGCAGGAGCGAAGGATGCATGTTCAGGATACCGAGCTTCGGCATTTCGATAACGGTTTTCGGAATGATGAGGCCGTAGTCAACGACGACGAATACGTCTGCGATGGAGGTACCCCGGGACGGGACCAGCGAAGCGGAAAACTCCGAGTCGAGCTTGGCGGGCGTGAGGAGCGGGATCCTTCGCTCCGCCGCATAGACACCGACGGGAGAGGGCCGGACTTCCAGGCCTCGCCCAATGGGGCGGTCGGGGGCGGTTACGATAAGCGACGGTGTGAGCCCCGCCCCTTCAATATGCTGAAGCACCGCGCGCGCGATATTCCCGGTGCCGAAAAAAACAAAGGGGATAGGGCTGGTCATGAGGCGGCAGCTTCAGACGTCTTCTCTTTGTCCTCCGCGTAGAGTTCGGTCGTTTTGTCCGTATAGAGAGTGCCCTCGAGGTGATCGATCTCATGCTGGAAGATATGCGCGAGCAGGCCGGAGGCGCCTTCGGTAAATTTCACCCCTTGCTCGTCATACGCGGTGATCGTCGCCTTTTCGGCTCTCGGGACGACGCCCCAGAAGCCTCGTATGGAAAGGCAGCCCTCGTGCTTACCGCTTTTCTCTCGCGAAAGCTTCGTTAGGACGGGGTTTATGTATGTACGCGGGGGTGGAGGTGCTGTCTTTGCTTTAGGCGATTCATCGTTGCGGCGTCCCTTCTTTGTGGGGCGGACGAGGGCCTTTCCGGAGACGATAAACAGACGCAGAGACGCTCCCACTTGGGGGGCAGCGAGTGCGACGCCGTACTCTTCCTTTTCGAGTACGCGCTTCATATCCGCTATGAGAGAGCGCACCGCTGGGGTGCCGATATCCGCAAGCGGGACCTCCTGTGCGCGGGCGCGAAGCACCGGATCGTTCGCGCTCACCATGCGTACCATGCTCGCAATATAGCAAAAAATAACCGCTCTGCCGCAGCGTTTCTCCTGTCTTGCAACAAAGGAGATACGTGCGGTCAGAGCGGCTCTGCCTTGCGGCAGATCGGCGGTGGCCCAGGGGATGATGGAGAAGGAGTCACAGGAAGTCGCCGATCCCGCTAGCTATCACCACTCTATCGCCGCACCCTGAAGCCAGGATGAACGGAAGCGCATTTTGATACAATGGTGCCATGCGGCACATCAAGGCCGACCTCTCGGCAAAGCGCAAAAGCATGAACGAAACCGAGCGCGGCGCGCTCATGGAGTACTTTTGTAAAGAGTTGAATTTCGCGCGCGAACGCGACGGTCTCCGGCCAATCACCATGGCGCGCATGGGGTTCTTGCTTGCCCGCATTCCGACAAAAGATCTCTACTACATAAAGCGCGTGTGCGATGACGCCCCGAACTTTTCGAAAAAGTTTTGGTGGCTCCTCAAGCCAAAGAATCACGACAGCGGCCAAGATGTCGAGACAGGGGGCCGAAACTAGCCGAAATTGCCTGACAGGGTACAATGGGCCGCGATGTCTTTCTTCGCGCCGAAGCTCGGTATCGATCTCGGGACGACGACGATACTCGTATTCGTACCCGGGAAGGGGATCGTGCTGAATGAGCCCTCGGTCGTCGCCGTCTCCACGGGGGAGAATAGGATTCTTGCCGTCGGCAACGATGCGAAGGAAATGATCGGCCGCACGCCCGAATCGATCATGGCGTACCGCCCTATGAAGGACGGCGTCATCGCGGATTATCGTGTTACGGAGGCGATGCTGCGCTACTTCATACGCAAAGCGCTCGGCCGGTTCAATGTATTCAGGCCGGAGGTTATGGTGTCGGTGCCTGCCGGGGTGAGCTCGACGGAGCGCCGGGCTGTCGTCGAGGCGGCAACGAAAGCGGGCGCGCGGCAGGCTTACGTCGTGAAAGAGCCGATACTCGCCGCGATCGGCGCGGGGATTCCCATCCAAGAGGCGCGCGGACACATGATTGTAGATATAGGAGGCGGCACGACCGACGTCGCCGTCATTAGCCTGGGAGGAATCGTTTCTTCCACTTCGGTAAAGTGCGCAGGGAACGGTATCGACCGCGCAATCACCGATTACATCAAAAAGACTTTCAATCTGGGTATTGGCGACAAAATGGCCGAGGAGATAAAGATTCGCATCGGATCCGCCGTACCCGTGGAGGAAGAGCTCACCATGAGTGTCAAGGGTCGCGATCACCTCACCGGTCTGCCGCGCTCAGTCGAGCTCGGGACGAATGAAGTCGTGCGAGCCGTGGCGAAAGAGCTGCGTACCATGGTGGGCGCCATTAAAGACGTACTGCAGGAAACTCCCCCGGAGCTCGCGGCCGACATCATCGACAACGGAATCATCATGACCGGCGGCTCCTCACAGCTGCGCAATCTGCCGGAGCTGATCTATCGGCGCACCGGCGTAAAGGCGCGGCTCGCGAGCGAGGCGCCGTACTGCGTGGCACTCGGCACAGGTGAGGCGCTCAAGCACCTCGACGCCTACAAAAAAGCGATCACGGCGAAGCGATAGGGAGTCAGCGTCCGCGCTTGAGGTGTTCGACGTCCTCGATCAGCTTGAGCATATTCACCTGAATGCTCTCGAGCGTCTCCTGCTGGCTCTTTTTGCGAGTGGCGTCGGCCTCGTCGTGCTCCGTGATGTCCTCAACGTCTTCCGCGAGCTCCTCGAAGTCTTCTTGAATCTCGTCTATATCCTGTTCGACCTCCTCGAGCGAATCGGATGCGTGATTGATCGTCATTTGAATAAAGATAGCGAGGTAGATCGCCTCGAGCGACACGATAGTGGTAAGCACAAGCAACATTCGATCGAATGTGATGATGTGTAGGAAGGCGGCGACGAAGGCGATGATGAATGCGACGGTGTGCAGGAGAATAGAATTGGGGGACCCGATCCACTCGGTAAGCGATTTTGCGGTGCGCTCGATGCGCCGGGGCTTCATTTTCATACCTGCGAAGTATACCCCCTCTGGGGCGATACGGAGATCCGCTATACTGAAATGATGGATATCCTGGCGGAAGGCGGCGCCTACATCGTGGAGGGTGCCGAGGAAAAGGTGGAGGCACTGGCGCAGGAGATCGCGCGCGCAGGTCTGCCGGGTACCGGCCACCCCGACTTTTACGCGAGAAGCTATGCATCGCTCGGCATCGGGGAGGCGCGCGAGCTGCGCGAACGCGCCCGGACGCGGCCAATCGCGGGGTCGCACCGCGTATTCCTCATCGCCGCCGCAAACGCGACGGTCGAGGCGCAAAATGCACTACTCAAAACGTTTGAAGAGCCGCCTGCAGGCGCAATCTTCTTTTTCATTACACCCGCTCCGCACATGCTTTTGCCGACGCTGCGCTCGCGCCTGCTCCCGTATGTTCCTAGAGAGTCAGCCGTGCAGCTCGATCGCAAAGTGCAGCCGGATGCATTCCTCGAGGCGACTCCGGCGAAACGTCTGGAGCTCTTGAAGGTGTTTTTCCCTCCTGAGCGCGGCAAGCACGTACGAGACACCGGCGCGATGCTCGACTTTCTCGCGGCACTCGAGCGCGAGCTCGATGAGAGAGAGGACCGGGAGGGTAGGGACGAGTGCCTCGCCGCCGTCTACCGCGCCCGCGCCTACATACAGGACAAGGGTGCGCTGCAAAAGCCGCTCCTCGAGCAGGTGGCGCTGCTGTGTTAGCGATAATGCTATACTGACCTCATGAACTACGATTTCAAGCAGCTTGAGGCAAAGCTCGCGGATGCACGCGACTGGCTCTCGCGTGAATTCAAGACGCTGCGAACGGGACGCGCGAATCCCGCGATTCTCGACGGGGTTGCCGTTTCCGCCTACGGCTCCATGCAGCCGATCCAGCATGTCGCGAGCATCGCGGTCGAAGGGCCGCGCACGCTGCGCATCCAGCCCTATGACACCTCGCTCATTAAGGATATCGAGCGCGCGATTGCGCAAGCCGATTTAGGCCTCGGAACGGGCGCGGATCAGTCTGGAGTCAGGGTTTCGTTTCCGGATCTTACCGCGGAGCGACGGGCGGAATTTGTGAAAATTGCGAAAGGAAAACTTGAAGAAGCGCGCACGACTGTTCGTGTGGCGCGCGACGAAGTTTGGAAAGACATCCAAGAGCGGGAGCGCGAGGGGACTCTAACAGAAGACGACAAGTATGCTCTGAAAGAGGAGCTGCAGAAGCGCATCGACAAAGCGAACGAGGGTTTGGAGAGCGCGTTTGAAGCGAAGGAAAAGGAGATGCAGAGCTGATCGCTAGCGCTGGGTCAAAGATGCGCGAAGCGTCAACACTATGACCATTCTGATCGTCATCGCGATACTGGTGTTCCTGATTGTCGTCCATGAGCTGGGTCATTTCGCCGCCGCGAAGCTCTTCGGGGTGCGTGTGGAGGAGTTCGGCATCGGGTATCCGCCTCGGGCGCTTCTTCTGGGCAAGCGGCGCGGCACCGAGTACACGCTGAATTGGATACCCTTTGGTGGATTCGTCCGACTGTGGGGAGAGCATCCCGAAGAGCTTGGTGCGCCTAAGGGGAGTGGGGCGTTATCCGGTGCCCCACGCTACGCGCAGGCGATCATACTTTTTTCAGGCGTCGCGATGAACGCGGTCGCCGCGTGGATTCTTTTTTCCGGATCGCTCTTTGCGGGTGTGCCGCAGGTGGTGGAGCCGACGCTCGCGAGCGGCGCGGCGTCGCTCTATGTAAGTGAGGTGCTGCAGGGCTCTCCCGCATCAGCTGCGGGGCTCCAGGTTGGTGATGAGATCGTATCGGTGCGCGATGGTGAGGAAGAGGCGGCGCTGCGCCCTGATGCGCTACAGGAGTTTACGGCCGAGCGTGGAGGCAAGGATCTCTCGATTACGTACGTCCGAAACGGGGAGGCGCACGCAGTGGATGTGTATCCAGCGCATGCGGTCATAGCGGAGCAGGCGGATCGCCCCGCGATCGGGCTGGGGCTCGCACTCGTCGAAACGAAATCCCTGCCGCTTGGCGAATCCCTCGTCGAAGGATATCGGAGGACGATCTATGCGTTCAAGACGATCGGGCAGGGGATAGTCGATATGATAGACAGCGCGATCCACGGTAATAACGCCCTTCGAGAGGTGGTGGGGCCGGTGGGGCTGGTCTCCCTCGTCGGGGATGCCTCCAAACACGGGCTTGGCAACGTGCTCTCGCTCGCTGCATTCATTTCGGTCAATCTCACGCTCGTAAACCTCCTTCCGATTCCCGCTCTCGATGGCGGGCGGCTCGCGATCCTTGGTGTGGAAGCCCTGCTGCGGCGCCGCGCGCCACGCCTCGCGGTGCAGCTCGTGAACGCGCTTGGCGTCGCGCTCATCGCGTTCCTCATGATTACCGTTACGTACCAGGATATCGGACGTCTGATTTCATAGGAAGAAGAAAAAGGATTCGCATACTGTAGTATATACTATAGTATATACTATCGCGCGGCCGCATAGAGAAAGCGGCGGAAGAAAATCTTCCGCCGCTCGCTGTGCCCGCGTGGTCGCAGTATCTATTTCCCGACAAGCCGCAGGAGTTCGCTTGCGACGTCGCCGACATCGGATTCTCCGACCGGGTGCACCATGGCCCCGAGGGGCATCATGTCCCATAGGCCGGGGCAGACTCGCGGATCTTCCGAAGAGAGGAACAGCTGCACCTTGGACCGTACAGGTCCGAAATGCGGGGGAAGGACCTCATGCAGATGCTCGCAAAGCATGACGACGGGCTGGTTGGCCTGCAATGCGCTGCATGCGCGCGCTTCCGCACGCTGTGTGGGAGAGCCGACGTCGATACTTTGTCTGCACGTGCCGATCACCACAAGAGTCGCGAGAGAGAAGTCCGCTGCCTGCGCACCAGCCGTATCGATGACCGATGCGAGCACGTTGCGCCGATTGCGGACCACTCGTGCAAGCTCCTGTGATCTCTTTCGCGCAAACTCTCCTCCCACGAGAAACAAGATGGAGGCAGATGGGCCTACACGCGGCTCCATAGGGTATGATCCCCACCCGACCTTCTCAACCACGCCAGAGGAGCCCCACCCGATTACACTTTCCTTCATTACGTGCTCCTTATTGTGTACAAGCGGCAAAACATTCGCCGCCCGAAAAACCGTACCAGGATGCGACCCAATGTCAATTTCACGTTTTTGACCGCGCCCCAGATTCGGCTATGATAAGCGGAATGCGCCAGACCGACCTCTTTACGAAAACGAGAAAGACGGCACCGAAAGACGAGGTCGCGAAAAATGCTCAGCTCCTCATACGAGCAGGGTACATCCATAAAGAGATGGCGGGCGTCTATGCCTACCTCCCCCTCGGGCTTCGGGTGCTGGAAAAAATCAAGCAGGTCGTTCGCGAGGAGATGAATGCGATCGCGGGCCAGGAGCTCATCATGACGGCGCTGCAGCGGAAGGAGCTGTGGGAGAAAACCAACCGATGGGACGATGCCGTCGTAGACGTGTGGTTCAAGTCGGAACTCAAAGCGGGCGGGGAAGTCGGATTCGGTTGGAGCCATGAGGAGCCGATCGGAGAGATGATGAAAAATTTTATCGCGAGCTATCGCGACCTGCCCGTCTCCGTGTATCAGTTTCAGACGAAGCTGCGCAATGAACTGCGCGCGAAGAGCGGCATCATGCGTGGCCGCGAATTCGTCATGAAAGACATGTATTCCTTCGCGGCCGACGAGGCATCGCACCTTTCGTACTACGAATCCGTAAAAGCAGCGTACATGCGGGTGTTCGAGCGTCTCGGGCTTGGCGAGGATACATACGTAACGTTTGCGGCGGGAGGCGCATTCACCAAGTACAGCCACGAGTTTCAAACACTCTGCGAAACAGGCGAGGACGCGGTGTATCTGGATCGCGAGAAGCGGGTCGCCATAAACGAGGAAGTGCTCTCCGACGAGACGCTCGCGAACCTTGGCGTAAAGCGGGAGAATTTGCAGAAAGTGAATACGGCGGAGGTTGGCAACATTTTCAACTTCGGGCAAGAGAAGGCGAAAGACTTGGGACTCACGGTGCGAGACGCAGAGGGAGCCGACGTGCCCGTGTGGATGGGATCGTACGGGATCGGTATCACGCGCCTCATGGGCGTGCTCGTGGAGAAATTCGCCGATGAAAAGGGAATCGTGTGGCCGGAGGCGGTCGCCCCGTTCTCCGTACACCTCCTGTCAATAGCTGGAGAGAGTACCGATGTAGGGAAGGAGGCAGACCGCGTGTACGACTTGCTCTGCGAGCACGGCATAGAGACGCTCTACGACAATCGGGACGTGCGCGCGGGGGAGAAATTCGCGGACGCCGATCTTATTGGTATTCCCGTGCGACTCGTCGTGTCAGAAAAGACCATGTCGGGGGGCGGCGTCGAAATGGTGCAGAGAGAAAGCGGCGCACTGTCGCTCGTCCCGGAGAGCTCACTCATAGATCGCCTTACGCGGAAGAATGCCATCTAACGGAACTATGAATACGATTCGCAGATGGAAAGAATGGTTTTTAGGGCTGTTCTCGAACGATATCGGGATAGATCTCGGCACTGCCAATACGCTCGTCTACGTGCGCGGGCGCGGAATCGTGATCAACGAGCCCTCCATAGTGGCAGTCAACCAGAAGACAGGGCAGGTGGTCGCCGTGGGGCGCCAGGCGAAAGACATGCTTGGCAGGACACCAGCGCACATCGCCGCGGTGCAACCGGTGGTGGACGGTGTGATCTCTGACTTCGAGATCACCTCGGAGATGCTTGGCTACCTCATCAATAAGGCGCAAGCAGGACGTGGAAAGATACTCGGGCCGCGCGTCGTCGTGGGCGTGCCTTCGGGGATCACCTCGGTGGAGGTACGCGCCGTGCGGGATGCCGCGCGCGCCGCAGGCGCGCGCGAGGTGCACATCATCGAGGAGCCGATGGCTGCGGCGATCGGCATCGAGTTACCCGTGCACGAGCCGATAGGCACGATGATTATCGATATTGGCGGCGGGACGACGGACGTGGGGGTTATCTCGCTCGGCGGTCTCGTTAACTCGCGCAACATCCGCATCGCCGGGGACCGCTTCAATATCGATATTGCGACTCACATCCGGAATGAATCGAAAGTCCTCGTCGGGGACAAGACGGCCGAGGAAGTGAAGATCGCCGCCGCGGCCGTCTTGCGGCGTGATCCGATCGAGGTCATTGCGCGCGGGCGGGATCTCGTAACTGGCCTTCCGCGCGAGCTCATCATTACGGACGCGGACGTTCGTAATGCGATCGGCCACTCCATAGACGAGCTCGTCGAGGCGATTAAGGAGGTCCTGGAGACAACGCCGCCGGAAATTCTCGCGGACGTCATGCGCGGCGGCGTGTACCTCGCAGGGGGTGGCGCGCAGATCCGTGGCTTGTCCGAATTTCTCACTGCCGCGCTCGGGATCCCGGTAACCGTAGCGTCCGATCCGCTCACGGCGGTCGTGCGCGGAACAAGCATCGTGCTCGAGGATATGGAGCTCTATCGCGATGTGCTCTTGAAGAATGATGAAGAACTCGTTCCGACAGAATAAGGGCCGCGGTACTCTGGTGGCGACCACTATCCTCGTCTGCGCGGTGATTGCCGCAGACATGCTGGGCGGCGGCACGATCCATCGCGCACTTCGGAGCGGGGTATCTGCCTTCGGCGACTGGTACGAGCGTGCCTACGCAGCGACGATCGGGAGCGGCGTATTCGCATCGCGACGCGCTCTTGCCGAAGAAAATGCGCGCTTGCGGAACGAAGTTTCCGAACTCGCTGAACACGATGCGGCATACAGGGCCGCGCTCGACGAAAATGAGCTTTTGCGCTCGCTCGTACATATCGCAGACCGCGAGGATGCAGCGGGCATCACTGCGCCGGTGATCTCCAGCACGTCTGTCTCTCCCTATGACACCTTTCACATCGGTGCGGGGCGAGCGGAGGGTGTGCAGCAGGGTGGCATCGTGCTCTCACCTGCGGGATTCGTCGTCGGCGACATAAGCGACGCAGGCGAGCACAGCGCGACCGTACACTCTATTTTCGCCCCGGGGCGCCAGATCGAGATGACAATCGGAGATGACACGGCGGGGAAAGCCGAGGGAAGGGGAGGGAGCGCCGCGCGAGCGGATGTGCCTCGAGAGGCGATCGTGCCTGTGGGGAGCGTCGCGCGCGCACCGCTCTTCGGCGCACGGCCTTTTGCGATCGTGAGCGGGCTCGAGAGCGCCTCCTCAAGCGCGACTGCGCGTCTCTTTCTCGGTTCGCCCGTAAATCTCGAAGCGCTTCGATTCGTTTACATCCTTCCGCCCGAAATGACACCATGAGCATACGAATACTGCTTGCGTGTGGCGGGGCACTCGGCGCGCTCTTCATTTCGCCGTGGGTCGCGTTCGCAGCCGCGCTCCTGCTTTCCCTGCGCTATCCGGCGTGGGAGGTGCTCTGCATCGGGCTTCTCGTCGACCTCATGTGGCTCCCTGCGTCACCCGGAGGAGCCCACATACCCATCGCAACGCTCATCGCGATAGCGCTCGTATGGGTTTTGGATCCCGTACGCAAGGAGCTCTTGCTCATGATCGGTTAGTCCACGCCGCGACGTTTTTTGCGCCCCGCGACGGTGCGGTAGACTGGCACTATGACCAGCCGATTTCAGCTGCCGCTGCCCCGAACTATATGAACGAGCTCGTGCGAAATAGGGAGAGATATGACGAAATCGCTCCGGACGAAACGTTTCTCGATTCTTCGAACTTGCCGCACCTCGACGCGGCGCACCTTGAGGGCAATGTGGGGCGGCCGATGCCGCGCGGCGCGCTGATCGGAGTCGCACTGGTTTTTTTCCTCGCCGCGATCGTATTTACCGGGCGCACGTTCAATCTGCAGGTGCTTCGCGGAGAGGCGTATGCCGACATTTCTCGTTCGAATCGACTTGATCGGTCGATTCTGTTCGCGACCCGAGGGGTGATTTATGACCGCACGGGCAAAGAGCTCGCGTGGAATACGGAAGCCGCAGGGCACGACGCGACAAGTACGCCCTACGCGCTGCGCGAGTACATAGATACGCCGGGGTTCGCGCACGTGCTCGGATTCATACGATATCCCAAGCGCGACGCTTCCGGCGTCTGGTGGCGTGAATCCTACGCTGCCGTCTCGGGCGTGGAGCTTGCCTACGATGATCTTCTGAAGGGTATCAATGGCAGTCACATGATCGAGACGGATGCACGGGGCGAGATCGTGCGAGAACACATCGTTGCGCTGCCCCAAGATGGACAGTCGCTCACGCTCTCCATAGATGCGGACGTGCAGGCAAAGCTCTTCGATTTGCTCTCCACTCACGCGCAGAAGAACGGCTTCCAGGGGGGCGCTTCGGTCATCATGAACGTGCGCACCGGAGAAGTGCTCGCGCTCGTCAGCTTTCCCGAATTCGACAACCAGGCCTTCGCCGAAGGCGATGGGGAGGCGATGCGCGCTGCGAATGAGGATGAGCGCTCACCGCTCCTCGATCGCGCGGTGGGCGGTGTGTATACGCCGGGATCTATCGTGAAGCCGATCTTTGCCACTGCCGCACTATCAGAGCACATAATTTCTCCCGAAAAGAAAATCCTCTCGACGGGGCAGATCGAAGTGCCGAATCCGTATGATCCGGATCACCCCTCTATCTTTCGCGACTGGCGTGCGAACGGATGGGTGGACCTGCGCGATGCGATCGCGCTCTCGTCAGATGTCTACTTTTACGCAATAGGCGGCGGCTTTGAGGACCAGGCAGGGCTCGGGATCGCGAAGCTCGATGAATGGGCACGGAAATTCGGCCTAGGCGAGCCGACCGGGATCATTCTCGCGGGAGAGGCGAGTGGCGTCATTCCGACGCCCGAGTGGAAGGAAGCGGTGTTCGAGGGCGATCCGTGGCGAGTCGGCGATACATACAATACTTCGATCGGTCAGTACGGCTTTCAGCTGACGCCGCTCCAGGCCGCGCGCTACACCGCCGCGATCGCGAACGGCGGTACACTCTACAAGCCGCACCTCGTGCACGGCGAAGCGCCCGAAGGAGATAGCATCGGCGTCTCCGACGCAGACCTCGAAATCGTGCGGGAGGGAATGCGCAAGGCCGTGCACTCTGATATCGAGTTTCGCACTGCGCGCGCTCTCGATATGCCACAGATATCGATAGCCGGTAAAACGGGTACGGCGCAGGTGGGCGTGCACAACGAATCGATGAATTCCTGGTCTATCGGATTCTGGCCGAGCGACGATCCTACGTGGGCGTACGCCACGGTACTCGAGCGCGCCCCGGCCGGGACGCCTTCCGGAGCGGCGCCCGCAATGCTGCCGTTCTTCCAATGGCTCGCCGCAGAAAAGCCGGAATATGCGGAATAATAGGCGACTTGTCGCTTTTTGCGGCTAGGGTATACTGCGGCATCTCCCAGTATGAATACCGAAGAAACGAACTATTTGAGCAAGGAAAAGTTCGAGGAGCTGACGAAAGAACTCGAGAATTTAAAGACCGTGCGCCGACGTGAAATCGCCGAGCAGCTTGAGTACGCGCGTTCCCTTGGCGACCTCTCGGAAAATGCGGAGTACGAAGAGGCGCGTAATCTGCAGGCTGCGACCGAAGATCGTATTCGGACGATAGAGGAGCAGCTTTCGCACGCGCGAGTGATCGAGCACAGCAAGGGCAACAAGGTATCGCTCGGCACGGTCGTAACGATTCAGAAGCAGGGCGAGCGCGAAGAACACGAGTATCAAATCGTGGGGTCTGCCGAAGCCAATATGCAGGAGCGCAAAATTTCGCACCTCTCACCGCTCGGGTCGGCGCTCATGGATAAAAAGAAAGGGGACGCGTTCACATTCGAGACGCCTAAGGGGCCGCAGAAATATAAGATCATCTCGATCAAGTAGCCCGTTCTCTTGAGCGAAACGAATTTCCGGGCAATACTCTTTTTGATCTTTCGATCATACGGGCAGTTAGCTCAGTTGGTAGAGCGTTCCCTTCACACGGGAGAGGCCACAGGTTCGAGTCCTGTACTGCCCACACAAGGCCTTTCGCATTCGCAAAGTCGCGCCTGCGAAATTGAATCAAGGGGGATTGGTGGTAGTATTCGGGAGCCGAGCAGAGATGCAACCCTTTGTCGGGCCGTAGTATACCGGTAGTACGCACGCTTCGGGTGCGTGTAGACCGGGTTCGATTCCCGGCGGCCCGACAAAGGGTTGCAAAACGGGCTGTAGTATACCGGTAGTACGCGCCCATGGGGTGGGTGTAGACCGGGTTCGATTCCCGGCAGCCCGACGCGAACGAGGTGAGCAAGGGCTGAAAACAGTGCCTTCGCACTGTTTGTCCGGAATCGAACGCCGGAGCGATGCGAGGCCAGCAGGCCGAGCAGCGAGGCGGTGCCCAGCCCGAGGCGAGCGACGGCGAGCCGAGAGGCGCGGGCGACTTCCCGGCAGCCCGACGCGAACGAGGTGAGCAAGGGCTGAAAACAGTGCCTTCGCACTGTTTGTCCGGAATGAATGTTGGTGGACCTATCGAGAATCGAACTCGAGACTGTGCAATGCGAATGCACCGGTATACCACTTACCTATAGGCCCTTTCGCGCATAGAGTACTGTGTTTGCTCTAAACAGGCAAATCCGTTACTTGAGTACTTTTGATATATCGAGAATTTCGATATGAGGGAGGCGGTGCGGTATAGTGGGGCACTCACGCTCCCATAGTTTAATGGATAGAACGCGAGCTTCCGGAGCTCGTAATCGAGGTTCGATTCCTCGTGGGAGCACCCGTAGCCCTGTGATACACTCAACGTATGACCGCAGGCATTAAGATCCTGTTTCTTCTCTTCGCCGCGGCGCTCCTCACGCTTTTCGCGCTCATCGTATATCTTACGGTGCCTCAATTGAATGTTTTGAATACGGCGCAAATCAGCTCGTTCGAGGATTGCGCTGCGGCAGGATATCCCGTGATGGAGTCATACCCGCGTCAGTGCAATACGCCTGATGGCAAACATTTCGTGGAAGAGATCCCTGCGGAATCTTCAAACTCGAACGGCGGCGCAATCGTGGCGAACGGCTGCGCGGTCGCGGGATGCAGCGGACAGCTGTGTGTTTCCGCAGATCAAGCAGGGGCGATCGTAACTACCTGCGAGTACCGGGCAGAGTATGCCTGCTACCAGGAGGCGTCGTGCGAGCCGCAGCCGAATGGGGAGTGCGGTTGGACACCTACTGTGGGTCTGCAAGCCTGCCTCACAAATCCTCCAGCGCTTCGGTAATCTCGTGCGAGATTTCGTTCAGGTCCTCCAGTTCAGTGGAGAAATGTGCTAGCATACGATCGTCTTTGGACGGGCCTATAGTATAGCGGTAGAACGCCTCCATGGCATGGAGGAGGTCGGGGTTCGACTCCCCGTAGGTCCACCATTTCAGATTTACCGAAGAAGTTGCCTCGCGGCTTCGCCGCTCGGCATGAAAGTGATATTCGCGATTAACTATGGCAACAATTCATAAAAAAGTTTGGCGAGAATATTTTGAGAAAATAATTTCCGGCAAGAAAAAACTGGAATTGCGGCTTGCCGATTTTGAAATAAACGAAGGCGACACTTTGGTTTTGGAGGAATGGGACAAAGACAAAAAAGATTACACTGGACGAAAAATTGAAGTAATCGCCACTTACATTCTCAAAACCAAAGGCCAAACTTTTTGGCCGCCGGAGGAAGTCGAAAAACATGGTTTTCAAATTATCCAATTTGAATCTAAAGATAGTCCCTCGCAACGCCCGAAAGTTGGTGTTGGTGTAATGATTTTGAAGAACGATAAAGTTTTGTTAGGAAAACGCAAAGGTTCGCATGGCGAGGGCGAATACGCCTTCCCCGGCGGCCATTTGGAATATATGGAATCTTTTGCGGATTGTGCTCGGCGCGAAGTAAGCGAAGAGTGTGGAATTGAAATTGATAATATCCGTTTTCAGTATTTAGCGAATATCACGAAATACGCGCCGAAGCACTATACGCATATCGGTCTTGTGGCAGATTGGAAAAGTGGTGAGCCAAAAGTCCTTGAGCCAGAAAAATCGGAATCGTGGGGCTGGTACGATATGGAAAACTTACCTCAACCGATTTTTGAAATGTGCAAGTTGGCAGTTCAATGCCACAAGACCGGAAAGAATTATTTGGATGTTTCTGATATTCTTTAATCAACCTGCGGCGTGCCAGCTTCGCTGGCCTGAATGGCGGCGGCTTTCAAAGCGAGGGCGCGGCGGAAGGGGGGGGTGTGGGGGAATTCCGCCGCGCCCGAGCGTTCCGCCGGAGCGAAGCGGAGGCGGTCAGTCAGGGTTCTCCGCAAAATGGGTTCTGACTTTTTCAAACAAACACCACCAAATTTGATTTGACGAAGAACGCAACCCGCGCGCGGCGGAGCCGCGCGCATAGAGTGGCATTTCCGCCAGGAAATGCCACGGCTTTCTGAATTCCCCCGCCAGAATTCCCGCCGCTATGCGGCGGTTCGAGCCGATGTCCACCAGAAAATCTTTCATCCCCGAAAGATTTTCTGCCTTGATGAGATTTTCGGCTTGGTTGGCTTCGATAATCCAGTTGCGCATGAGTTCGAGCCAATGAGTGCCCCGCCTCGCTGCGCTCGACAGCTCTCACCATTGCTAGAAGGCGTGCGCTTCGCGCACGCATTTTTAAGTGTGGGGAAAAAGAAATTTTTTGGCATACAACTCATTAGCTCAAAAGAGGTTGGTAAATAGGGCTTTTTTGGGTTGCTCTTGACCACTTGACAGATGCGTGGTATGAAGTGTACAATCTCTAGCAAGTTGTTCTTTCATAGATTATTCGTTGCAGTGCAGAAGTACTTCTAGAACAGCAGGTGCTTGTGCGCTGTAACGACTCAAGAGGAGAATGCAATGCGCGATAAGCTTATCACCGAACGTGCCAACGCCATCCAGCAGGAACTGGAAGCGTGGGCAGAAGAAACCTCGATTCTGCAACCAGGAGAGCGGCTTACGTTCTCGCTTCGTATCGAACGCACCGCTACCGTCGTGCGCGACGTTGGCAAGGATCCGCTTGAACTTTCCGTTTCCGACTTCTTCACTGCGAAGCGGTTGCGGGAAGCTGGCGTTCCTAAGGAATCTCACGTGCGGCTTATCAACAGTGTCGTCAATGACTGTTCGTACCGCTTCGGCAGCGGGGAGGAGGGAAAGACTGCTTCCAATACCACGCTGCGTGAATTCTTGGACGCTCGCCCCGATGCGAAGCATATGTTGCGCGTCCCCTACTTCGGCAAGGTGTGCCTGAAGGGATTTGTCCAGGTGCTTGAAGCATCTGGCATCCCGGATGCAGACCGCTATGCCGAATGATTCTCTGTACGCAACCCCGCGATCAAAGGACTCCACGTCCAGCTTGGCGCGGGGTTCTTTGTTTCTGAAAGAACAAAATTGTGCGCTTCGAGCTCGAACCTAGTCCGCCAAAAAAATTTGCTAGCTCAGCGGAGCGGCTTCGCCGCGCCCTGCATTTTCTCGCGGGCATTCTCGCCGCGCGCCTCGCACGCGGCGAAAGTTCGAACTACTTCGAGAATAGACCACAGCAGAAAAGACACTTAGCGTCCCCCCCACTCGTTTTAGACCCTTCTTGCGTCGGACTCGAACGCAGAGGCCGCCCGCGCGCCCTTCACAGTTGCTTCACTTCCGTGTGGATAACTGTGTTGCGGTGGGGTATAGTGGTTTATACTCTAACGCAGTGGGAAAAAGTGGGATTTTGTACGTATGTTCATCGGCGAATACGATCACACGCTGGACGAAAAAAAGAGAGTGTCGCTGCCTAAGGCGTTTCGCTCCCAACTGGGGAAGCGGATGGTGCTTGCGCGCGGACTCGACAACTGCCTCTCGCTCTATTCAAAAGTAGCGTGGGAGCGTATGGCCGAAAAACTGCAAGAACTTAGCTACGCCCAGGCCGACGCGCGGGGATTCAATCGATTCATACTCTCGGGTGCGGTCGAGGTAGAAGCGGACGGGGCGGGCCGCATTCTCATACCGGAGCATCACAAGGAGTTCGCCGGACTGCAAAAGAACGTTATTTTTGCCGGCGTCTCTGACCGTGTGGAGGTATGGGATCAGGCGAAGTGGAAGACGTATAAAGCCCGCATCGAAAAACAGGCCGACGCACTCGCGGAAAAACTGGGCGAGATTGGCGCGCTCTAAACCCATGAATGGCTGCTCCAGGTAGCTGGAGGATCTCAATATCGTCATGCGCACGCGACTTAAACGATCCTCCAGCGACCCGGTGTCGCCAACGGGCTCGCACCGACCTGTACTTTTACACGAAGTTCTTGCCGCGCTCGCGCTTCGAGAAGACGACATCGTCCTCGACGCGACGCTCGGCGGCGCAGGCCATGCGGCGCAAATCGCGGCTGCGCTCGGCGCAAACGGGCTTTTTATAGGCCTAGACGCGGATCGCGCGGCTATCGAGCGAGTGCGTGCGCGGCTCGCCGGGGCAAAAACGCACGTGATCCTCTCTCAAGCGAATTTCCGAGAACTGGAGATTGTGCTCGGGGCCAATGGGGTAGCGCATCTCACCAGGGCGCTCTTCGATCTGGGGTGGAGCTCCTACCAGCTCGATTCCGGTCGCGGCTTTTCTTTCCAGAAGGATGAGCCGCTCCTCATGACCTACGACGACGAGCCGGGACCCCATGCACTCACTGCTCGAAAAATTGTTAACGAGTGGGAGGAGGAAAGCATCGCGGACGTGCTCTGGGGCTGGGGCGGAGAGCGGTACGCGAGGCGGATCGCGCGCGCGATCGTTGAGGCACGAGCGGAGGCGCCTATTGAAACGTCTCGTACTCTGGCCGATTTGATCTCGAAGGCAACTCCTCCGGCGTATCGGAGGGGGAGAACGCATCCCGCTACGAAAAGCTTTCAGGCACTCCGCATCGCCGTCAACGATGAGATCGGCGCCTTGGAGGAGGGACTCGAAGCGGCATGGAAGCGTCTGTCGCCCGGTGGGCGACTCGCCGTGATTACGTTCCACAGCGTCGAAGATCGAGCGGTCAAGCGGCTGATGCAGGAGTGGGAAAAGACCAAGGTGGGTAAGAGATTGAATCGTACGGTCATTCGGCCCTGTTCGCGAGAACTTTCAGAGAATCCACGGGCACGCAGCGCGAAATTGCGAGTCATCGAAAAAATGCAGCATTCGGAAATAGCGACATGAAAGCCATATCTATACATATGCATGCGAGAAGAGGCAGCCGCCCGATTTGGACGGCAGCACTCCCGTACGAGGGGCGCATAACGAGTGCGCTTATCGCCCTCATAGCACTCGGGGCCTGCGCGTATGCTATTCTCGTGTGCATGTCGATTTTGAATGTTATCGAACGCAAGGAGGCGCTCGCGGAGTCCGATCGGCTGCAGAGCGCAGTGGGTAGCCTTGAAAAGGAGTACTTCACGCTGTCGCAGACCATCGGACCGGAAAAGGCAGCGGGGCTCGGCCTCACTCCTGTTTCCGAAACCGCCTATGTCTACCCGCCGAGCGCGCTCGGCGCTTCGGATTCCGTACGCAACGAGCTGTAACGGCACCGAGAGGACATGAATGCGCGCTCTTCATCCTCTCGTGCACCGGCATTACGAGGACGCCTTATCCTGCGAGTTCGTTTTCTAAGCGTGCTGTTCGTCATTGCGGCAGTGCTCCTCGTGACACGCCTCTATTTTGTACAGGTGGTGCATGGTGATACGTATCGGGCGGAAGCAGCGGGACAGTACGTGGAAACGGCGCCCGAGTTTACTGATCGTGGGGAGATTCGATTCACAAAACAGGACGGCGAAGAGGTAGCTGCTGCGGTCATGCAGAGCGGCTGGAGAATTGCGCTACAGCCGAAAGAAGTCACAAATCCGGAGGAGGCCTACGAGCGCATTGCTGCCATTGTGCCGCTCGACCGTCAGCGCTTTATGGAAAGCGCGGCAAAGAAGGACGACCCGTATGAAGAAGTCGCATTCCGCCTTTCCGACCAAGAGGGGAGCGCGGTGGACGACATGGGTATCCCCGGCGTGCTGCTGGTGCGAGATCAGTGGCGCATGTATCCGGCGGGCGAGCTCGCGGCAAACGTGCTCGGATTCGTCGGATATAGAGGAGACACGAAAGAGGGAGTGTACGGGCTTGAGCGCTACTACGAGGATACGCTGAAGCGCGGCGGCTCATCGCTCTACGTGAATCCGTTCGCAGAAATATTCACCAATGTTCAAGCGGCGCTCTCAAGCGACCCTGCTGCCCACGAGGGCAGTATCATCACCTCCATAGAACCGGCTGCGCAGGCGCGCCTCGAGGATGCACTTGATGATGTCGTGAGCGCCTACCACCCCTCGCACACGGGAGGTATCGTGATGGACCCCAAGAGCGGCGCGATATACGCCATGGCAGTGCGTCCTACCTTCGATCCCAATACGTACAACACGACATCTGACCCGGCGGTTTTTACGAACCCTATCGTCGAGAGCCGCTACGAAATGGGCTCCATTATGAAAGCGCTGACCATGGCGGCAGGGATTGATTCGGGAGCAGTAAGGCCCGAGACGACGTACGACGACACCGGCTGCATCGTTCGCAGCGGAAGCCGGGTGTGCAATTACGACGGCGTGGCTCGCGGCGTCGTTTCGATGCAGGAGGTGCTCGACGAATCGCTCAATGTGGGAGCGACGTTCATCGCCGAAAAGATGGGGCACGCCGCATTCGCTTCATACATGCAGAATTATAAGCTCGGAGAGGAAACTGGCATCGATCTACCGCACGAAATCGGGGGCAACATTCAATCGCTCGCGGGGAACGCGGATATCGATTTCGCATCGGCCTCATTCGGGCAGGGGATTGCGGTAACGCCGATCGAAATGATTCGCGCACTGGCGGCTCTCGCAAATGGTGGCAAGCTACCACAGCCGTACGTCGCGACCGCCGTGCGGTACCCGAGCGGGATCACGAGGCCGCTCTCGCACCCGCCGGAAGAGCAGGTGCTGAAACCCGAGACCGCTGCGACCGTCACCGACATGCTGATCGAGGTGTTCGACGACGCGCTCCTGGGGGGAGAGCTCAAAGAGCCGCACTATTCGATCGCGGCGAAGACGGGCACCGCGCAAATCGCAGACCATGTGAATGGCGGCTACTATACGGACCGCTACCTGCATTCCTTCTTTGGCTATTTCCCAGCGCGCGATCCTCAATTCATCATCCTGCTGTATGCGGTCGATCCGCACGGGGAACAGTACGCGTCGCATACGCTGTCGCGCCCGTTCGCAGCCCTCGCCAAGTTCCTGATAAACTATTACGATGTGCCACCTGATCGATAATTCCTCATGACTATGCGACGTCTCGTGAAATGGTTGATCGTACAGATACTGACACTTGAGGCGCGCTTGACGCTTGTGCGATTCGCGCCCCACGTCATCGCCATCACCGGAAGCGCGGGCAAGACATCGACGAAAGACGCTATCTTTGCCGTACTGGCCCGGGAAAAGAATGTCCGTAAGAGTGAAAAAACGTACAACAACGAATTCGGCGTGCCGCTCACAATCCTGGGCGAGCAAAGCGCGGTCGGCAATCCGTTTGGCTGGCTCGCGGTAATTGCCCGGGGGGCGATGCATCTCTTCACGGGGAAGGCGGCATACCCCGAATGGCTCGTTGTGGAAGTGGGCGCGGATCACCCGGGCGATGTACGCCGCATCGCACGGTGGCTTCGTCCGCACATCGCGGTGCTTACCAGCATTCCGGATGTGCCTGTGCACGTCGAATTCTTCCCCTCGCCGGAGCACCTAGCTCGCGAAAAACGATCAATAGTCGAATACCTGCGACCGAACGGGCGACTCATCGTAAACGGTGATGATGCGCGCACGAGAGCGATATGTGCGGAATTTCGAGGGGCTTCGGTTACTTTCGGCTTTTCCGAGGAGAACGATTTTACCGCAAGCATGGAGAGCGTCGTGTATGAGAATGATCAACCGAGAGGCATGCGCTTCCGCGCCGATCGAAACGGCACCTCCATGCCCATCTTTATTCCCGGATCTCTCGGCCAGCCCCGCATTTACTCGGCACTCGCGGCACTTGCCGCGGCCGAGGCGGTGGATATTGACCTTGTCTCCGCGTCGGTATCGCTCTCGGAATGGATGCCGACTCCTGGGCGTATGAGGATTGTGCCGGGGATTCGGGACTCCCTCATTCTTGATGATACGTATAACTCCTCTCCGGTCGCCGCCCGCGCTGCAGTCGATACGCTCGCATCCCTTGCGTGCGAAGAGCGTATTGCGGTGTTGGGGGACATGCTGGAGCTCGGCGAGTACAGCGCAGAGGCGCATCGTGCGCTCGGGGTGCGGGTCGCAAAGTGCGTGGACCGACTCGTAACGGTGGGTTTCCGTGCGCGTGGGATCGCAGAAGCGGCGCTCGACGCCGGTCTGCCGGAGAGAGCGATTCTACAGTACGAACAGTACGAATCGGAGCGAGCGGGGAAAGAGCTGGAGCCCTTTATGCGGAAGGGAGTCGTCGTGTTGGTCAAAGGATCGCAATCAATGCGTATGGAGCGTACGGTAAAAGAGATCATGGCGGAGCCGCAGCATGCGGCGGAGATGCTTGTGCGCCAGGAACCCGAGTGGCTCGCGCGGGAGTGATAAAGCAAAAGACGCGCTCGATGAGCGCGTCTAGTACTATCCTTTCTTACTTTGACGTCGTCTTTAGGAAAGGAAAGAGCGCCCCTCCAGCTTTTCTTCGCTGTTCTCGTAATGATGCCTCGCGAAGGCCTTGAGAGCGTCGGCGACCCAGCCCGATATCATTTGGTCAAAATAGGGTTGGACGCCAGAGCAGGCCACCACGATGCCGTGCCGCTTAACGCCGCCCCACTTCGGCGTATCACCGGGAAATAGCAGGTGAGGCATAACGTCCGTATTTCCGTCGGTATTCTGTCCGCGCCAGAGCTGCAGGGCTTTGCTTCGAGCGATCTTATCGAACTCGCTCGGCCAATTTTCTCGGGTGCCGACGCTGGTCTCATACAGGCAAACAGGTTCAGCGTGCCGATAGTCCCACAAGGCCGTAGGGCCTTCCTTCGTTACTTCGATTAGGGGGACGAGCACGACGATGTGACACATGTGCCGCCGGAGTATTTCGTGCATCCGAGGCGATAGCAGGGTTGCTTCAAGGACCATGTTAACAGCGTCCTTGGCGATGTCTTCAGTGAGGTACTTCGGTGTGAGAGGAGTGAACGTGATCCGTCGACTCATTGATATCTCCTTCGATTATTTGAGTCCGCAGATCGTGATACTACTGATTAGGCGTGAGGTCAACGCGTGTCGCCGTACGCTGTCGTGTACGGCTACTTTTGTGATGAATTGCTGACCTTTGCGCGAACATACTTTGAGAAGCTCTAGCCCGA
>CAZRXN010000008.1:0-25356 GCA_964604085.1 uncultured Candidatus Saccharibacteria bacterium | reverse complement strand
CCGGCGATCATGCGTATGCCGCGCTTCTTTAGGACGGCTTCCATCGCTTTGGCATTGCGCAAGATCTGCCCCGCGTACATGGAAAACGATGGTTGCATCGCTTCTCCAAACGCGACTGCCTTTGCGGCTATCGCATTCATAAGCGGTCCGCCCTGGAATCCCGGGAAGACGCTCTTGTCTATCTTCTTCGCGATATCCGCACTCTCGCGCGTGAGGATCATACCGCCGCGAGGGCCGCGGAGCGTCTTGTGCGTCGTCGTCGTCATCACATCGAAGCCGTAGTCGAACGGATTTTTTACCACTTTTCCTGCGATGAGCCCCGCGATGTGCGCCGCATCCATGACTGCATAGGCACCCACCTCGCGCGCTATCGCGGCCATGCGCGCGTAATCCAATTCGCGCGGATAAGCGGAGTAACCCGCGAGCAGGATCTTAGGTTTCTCGCGCAGCGCGACGTCGCGCATCTCGTCGTAGTCTATTTCACCGGTCTCGACGTCTTTCATCTTGTAGCGCACGAAGCGGAATATTTTGGTGAGATACGTGACAGGGTGGCCGTGCGTGAGGTGGCCGCCGTGGGAGAGATCCATTCCGAGGACGGTATCGCCCGGCTCTAGGAGTGCGAAGTACATGGCGACATTGGCAGGAGCGCCAGCGTGCGGCTGCACGTTGGCGAACTGTGCGCCGAAGAGCGCCTTGGCGCGCTCGCGCGCGATATTCTCGACGATGTCGGTGTATGTTTGGCCGCCGTAGTAGCGCTTCCCCGGATAGCCCTCGGAGTACTTGTTCGTCAGATTGGAACTGTTTGCTTCCCGTACGGCTTTCGATACGTAATTTTCTGAGGGGATAAGCTCGAGTCCCTCCGCCTGCCGCTTCTCTTCGCCGATGAGCGCGTCGTATACTTCCTGGTCCTGTCGTTGGATGAAAGGGTAGAGTTCCATGCGTGCCATGCTAGCGCGAGACGAGAGGAGACACAATCGAAAACACCTCGTCCGCGATGTCCTCGCGGCTCCGTATGACCCCCTCCGGCGCGCACGCGATCTTATGCCACCCTTTTTCGCGCGCCATGAGCCACTCCGCGCTCATCTGCGCGTGCTCGAGGTAGGCGATATCAAGCTCGACGGTGTCCTGCTTGCCGCCGTCAAGGTAGGAGCGCTTCTTTTCGGCCGATCGCTTTTCCTTCAGCAGTCCTACGGAGAGTTCGACCGGCATCTGCAGGTAGAGCGTAAGATCAGCGCGAGGCAGTCCGAAGACGCCGTACTCGAGGCGATCGAGCCACTCGAGAAAGCGAGTGCGATTGCCATCCTCGACGATTTTCCCTCCTTGGTGTATCTGATTTGCGCTCACCCAGCGATCCAGTACGACGACCGCGCCCTGTGCGAGCCACTCCTCAATGCGGCGCTTCGATTCGTAGCGATCTGCCGCGTACAGGGTTGAGGCGACGTATGGGTCGCTGTGCAGGAAATCGCCATGCTCTCCCGCGATGCACTCGCCGATCAGTGCGCCTACGAGATTCTCCTTGTAGCGGGGGAAGTCGAGCGTTTCGGCGGCGGTGCCGAGCGCGCGAAGGCGCTCGACGAGGAGCGCGGTTTGCGTGGCCTTGCCGCTTCCGTCGGAGCCGTCGATGACGATGAGCTGGCCTGCTTTATCCATAATTTCGGTAGACACAGTATATGGTATATTGTCGGACACACGAGTATGGCCCTCTCCGACGCAAAAATCCTCGAAGCGATGCGCGAGGGCTCTATAATAATCGAGCCGTTCATTCGGCAGAATCTCGCGACTTCGAGCTACGACGTAACCCTCGGGGAGTACTATTTTACGGAACGGCACCCCGCGCACTTCGAAAACGTTTTCAATATTTACGACAAGGAGCACGTGGATCGCGTGTGGGGTACCGAGCCGCGCCGTGCAAAAAAAGCGCGCGAAGTATTCGCGGCCTACGCCGGATCGTGGAAGGGAATACATCCAGAGGAGCAGGTCATCCTCATGGCGCCCGGAGAGACGATCCTCGCACACACCAATGAGTTCATCGGCGGGCGCGGGCACGTGACGACGATGATGAAAGCACGCTCCTCCCTAGGGCGCAGCTTCATTTCCGTCTGCAAGTGCGCCGGATGGGGAGATGTCGGCTACATAAACCGCTGGACGATGGAGATCCAGAATACGTCAAACCGCTACTATATCCCGCTCGTGGTAGGGCGGCGCGTCGCGCAGATCGTCTTTTTCGATACGGGACAGATCGAGGCGGGAGACTACGCGGAAAACGGAAAGTACCAACCCCTCGGCTCGCTCGCGCAGCTTAAGAAGCACTGGAAGCCCGACATGATGCTGCCGCGGCTGCATGTGGATCGCGATATCAAAAACGGAGCAAAGCGCGCACGCGGCGGCAAGTGATCGTATGAGGCAGTACCAAGACCTACTGCAGCGCATCATGGACGAGGGCGTAGACCGGGAAGGGCGCAATGGAAAGACGCGCGCGCTCTTTGCGCTGCAGATGCGCTTCAACATGGCCGACGGCTTTCCCGCAGTCACGACCAAACGCCTCGCATTCAAGGCCGTGAAGAGCGAGCTACTCTGGTTCCTCGGTATGAAGGGAAAAGAGCGCGCGAACGACGAGGATCTGAAAGCGTTGAATGGAACGGAGCGCACGATCTGGACGGATAACGCGGAGGCGGACTACTGGAAGCCGAAGAGCCGCTTTTCCGGAGATCTCGGCCGCGTGTACGGAATCCAGTGGCGCGCGTGGCGACGCCCGGACGGGACGCTCGTCGATCAGATCGCGGAACTGATCCGAGGCCTGCGCGAAACGCCCAACGATCGGCGCCACATCGTAACCGCGTGGAATCCCGGTGAGCTGGACGAGATGGCGCTGCCGCCCTGCCACATGTTTTTCCAATGCTTCGTCGCGAACGGGAAGCTATCGCTGCACATGGTGCAACGCAGCTGCGATATGTTTCTCGGCGTACCGTTCAATATCGCGTCCTATGCGCTCTTGCTGCACATGCTCGCGCAGGTCGTCGATCTTGAGCCGCACGAAACCATACTGACGCTGCAGGACGCGCACATCTACCATGAGCATTTCGATGCCGTGCGCGAACAGCTAGGAAGAGAGCCGCTCGCGCTGCCGCGCCTTTCGCTCAATCCGAAGGTGAGAGATATAGACGCCTTCGGTATGGATGATATCGAGCTCGAGAATTATCAGAGCCACCCCAGCATCAAGGCGAAAATGATCGTCTAAGCCGTCGAGCGTGCGTGCTAGAGTGATGCCATGAAAGTGAGCGCGATTGCCGCCATAGGCAGGCGCAGAGAGCTCGGCAAGGATAATCGCCTGCTGTGGCACCTGCCGCAGGATCTCAAGCGCTTCAGAGAGATCACGACGGGGCACCCGGTCGTCATGGGCCGAAAGACGTTTGATTCGATTTTCGCGATGATAGGGAAGCCCTTGCCGGGACGGACGAACATCGTCATCACTCGAGACGAGGCATGGGCACATGAGGGAGCTGTGCGCGCGAGCTCGATCGAGGAGGCGCTCGCCGCCGGGAGAAGAGCGCCCGGCGGCGGGGAGGTATTCATAATCGGAGGCGCATCCATATATGAGCAGGCGCTCCCTCTCACGGATACGCTCTACCTGACCCTCATCGACGAGGCGGAGGATGCCGACGCGTTCTTTCCCCCGTATGAGTCCGATTTTACCCGCGTGCTCCTCGATGAGCCGCACCAGGAAGGCGGGATCTCGTACCGATTCGTCACGCTGGAGCGGCAATAGCGCCCGCCGCTCGGATCGGCTATGGTGGTGGCAGGCTCGGTTTTTTGATTGGAGGAGAGAGATGGAAATGGAAGTGCGAGAGTATGCCCGCTCCGGCGTGGACCCCAGGCTCATCGGCCCCTTTAAGTCGGTGATGAAGGAGGTCGGGCGCCTAACGCTCGACTTTCCTTGCCGGCGCAATGTCCGCGTGCACAGTACCGCGCACGGTGCGAACTTCGAATACTTTGGCGAAGGACGCTACAAAATATGCGCGACGCAAGAAGGTCTCGGTGGAAAGAATTGGATTGCCGAGTGGATGCGTACGGCGTCCGGCGACGCGAAGACATACTATGAGGGGATCGGGTGGGATACCGCTCTCATGGCGGTCAACGATCTCATCGCATGCGGCGCAATGCCTGTCATGTTTCTCGACGAGGTGGCGGCAGGGGACAGCGAATGGTTTTCCGACAGAAAACGAAGCTACGACCTTGCGCAGAGCTTCTTCGATATTTGCAGGGAGGTGCGCATGGCGCTTCCGGCCGGGGAGTCGCCCGCACTCCGGTATCACATCCGGGCGCAGTGGCCGGTGGAAAGCGCTCCGGTACTCTCGGGATCCGCGGTGGGAATCATCGCGCCCGCGCGGCGTGAAATTGCCGGGAACACGGAGATCGGGGACGTCATCATCGGCTTTGAGTCTTCCGGTATCCATTGCAACGGCATCTCCGCGCTCATCGCACGTGCGACGCAGCTTTCCGACGGCTTTTTTACGAAGTTGCCGAACGGACAGACGCTCGGGGAGGAAGCGCTTATACGGACGCGCTCGTACGTGGCGCTCGTCGAAGCACTGCTTGACGCGCGCGTGCGCGTGCACCGATTCCTCCCGGGGACAGGGGACGGCATCGCGAAGCTTGCCGCAAGCGGTCCGCCGCGCACCTATCGGATCGAGTGGCTGCCGTTGCTGCCGCCGATCGAGTCGTTCATGCACTTGTGCGGCATGAGCATGCGAGATGTCCTCACGACATTCAACTGCGGCATCGGCTACTACGCCTTCGTGCCGCCGTCGGAGCAAAGCGAGGCGCTCGCAGTCGCAGAGCGCGCGGGGTATGCCGCCCACGTGCTCGGGAGCGTCGAGGCGGGGGAGCGCTGCGTCATCGTCGAGCCGTATGGCCAGACGCTTCCGCCACAGCACCGCTAGCTGCGAACCTAACGAGGGCTCTGGGAATCCAGAGCCCTTTTCTTTTGTGGAGATCTGCCGCCTTCGAATCAGAATAGTATGTACTATAGTACATACTACGAACGCGCCCTAGCGCAGCGAGCGTGTGTTCCCGAGGGGGTTCGGACCTACCTACGGCAGGCAGGGCGCGACTCTCCCTCTCGCTCAAGCGGAGCGGGAAGCGCGGAGTCACTGCTTTAGGCCCAACCCTGTCCGTATCAAATACCAGTTGATGGCTATGAGGACGATTATGAGGCCGACGAGAACGAAGAGCGAAATCGAAAGCGGCACGTCGGTAATGCCGAGAAATCCGTACCGGAATCCATTAATGAGGTAGAACAGGGGATTCACGTGCATCACGTACTGGACTGCTTGCGGCAGGGAGTTGATCGAATAGAAGACGCCACCGAGATAGATGAGCGGCGTCAGTACGAACGTCGGAACGATATTGATGCCGTCGATGCTCTTGGCATAGATACCGTTCACGAGGCCCGCGAGAGAGAATACGAATGCGGTGAGTACGCCGAAGAGCAGAATGATCAGCAAGCTTTCAATAGCGAGGTGCAGGCCCGTGAAGAAAATTGAGATCGCGAGCACCAGCGCGCCCACGAGTACGCCGCGAATGACGCCGCCGGCGATAAAGCCAGCCACCATGACCCAGGGCGGCATGGGCGCGACGAGCAGCTCCTCGATCGAGCGCGCGAAGAACTTCGATTGGAAAAAGGTAAACGAAGAGTTCATGTACGCATTCGTTACTACTGCGAGCATCACGAGACCCGGCACGACGAAGCTCATGTAGTCGACGCCCTGCATTTCTCCGATGCGGCTTCCAAGCACGGTTCCGAAAATAAGGAAGTAGAGCGAGGACGTAATCACGCTCGGCAGAAAGGTCTGCACCCAGATACGGAACAGGCGCACGACGTCCTTGCGGAGCATGGTGTAGAACGCGATCCATTTTTGGTACGCTGTCATACTATTTTCCGGATTCGTGAATGAGCTGCAGGAACACTTGCTCCAGCCGGCCGCCCTTGAATCCTTCTGCTGCCTCGCCGCTTTCTGTGTGCATAGCGAGTATATCCTGCATAGCTCCTTGGCGGACGATTTCGCCCTTGTTGATGATCGCGACACGCTTTGCCAGCTGCTCGGCCTCTTCCAGGTAGTGGGTCGTGAGGAGGATGGTAACGCCGGCTCCCGTGAGCTTGCGCAGGTACGTCCACATGCCGCGGCGTAGTTCGACGTCTACCCCGGCGGTCGGCTCGTCGAGTATCAGGAAGCGCGGCGAGTGAATGAGTGCGCGGGCGATCATAAGACGCCGCTTCATGCCGCCCGAGAGCTGCATGGCCTGTCCCTCCATTTTGTCGCCGAGCCCGAGATCGTGCAGGAGCTCTTTTGCGCGGGGGATCGCGACGGAGCGGGGGATGCCGTAGTAGCCGCCTTGATTCACAACGATATCAAGGACGCGCTCGAACGGATTGAAATTTATCTCTTGCCCCACAAGGCCGATCTGCATCTTCGCGTGCTCCGGCTCCGTGTCGGTATCGAATCCAAATACGCTGACGCTTCCCTCGGATTTCGTAACGAGTCCGGTGGTGATCCCGATGATGGTCGTCTTTCCGGCGCCGTTGGGACCGAGCAACGCGAAAAAATCCCCCTCGGGAATTTCGAGAGACACGCCCTTCAGCGCCTCGGTCCCATTGTCGTAGACTTTTTTTACGCCCTTGATGACGAGTGCGGGTGCGGTGGTGGTCATAGGTGTTGTTGGATGAAGCGAAACGTATCTTCCGGATTCTCGACGGCGTGCGTCTCGATGACTCCGATCACGCTCTCGTCGTTCCCCCCGGGAAAGAGCGCGTCGCCCACGTAGATGCAGTCACCTGTATGCCAACCTTCGCGCTCCAAGAGACGCGTTATGTTATACCCTTTGTGCCTGCCAAGCAATATGAAGTTGAACGTCGCCGTGCCTGCGGGCGAGGCTTCGATGCCTATATCGCGCAGCTTTCGAACCCCCTTGGGATGCGCGGCAAGCGCCGCCGCGCGCTTCTTGTCGCCGGGATCGAATGCATACTTCTTTTCCGGATCTTCGTGGAATCCGATGACGTTGTAGGAGATTTGCGCTCCGCGGTGCTCCACGAGATCGCTCTCGTCGCGTACGGTGAGCCCGAAATGCCTCTTTAGCACCTCGATGAAGGCGAGAATCGCCTCCGTCTGCGCCTCGCTCAAGCGCTCCTCCCAGAGCACGCCGCCCTTGGGGTCGAGGGCGTGATTGCCGCTTTGTGCGAGCGTCCAGTAGAGCCCATCGGACTGCGACCCTACCTGATCGCGGATTTGCGGTGCGCTACCGCCGGAGACCACGACGACGTCCTTCGAGCGGCAGAGAGCATCGAAGAGCGGGACGTAGGCCGGATCCATGGGCGAGCGGCTCGTTGTCAGCGTCTTGTCGAGGTCAAAGAAAAAATGGCGCATAGCGCTTTCTGGCCAAGTATAGCATACGGGGGCTTTACGCTTCGGGTTGACGTGGCCTCATGAATGAGAGAAAATGAAGCCGGTCGTCATTATCAGCGTCATAGATACTCAAACCATCGTATGAGTGACGACACCCAAGCAAATCCGAACCCGGTTGAAGAGCCGGCAACGGATACTCCCGCTTCTCCGGCACCGGAGGGCCAGGAGTAAACGACATAGCAATGGAAAACGCCCCGCATATGCGGGGCGTTTTCCGTTCCTGATCAGAAGAGAGTCGGGAGCGGGGGAATGGTGAAGGAGGGAGCGGTGAAGGGGAGCGTGCCCTTTATGCGTGCGCGTTCCTCCTCTTGGTTTTCTGGAGCGTCCTCGTCGCTCGTCGTCGCGTGCGTCGTGGTCGCCCCCTCTTCTTCAGGGGCCGCTTTAGCGCCTTTCTCCGGGGCGAATCCGACCTCTGTTTCTTCCTCGGTCTGCATCATGAGCGCGGGCTCCTGCGGTGCGCCTTCGGCGAGTGATAGGCCCGCGTGCCTCTCCAGCGCGGACGTGGTGCGTATGAATACGCCGAGGCGCTCGGTCGTAGAGAGCGAATCCAGGAATGAGCGCACCGCCTCCGGAGCTTTTTCGCGCTCCAGCTGCTCCTGCCCGTCCGCTATTTTTTCATACGCGCTCGTGAGTCCCGCGGATATGCGAGCCGTCGTTACGTCGGAGAGGGAGCGGGCGTTGTTGCGTGCGAGCCGCGCTGATTTCTCGAGCTGGTCTCTCGCCGCATCGCGCAGCCCGTCTATCGCTTCGTTGTCCGAAAGGGCGATGCCCTGCTCTACGTCGGCGCGGATTTCCGCCACATGCGCGCGCGAGTCCTGCACCGACGCGACGACGGATGCGAGCGGCTCGCCGGTCTGGCCGCTAAGCTCGGCGAGAACGGCCTCGTGCTCGGCGAGTCGCGCTTCGAATCGGAGCGCCGCTTCCAGACGCGCGGCGTCGTCGCCCGCGTAATCATCCTCAAGGTGCCGTTGCGCCACGTGTGCGTGGCGCTCGAAATTCTCTGTGAGCTCTTCGCTCGTTTCGCCGTCGAGGTGCCCCGCAGCGGCGAGAGCCGCGGCTTCGGAGACGCGGCGCTCGGCGAGCACCATCTCGACGTCTGCGCGCGCGCTCGGAGTAACCGCGAGCGCGACCCGAATCGGCTCGTTCACATGCGTCTTAATAGTATAGAGCGCGTCGCCCGGCAGGGAGCTTTCCGCTGCGTATGATATGCCGCCGGTTCCGACGAAGAGCAGGGCCGTGAGCAGGATGGGAACCGGGCTGCGCAGCGCGAATAGCCACCCGCCCCGCTCTGGTACGGGAGCTTCCCGAAACGGCTTCATCGCCATGTACTCCGAGAGCACGCGCTGCATGCGCGCGCGCTCTTCGGGAGAGAGGGCGGCGCCCTGTCCCGCTTCGCCTATGAGGTCTGTAAATGTGTGTCTCATGGTATTTACTGCAAATCGCAGAGATCTCGGAGCTTCGCCACGCCGCGATGGATGCGCACCGAAACGACATTTTCCGATACCTGCATCATAGCCGCAATTTCCTTAGGAGAGAGGCCGTCCACGAATCGCAAGGTGACCACGGAGCGGTAGGTGTCGGGAAGCTCGTCTATACGCTCCCGTATCAGCGTGATCGTGGCCTCTTTGTCGAGCTCCTCCTCCACCTCGCTGCGGCTTCCTTCGGAGAGCTTTCGCTCCAGGAAGCCCGTATCGTCCTCAAGCATTTCGTCAAGCGAGCGCTCTTTCATCTTGCGGTACTCGTCGATAATCAAGTTGTTCAGGATTCGGTACAGAAAGCTGCGGAACTGCTGCACCTCTCCGCCGGAAACCAGATAGTCCCACGACTTGAGGAACGTTTCCTGGGTCAGCTCGAGCGCGCGTTCCCGGTTGCCCGTGCGGAATAGCGCATGGCGAAAGAGCTTCTCATTGAACTCCTCAAATGCGCGCAGGAACGCTTCCCGCTGCTTTTCACCTGTGTTTTTTTGTCGCATGGCCCTCGTGTGGGGAAGTGGTACCGGGTCATTCTATACACAGGGAATGGGAATCCCTATACCGCAATGTGAAGAGCACTTCACCTCTCCTTCATTCGGAGACGGCTGGGTTCCTGTGCTCTTACCGAAGGCTCGGCCGCTCGCGGGGAGCGGCCGAGCACTCTGGAATCGGGCTAGATCGATGCGTTCGCAGAAGCTTCTGCAGCGACATCCGCCTCCAGTCGGCTCTCGAGAGCCGAGCGCATCCCCTCGAGCAGCTGTGCTTGCGTCGTCGCATCCAATCCGGCCGCCGTCTCCGAAGCGATCGCGCCGCGCGCTGCCGTTTGCAGGTCGGCCTTCAGCGTCTGCGTGTTGTCCATGATCAGGAATCCATACCACGGGTAGTGGACCGTTACGTTCCCCGCGCCGTCTACGACGGCTTGGACGGTTACGAACACTGGAATGAAACCGAAGAGGTACGCGCGCTGCTTATAGGAGACGCTCACCTCTTCGTCCGAGAGCGACACCTCGTTTACGTTTTCGTCTTCCGCCACTTCCGCTTTCGCGTAGGACGCGAGATCCGCGCTCGTTTTCACGTCGGCTGCAGTGGCGACCGTGTTCGTCGCCGCGGATGCGGAATCTCTCGTTATGGTAATGACGCCGAGATCGAGCGACCCTTGTGCCTGAACTGTGCCGCTCGCGGCGAAGGAACCCGACTGCTCTGAAGATGTGCCGGTACCCTGCGCTGCTGCGCCAATATCGACGATCTCCCCGACGGAGACTCCCAGGTTGCCCGATCCGGTCGCGCTCGTATCCAAGTCGAGCGCGGACGCGGCGAGCGGTAGTGCGGCGAGTGGAATAAGGGCCGCGGCCATTAATGCGTTTCTTGTGATGCGGGAATGCATACTAGGTACTGAAATTAACGGGATAATTGAGGGAAGCGCGGCTAATGCCGCACCGGAGCAGGTCGCCCCCTCCAAGGCGCACATGCTCTATACATGAAGACGGATAAGGACCGCCGCCCTTTCATCTTCATGCAGTTATAGGTCCGCCGCCCTGAAGTCATCGAACTCCACGTCCATAAAGTCGGTTCGTATGCCGACCGCTCCGTCATCCCGTATGGGAGGGGCCTCCTCGCCGCTATCTTCATATGAGAGGACTTCCGTGAGTGGGGAGGGGGAGGAGGTGGCGACGGAGAGCCGGAGCGCGACGCCGTCTTCCGTGTTCTTCGTCTCGAAGGCGAGCGTAAGCCAGGTGTGTTGCGGGAGGAGCGAATCTTGGGGCGAGTCCCATACGCCTGCGAACACGGGAGTCTGCGCGAGCGTGTAGTAGGTGCCGTGATACTTCTTTTTTATGACCGCAGTGCCGTCTATCCGTATGCCGCCGTAGTAGAGCGTATCGCCGTCCTGGTACCTGCTCATCAGCAGAAGTCCGTTCGACTCGTTACGATTCGGGGAAGCCGACACGTTATCGTGCACGATGCGAAACGAGCTCTCGACGCGCACGTCGCCCCATACATTACGCGTAACGAGGCGAAACAAGTTCTGGGGTCGATAGCCGCCATCCGTATCGATGCTGCTGGTATCCGCGTAGGTGCGCCGCCACACATCGTCTTGGGGCAGCCGGCCCGCGATGGTTTTCCCGATGCCGTCCTCGATCATGAGTCGTCCACCAGAGTCGAGCCACCAGTAGGGGCTTCGACTCGACTCGACACTCCCCGCTTCTTCGAGCACTCCAGTCTCGTCGAAGCCGTACTCGAAAGGGGAAGGGGTCGGCAGAGCGGAAACACCCGCGCCTCCCTTGCGGTGCAGGTGCGTAAAGAGAAATAGCCCCGATACGATGAGGAATGCGATAATCGCCGCACCTACTATAGGCAGCCGCTCACGCATGGTGTTAGGGCAATGCGGTAGCAGAAAAGCCGGTGAGCGCGGCCCTCGCCGCTCCCGGGGTCTCGTTCCAAGCCTGGATGCCGACTCCGCCGGTTCGGTCCTCTCCGGTATCGAAGGTGAGCACCGGATCGCCATTCCAGGTGCAAGCGATCGTCGTGCCGATTACCTCGATGCCTGGTCGGACGTCGCTGCCGTACTGCACCGAGGGAGCCGCCGCTTCGGTGAGGATGTAGCGCTCTCCTTCGCGCACGTCTTGAATGCGCACCCCGCCGGGGGAGAAAGAGCACGCGCGGTAGGTGCGCCCATTCTCGACATCCGCGAGTACGAGGAAATAGCCGCTCTGCCAAAATGTCCGTGCGGTTGCGGCGTAGTTGTTCCATTGCTTCGTGCCGTCGAGGATCGCGCTTGCGCTCGTCGTATTCGGAACCGCAGAAATTTCGAGGCGGCCGTTCTCGAGCAGGCCATCGCCCCACGTCATGTTCCATCCGGATGATTCCGTGATGGAATCATCGTTGTACGGGAGCTCCTTCGCAATGCCACTCTCGAGAAGCGCAAGCAATTCCTCGCCTGACCAATCTGGCTTGGCGGTGATGCGGCGTACGATGAAGTCGGAACTCGGGTAGTTGAAGGAGTAACCGTCTTTTCCGAGCTGCAGGAACCCGAACGAGTAGATTTTCTTAGCTTCCGCTTCGACGACATCGTGCGCGCTCGGGAAGTTTATTGAGCTCTCGCCGGAATCGCCGAAGGGGAAGGCGAAGGAGTCCACGATCACGCCGTAGGTATTCTCGAGCGTCGCGCGGGAGCGGGAGAGGTCCTCGCGGACGCGTGCGCGAAACTCCGCGGGTGTCTCAAGGCGTCCCAACTCCTCGATCCACAGGCGATCGGAGAAGAAGTGCCCCTGCAATCCGGTCTCGTCTATCGTGTAGGAGTGGTGGCCACTCCAAGAGTGCGAGCCGATTTCCCAACGGCCGCTGTCGATCATTCGCCGAATTTCGGCGCTAGAGAGATAGTAGGTGCTGCCCGGGCTTTCACTGTCACCCGCGATGATAAAGGCGACCGCATTGAACCCGAGCGCCCGAAGGACGGGATCGACGGGGTAGTAGCTCGCCTTCGAACCATCATCGAATGTAATCAGCACGGAGCGTTGCGGCAGCTCTTTTTCGCCGCGAATGAACGCTTCGAAATCGCGAAGCGCCACCGTGTGCCAGCCCGCTCGTTTGAGGGCCTCCATCTGCTCGGCGAAGACATCAGGTGCCATCGTAACGCCGTCGTCGGCACCTGCGGCGACACGGTGATAATTCAAGATGGGAACGGAGAGCGCGGGCCCCGCCTCTATGGGCTGCCCGTGCGGAAATTCGGATACGCCAAGTATAGCGGTCGCGTACTGTGCCGCGGTTTTTCCCGCGAACTGTGCCGTGTAGCCGATGTTGAGCGCGAGCTCGCGTGTGAAGAGGCCGAGCGAGAAGAAGAAAGGCGTTTCTCCGAACATGTCTCGCTTCAGCGTAAACGTGAAAATGACACACGAGACGAGCAAGAGTGCGATGATGCAGAGCATGGCGAACTTCCGTGCGTTGAAATCTACGTACATACGTCTTTAGCGCGTACCCCAGCGCGAATCGCGGATCGTTACGAGTGCCCACGGCAGCTGCCAGATCAGAAGCACCGTGTTGAACCAGAAATTAAGTACGGCAAGGAACCACGCGCGCGGACCGACCTGCATGCGATAGTACAGGCCATGGAGGAGCAGCATGAGGAAGAGGCCGAGCAGGTAGATGATAGGCCAGGTGCCCACGACCGCCGGATACCAGAACACCGCGCGTAGAAACACGATGGGCGAGAGAAAGGCAAGTAGGATGTAGGAGTAAAAGGAGAGGGAGGCGAGCGGATTTTTCTGCCACATAAACGTCGCAGCAATGAACGTCTCCCGCACCCACGATTTCTTCCAGCGCTGCTGCTGGCGCATGTACGTCCGGAAGGTATCAGGCACCACGGTGTAGGCCTTCGCTTCGGAGGAGTATACGGCCCGGTAGCGGCGAATCATGAAATTGGTGAGCGAGCGGTCGTCTCCGAACGTGCACTCTTCGCCGAGGAATTTCTGGTGCAGCCATGTGCGGATGTAGGGGAGCAGGTACGCGCGCCGATAGGCGCTGCAGCACCCTGGACAGCAGGTAACCGTACCGAATACGGATTCGGCCGCTTTGTATATTTTGAAGGCGATGTAGTAGCGGATCGCCTGCATCTGTGTGAGGAGGTTGGCGTCGCGATTGTATACGTCGGTGTGTCCGGATACGGCGCCCACTTCGGTATCAGCGAAGTACTTCACGAGGTGTCGCACGGCGGCCGGTTCGATAAAGCTGTCGGAATCTATGAATATGATGATGTCGTGCTCGGCGCGCAGCACGCCCTCAGCCATGCCGTGCCGTTTGCCGCGGTTCTCTTTCCAGTCCACCACTTCGACGCGCTTAACCCTCCCCTCAAGCCGGGCGGCGCTCTCGCGCATCCGGGCGAGCGTGCGATCCGTCGAACCGTCGTTAATCGCGATTACTTCGACTTTCGAAGCCGGGTACTCCACTTCGCCGAACCGCTGCAGTGTTTCCGCTATGTTCGATTCTTCGTTCTTTGCGGGAACTACGAATGTGATCGAGGGCTCAAATCCCTCCCTGTAGCGCACAGGCCGGTGCATGTACGCAAGCAGGAAGCGCGAGAGGATGTACGTGGTAACCAGCACGCTGTAGAAGCCGAAAAATACATGGTCGTACAGGGTTTCGAACGTTACCGCCTTCAGGACAAGGATGACGTAAATGACGCCGAAGAAAGCAAACCACACGCCGGCGTCCTTCAGGCGCTCTTTCAGTTTCCCAAGCGCCCCGGAAGCGTTTGCCGTCAACGCCTCGGCTCTTGTAGTCGAACCCAGCTCCATAGGCCCTTAGCGGCCGATGCCGCGATAGGTAATACCGTTTTCGACGAACGATTGTTTCGAGAGACAGTTTCTTCCATCGAGCACGTAGCGCACGCCCGCTTTCAAGAAGTCGGAGGGTTCGAGCGCGCGAAAGGCGCTGTGATCGGTCGCGATAACGGCCGCGTCGGCGCCATGCAACGCATCTTCGAGCGAGAGGGCGGTTGAGTGCTCCGGGGTAAGCGGGTCGAACGTGCGTACCGAAGCGCCCTTTGCGAGCAGTGCATCGCGTATGTCGAGCGCGGGACTCTCGCGCATGTCGGGGATATCGCGCTTGTACGAGAGGCCGAGGAGCGCGATCGTCGTACCAGAGAGGGAGCGCCGTTTCGCGCGGAGCATTTCCGCGAGCTGCTTTACCGCATACTTGGGCATACCTGTATTTATGTCGCGAGCCATTTTGAGAAAGCGATGCTCGAAGCCATTGCGCTTTCCGTAGCGGATGAGGTAGTAGGGATCCACGGGGATGCAGTGTCCGCCCACGCCGCAGCCGGGCATATGAGCGAGAAAGCCGAAGGGTTTCGATGAGGCGGCGCGGATCACGTTGGTGAGATCAATGTCCGCCCGATCGAACGACATAGCGAGCTCGTTCACGAAGGCGATATTGATGTCGCGGAACGCATTTTCAACCATCTTCACTGCTTCAGTCTCTTTGAGCGTCTGCATGGGGACCAGCTCGCCGTCGGTGATGGTGCCGTAGAAGCGCATGCCGCGCTCCAGACTCTCCCGATCGATGCCGCCGATGCAGCGCGGAATATTGCGTACGCTCCAGGTCTCATCTCCTGGGTTGATCCGCTCGGGGCAGTGTACGAATGAAAAGTCGGTGCCTGCGGAGAGGCCGGAGGCGCGCTCGAGTATCGGTATCGCGACTTCCTCGCAGACACCGGGATTTACAGTGGATTCGACCGCGACGAGGGCACCCTTCGAGAGGTGGGTGCCGACGGTTTTGCACGCGGCTTCGAGTGGTCCGAGATCCGGTGCATGGTTCTCATGCACGGGCGTCGGTACGCAGATGATGTAGAGTGATCGCCCTTCGAGCGTGCGTGGATCGTTTGAGAATGAGATCGCCAAGGATTCGAGCTCCTCCGCTTCTGCGGGGGAGAGATGGCTTGCCCGCTTCTTTTTCAGAGAAGCTATCTTGGCTTCGTCGATATCGAAGCCGACCACGTCATAGCCCTGGGTTGCTGCCCGAAGCGCGAGCGGCAAACCGACGTACCCGACGCCGATCACGGCGACGGTTTCCGAGGGCTCGTTCTTTTTGCGAGCGACCGTGTACGTATACGGTCCTGCAGTATTGATGTTTTGAATCGGTTTCATAGGAGAGAGATTGAATCGTGGTGATGTTGATCGTGCGAGTGCAGCGCACGTCTATTCGAGACGACATGACAGTGGCGCTCTTACCGGAAATCCAGGCGCAGATATGCCGGGGAGGCCGTGCGCACGCAATGTCGCGACGACCTCCCCGGCTGACCTTTGTGCCTCTTCAGACGAGGCATGCTGTCAGGAGCGCTGGCAGCGTCTTTCATAACCTCGTGCTCTTATTCCTTTTCTAAAGGGGCCCTCAACTTGTAAGAGCGCTTTCGGCATCCTACCTGGCCGTAGGTGAACGCAAGGTGAATTTAAGAAAAGTCGACAATCACTTCGTGCACATCCGATACATCCCGCCCCGCACCGGCTGCGCGATGCGCTTCCGGAAGCAGGATCATGACGGTCGTGCCTTGCCCCTCGAGCGAACGTACGGCGATGCGCCCGCTGTGCAGGCGCACCAACTCGCGTACGATGGTAAGCCCAAGCCCACTTCCTCCTTGGGCGCGGTTACGCGAGCGGTCGGCGCGGAAGAACGGCTCGAAAATGCGGAAGAGATCCGGGCGTGCGATGCCAATCCCGGAGTCCTGCACGATGATTTCCACGTACTTGGATCGGGCGGATTGGATCGTGAGAGTTACGGAGCCGCCATGCGGTGTATAGACGACCGCGTTCTTTAGCACGTTCGTAAGAATTTGTTCCAGCGCGGTGGCATTACCCCACACGTATCTCCCCGGCATCATCCTGCTCTCGATCGTGATGCGCTTGCGCTCCGCGAGTGCGTAGAGGCGCCGCATCGCAGAAGCCGCTATGTCGCCGATGTCCACCGGGCTGAACTCGAAGTGCTCGGGCCGTGCTGCGGCGCCGAAGGAAAGGAGGTTATTGATGATCTCGGACATGCGATCGATCTCCTCGACGTTGCTCGTGAAGATGTCCCGATACTCCGTCGGCACATCATCGGAGAAAAGGGCGACCTCGGTGTTGGTCTTTATCGTCGAGAGGGGAGTGCGGAGTTCGTGCGCGATATTGCCGATGAACTGCTTTTGCGATTCGATGGCGTCGCGCGCGGGCGCGAGCGCGATACGGGCGGTGATGTAGCCGAAAAAGGCGGTCGCCAGAAAGGTGCTGCCGACCGCGATCAGGATATTGCGAGAGCGCAGGTTTTGGAGCTCCTCGACGATGTGAGAGCCGAGACCTTCAGGCGGCGTGCCCGAGATGAGCGCTTGCCGCATGCCCTCCGAGAGCGCGTCCGAGACGTCGCGAATCAGAAGCCCGTAGAGCGTCGCGACGACGATAAGTATGAAAATCGCGAAACCTGCGAGGAGCGCGATGATATTGACCTCCGTATGGAGGAGCGCCTCGCTCCTATACCTGGTCGCGAAGTCGGTAGCCGATGCCGCGAACCGTTTCCAGTATCCTGCCGCCATCACCCGTATCCAGTTTGCGGCGGAGGTTTTTAACGTGGACATCCACGACGTTCGAGAACGATGCATAATTGAAATCCCACAAGTGAGCGAGTAGGTCCTCCCGGTTTATGACCTGGTTCGGATGGCGCATGAAGTACTCAAGCAGCCCGAACTCTTTGAGGGTCAGATTTATTTCCTTGCCGCCGCGCGTTGCCGTGCGTTTTGCCGGATCGAGCTCAATGTCGGCGACCTTCAGGATCGGCGGATTCACCTCGTTCGGCCGCCGCATGAGCGCATGGATGCGCGCGACGAGCTCGTCGAAGGAAAAGGGCTTCGGAAGGTAGTCGTCCGCGCCGGACATCAGCAGGTCGACCTTCTTGCCGGTCTCGTTGCGGGCCGTGAGGATGATGATGGGAGTCGTGACGCCCCATTCCCGCGCTGTCTTGCAAATCTCATCGCCGCTCATGGAGGGCAGCATGAGGTCGAGTATGATGAGGTCGTAATCCGTGCGATGAAGTGAGATGCGATTGAGCGCCTTCTTGCCGTCGGAAATAATATCTACGGTAAATCCTTTCGCCTCGAGGCCGCGCGCGAGGGCGTCAGCGAGCTTCTTTTCATCTTCAACGAGTAGCAATTTCATATAGAAGGTACAAGCAAGGAACCGTTAATAATGTGCGCACGGTACCCGTGATCGGCTGCTCTTCCGCCGCCACCCCTCAAGGGTACGGCTCTCTTGATGAGGGCTTAATGAAGACGGACGGCATTTCGTCATCTTACCGCACGCACCATCTGCGATAGCTGTAATGGTGCGGAAAGGTATCCGTCATTCATGAATAGAGCCCGATTTCAGGACTCTGGTCGAGGGTTATCAGGTAACAACCTCATCTCTTATGACATTTACGACACACTCTAGTATTCGGTTCGCAGCCGCGGCCGCGCTCATCGCGGGCTTTTTCCTCGCGTCGATCGCGGAGGCGGCTATCACCACGTCTCTTGACGTTGGTGATCGAGGTGCGGACGTAACCGCGCTGCAGACCTACCTTGCGGCGGACCCGAGCTTGTACCCGGAGGGATTGGTAACCGGCTACTTCGGCTCGCTTACGGCAGCTGCGGTCGGCCGTTTCCAGTGCAAGGAAGGCATCGTCTGCTCCGGCACAGCAGCGACGACCGGGTACGGTCGCGTTGGTCCCAAGACAATGGCACGCCTCAATGTGCTCATGGGCGGCGGCCAGACCGGGGGACCGGACGTGAGCGCGCCGATCATCATGAACGTGAACGTTTCGACCTCCACTGCCGGTGCGCTCCAGATCTCGTGGAGCACGAACGAGCCCTCCCGTGGCGCGGTGAACTACGGCCAGACGTTCCCGACCATGCTTGAGAGGACGACCTCTGGCGGTACCGCTTCAGTCGGCGGAACGCTGCTCTCGTCCGGCTCGACGCTTAGCACGACCCATACGGTGAACGTGCAGAACCTCGCGTCGAACAGCTCGTACTACTATGTGATTTCGGCGACCGACGCTGCTGGAAACGTATCCTTTACGTGGCCTGTTGCAACAACGGTTCGCTAGATCGCAGCCAATGGGAAAGACCCGCCGCGAGGCGGGTTTTTCTTTGGCGCGCGTAGTACATAGTATAGTATATACTATAGTATATACTACACCGTTTCAAACAGGGGTGTGATGTGGCCCGACTGCTCGATGTTCTTCAACATACTCTCGATATCCGCGATGCCGACGGGCTTCGTCAGGTGTCGGTCGAACCCCGCGAGGAGTGCCTTGTTTTTGTCTTCTTGCTGCCCGTATCCGGTAAGGGCGATCAGATAGACGGGCAATTCCGCGCTCCGTATCTGTGCGGCCACTTCGTAGCCATCCATATCAGGGAGGCCGATATCGAGAAACACAACTTGGGGAGAGCCGTCGGAAACGGCCCGCAACGCTCCTTCGCCATCATGTGCCACGGAGACGATATGTCCTTTCAGCGTGAGGAGGCGCGAGAGCGCGTCGGCCGCTTCCACATTGTCGTCCACTACGAGAATCCGGAATGATGCTCTCTGATCCTCCTTGAGCGGGGTCGGCACCTTGCGCTGTATCGACTTCTTCTCTCGCGCGAGCAGCGGGAGCCGGATGACGAATTCGCTGCCGCGATTATACCCATGCGAGTGCGCCACTATGGTGCCGCCGTGGAGCTCTACGAGATTCTTCGCGAGCGAGAGTCCAATCCCGATTCCTTCCGTCGCTTGGGCGCGCGATCGTATGCGCACGAAAGGATCGAAAATGCGGGTGAGCATAACGCGGGGTATGCCGACGCCGCTGTCGCGCACGGAAATACAGACGTCCGCTTCGGCGAGGCGCGACGTGAACTGGATCTGCCCTTCGGGGGGCGTGTACTTCGCCGCATTTGAGAGGATATTAACGAAGATCTGCTCGAGTCTAACCGGATCGGCCTCAATGATCGCTCGCTCTTCCGGGACAGAGAATGCGAGCTCGTGGCCCTGCTTTCTTATCAACGGATCGACGGCTTCCACGGAACGCTGCATGATTTCGTGCACGTCTACCCGCTCTCTCTTCATCTGCAGTTTCTTTCCGGAAATGTGAGAGACGTCCAGAAGGTCGTCGAGCAGACGTGCCATCGTCTTTACGCGCAGCGTCATGATGTCGGACAGTCGGCGCACTTCCGCGGCGGAGCCGCTCTTAGAGCGCAAGAGTTCCGTAGAAGAGAGTATCGAGGCGAGCGGATTGCGGAGCTCGTGCGCGAGCATCGCGAGGAACTCGTTCTTTGCCTGCTCCTCGAGCTGGATGCGTTGCAGTGCATCTTCGAGCGCGTTCGCCCTTTCATGCAATTCGGCAGAGGCCGCGCGCCGCTGCTCTTCGAGCGACACAAGCATGAAAAAGAAAAAAATCATGAGCATGTCGAATATCTGCGTGTTGATGACGCGTTCTGCGAGGGTAGCGCTCGATGGGGCATGCGCTCCGTAGAGTGCTCCGACGACTGAAATGCCACAAAAAAAGAGGAGCGAAAAGGTCATGAGGCGCGGCCCGAGTCGGAATGCCATCCAAGTGAGGATGCCGATCAGCGGGAAGATAAGCGATATGCCGAAAATAGACGTATGCGTTGTCCCGAACGCCGCGACACACACGGCGGCGAGCAGCACGTTTGCCGCGACGATTTCCGCGATTTGCGAAGGCGTACGCTTCGGGAGCGGGCGCTTGATCCACCGTATCAGGAACGGTGTGATGGCGAGTGCGGAGAATGCGTTACCCGCCCACCACATGGCCCATGCGGATGGAAAATTGGCGCCGAAGAGAGCGTTGTGCGCATGGACGACGAGGGTGGCGAGAACGGGAGAAAGCGCGGTAACGCCTATGGCGGTCGCCATGAACACGAACATATCCTTCGAGGTCGAGAGCTTCCGATCGAAATTAAAAATCTGCAGAATGTATCTGCCGACGAGCGGCTGCAGCGTATTCATAATGACCGTACCTGTGAGTATGAGGGGCGGGGTACCGAGGTAGAGATTCACGGTGAGCGAGCCGAGCAGGATAGCGGGCCATATGTAATACCCCTCGATAATGGCAGCTGCGAGGGTTACGCCGGCCGGGAGCCAGATGACAGAGGGCATGAGGTCTACGACGTGGTAGAGCGATATGCTCGCGAACGCGGCGCCGAGGTAGCTCGCGTAGACGAGCACGAGCGTGCCGCCGCGCTCCCGCAAAAAGCCGGACAGCCGGACGACGAGCCAGTGTTCCGGGAGGGCGGCTCGGAGGGTTTCGATCATACGATAATGTAAGGGGAAACGCGCACGGAGCGCAACTGCCATTTTCATCTCTCGAACATGAAGCAGAAGTGAACGTGTACACCCCATGAGATAAAGAAAAAATGCCTACTACGCACCGCTTGCGCCGCTATCTCACGGGGTATACCCCATGAGATAAAGAAAAAATGCCTGCTACGGTTGCGCCGCTATCTCACGGGGTATACCCCATGAGATAATAAAAAACGATACCTACTACGCGCCGATTGTGCCGCTATCTCACGGGGTATACTTTCCGCAATGAGCGGCGAATTTCCGGATGGGTTCCTATTGGGCGCGGCAACGTCCTCCTACCAGGTGGAGGGCGGAGAAGATAGGACTGATTGGGGAGAAGCGGCAAAGACTGGCCGGGTGCCGCTTCGGGGGAACGGATGCGAGCATGACCGGCGCTTTCCGGAAGATTTTGACCTCGCGCGTGATCTTGGTCACAACGCGCATCGCTTCTCGATCGAGTGGGCGCGCATCGAGCCCGAAGAGGGCGTGTTCGATCCGAGCGCTTTTGATCACTACCGCGAGGTACTTGCCGCGCTCAAGGCGCGCGGCATGAGGCCGATGATCACGCTCTGGCACTTTACGCTTCCCGCCTGGCTCGCGCAGCGCGGGGGTTTTCTCGCGCCAGATGCGCCGGATATCTTCGCGCGGTACTGCGAGCGGGCAGTTCGCGAGCTTGAGGGGTGCGATCTCTGGATTACCATCAATGAACCACTCGTGTACTCGTCCGAGGCGTACCTGCTCGGCGCCTGGCCACCGTTCAGGAAAAACCCGTTTGCCTACCTGCGTCTCATCGCTGCTCTAGAGCGCGCACATCGGAGCGCGTACCGTGCGATCAAAGAGGTGCGAAGCGATCTTCTCGTCGGTATCGCGAAAAACAACGTGTTCTTTGACGGCGGGCGCAACCCGGTTTTGCGTGCGCTTGCCTGGGGACTCGATCGCTTTCGGAATCACCGCTTCCTTTCGCGCATCAGGGATTCCCAAGATTTCATAGGACTCAATCACTACTATCGCTTCACGCTGTGGGGGAGACGCGATGTGCCGAAAACCGACATGGGTTGGGAGTACTGGCCGGAATCACTCCTCCCTGTGCTGCGCGCACTTTCGCGCTACGGCGTTCCGATCTATGTTACGGAAAACGGTATTGCTGATGCCGCCGATTCGCGAAGGAGCGATTTCATTCGGCGCGCGCTCGCGTCCGTTCACGAAGCGATCCAGGGGGGTGTTCCGATTCGCGGCTACTTCCACTGGTCGCTCCTCGATAACTATGAGTGGGCGCATGGCTACGCTATGCGCTTCGGATTAGTGGAGATAGACCGTGCGACGCAGGAAAGGCGCGTGCGCGAGAGCGCGCGTGTGTACGCCGACATATGCAAGCGTAATGCACTCTCCTTAGAGGAGCGCACGTCCTCCTCGGTGCTATGATTATGGCGCATGGCAACGTGGATACTGCTCGCGATTGTTGCGCAATTCATTAACGCGGCAAGCATATTGGTGGACAAGTATGTCCTCGTGAGCGATCGCGGGCTCGGGAAGCCCGCCGTCTATGCTTTTTATGTCAGTATTCTCTCGGGGGTCGTCTTGGTCCTCGTTCCATTCGGGGTCATCGAGTGGCCGACGTGGCACGTGCTCGGGCTCTCGCTCATCGGGAGCGTTACCTATATCCTCGCGATCCTGCTCCTCTACGGCGCGCTCAAAGTGGAAAAGGCCTCGGATGCCCTCCCGGTTGTGGGTGCCTCCTCGGCAATCATCGCAGCGCTCCTCGCCTCGCAATTCCTCGCACAGGATTTACCGAGCGCGTTTCTTCCAGCGTTCCTGTTCCTCGTCGTCGGCACATTCCTCATAGCCCATTTTCGGTTTTCCTTCGCTTCGCTCACGCAGGTGGTGCTCTCGGGAATCTTCTTCGGCGCCTCCGCCGTGTGCGTGAAGCTCATCTTTCTCGACACCTCATTCATCGACGGCTTTTTCTGGTCTCGCATGACGAACGTCGCGGGCGCGCTGCTCCTGCTCGCGATTCCCGCAAATCGCACGGCCATCCTGCGCGGATACAACCGCACCTCGCAAGGTCTGAAATGGCTCGTCGTGGGCAATAAGACGATCGGAGGGATCGCGTTCGCCCTTACCGTGCTTGCGATCTATCTTGGATCGGTATCGGTCGTGAACGCGATGTCCGGCTTGCAGTTTGTCTTTCTGCTCGCCTTCGCGTATCTCTCCGCGAAACGATTCCCAGCGGTATTCAAAAACGAAATCCACCCGCATAAATTCCATCACAAGTTGTATGGAACGATATGCATCGTGCTCGGCCTCGCCGCGCTCTTCTTGATGCAATGAATACGAAGGGGAACGCTGGATGCGCACGGCGCCTCGCGCTCATATGTGGCGCCCTCGCTGTGCTGGCGCTCGGATTTTTTGCACTCTCGCACCGAGAGGTTCCGCAGGACGTTAGCTACGGCGTATCCTTCAGCGTGTATCGCGCGCAGGAGCTCGGGCTGGACTGGCGCGAGACCTTCGACGCGATACTCGACGATGTGGGGGCGCGAAAGCTTCGCCTCGCCGCATACTGGCCCCTCACGGAGCCGAAGCGGGATCAGTGGGATTTTTCCGCGCTCGATTACCAAATGGAGCGAGCGGAGCGCAGCGGTGCGTCCGTCATTCTCGGAATTGGCCGCCGCCTGCCGGGCTGGCCCGAGTGCCATGTACCCGACTGGGCGAAGGCGATGCCCGAGGATGAGCGCACTCGCGAGCTTTTGGAGTACATGCGCACCGTGCTTGAGCGATACAAGGATTCGCCCGCGCTTCGTTTTTGGCAGGTAGAGAACGAGCCGTTCCTGACGAGCTTTGCTACGGAGGGGTGCGGGAATAGCGTTAACCTCGCGCTTCTTCAGAAGGAAGTCGCCCTGGTGCACGAGATCGACCCGACGCACCTGGCGCTCGTTACGGATAGCGGCGAGTTCGGCTCATGGTGGCGCGCGCGCCGCCTCGGAGACGTGTTCGGCTCGAGCGTATACCTCTATGTCTGGTACAAAGGCTACGGCCCGATACGCTACCCGATCATCCCGGCTTTTTTCCGTATCAAGCAGAACGTCATCGATCTCGTAGCCGCTCCCGATCGCGCTCCTTCGCTGCTCATCGAGCTCGGACTCGAGCCCTGGCTACCACGGCCTATTATCGAAACGCCGCTTTCCGAGCAACTGGAGCGCATGGATTTGGGTAAATTTAGAGAGGTGCTTTCATTTGCCCGCAAGACCGGCTTTGCCGAGCAGTACCTCTGGGGGGCCGAGTGGTGGTACTACATGACCAAACAGGGCCATCCGGAGTTCTGGCAGGCCGCTCGCGAGTTGTTCTAGGGGCAAGATTGAGCCCCAGGGGCCCGCTGCTATACTAGGCGCATACCAAGCTAACCCTTTTATCTATGGCGGAGATCGCATATTGCGTGAAGTGCAGGGAAAAACGCGAGATGAAAGACGCGAAGGAAGTCGATATGAAGGGCGGCCGGCGCGCCATGCAGGGCATCTGCAGCGTCTGCGGGACCAAGATGTTCAAGATTCTCGGGAAGAAGTAAGTTTTTTCCGATTTTCTTAACAAATCATTCATTGTGCACAGGGGATAGTGAGGGGAGCCGCTTCCGGAGGCGGCTTCCTTCTATGTACGATCGGCGCATCGAGTTGCGGGCCATTTTCATATCTGCGTGCAGTGCTGCGTTTCTCGCCTCGATCGCTTCATATTTCCTATACGCCTTTGCAGCGACGGGCGCGCCTCCCGGCGCGGCGCAGGTCGCATCGGTATCACTGCAGGATTCGCTCGTCGAGCATGTCGTCGAAGTAGCGAGCCCTGCGGTCGTGTCCGTCATCATCTCGAAAGATCTTCCCATACTCGAAGAGCGCCAGGGTTTCTGGTCGTATGGCGGCTACGCCGAGCGCGGCACGCGGGAAGTGCAGGTCGGCGGGGGCAGCGGCTTTTTCGTCTCGTCGGAGGGCATGATCGTAACGAACAAGCATGTCGTCTCTGATCCGGATGCGTCGTACACGGTGGTCCTTGACGATGGGACGGCGATTCCTGCCGCAGTCGCTTATCGCGATCCCGAAGCGGATATTGCGGTGTTGACCGTGCCGAGGCGGACGAGCGGGTACGACTCGCTTGCACTCGGCAGCGGAGAAGACGTCTCTCTCGGGCAGACGGTGATCGCTATCGGCAACGCGCTCGCGGAGTTTCGCAACTCCGTGTCGGTCGGCGTCGTGTCTGGGTTAGGTCGGGACGTAGTAGCGCGTGAAGCGGCAGGGGATACGACCGAGCGCCTGCGAAACGCGATCCAAACCGACGCGGCGATAAACAAGGGCAACTCGGGAGGTCCCTTGCTTAATCTCGATGGAGATGTGATCGGCATGAACGTGGCCATTTCGAGCGTGGGAGAAAATATCAGCTTCGCCCTGCCTGCGAGCGAAGTCCGGCGCGTTCTTGAACTGCTTCGCTAAACCGTTCACGTTTCGTTCACGGCGCACATTCACACTGTCTGCTGTATGGCACCGGCAAAATCCAAGCAGCAGCAAATGGCTGCGGGCGCGGCGCTCGCAGCGAAGCGCGGAGAAAAAT
>CAZRXN010000007.1:0-25566 GCA_964604085.1 uncultured Candidatus Saccharibacteria bacterium | reverse complement strand
GCATTCGCGGAAACCTCGATGAGGTCGTACCCGAGTTCCTGGGCTTTCGCGATCGCCTCGCGCGTAGCCATGACGCCGAAATTTTCTCCTTCCGGGCCGATTACGCGCACTTCGGGAACGCGGATGCCCTCATTCATGCGCACGCGCTCTTTTTCTTTCTGCTGTGTGTACTTAGTGAATCCCATTTGGACGTAAACTATATCACGCAGAGGGTGCGATGACTAGTCTCCGATGTATTCTCCTGTCTCTGACGAATTACCTATTGCGGCGAGACCGGTAGTGCTGAAAGGATGAATGTACGACAGCGCGCGAAGGAGCGCGTCCTTCATATCCGCGAGCGCGGCAACGAGCGTGTTCGAAGAAGCGTTCGCGAATACGTCGAACGATTGATCCGCCGCTCCACCGCCAAGATCGGGCGAGGTGAACGTTTGCGCGGCGAGCACAGCGGAGGTGCCCGTGGGGAATACCATGGTGCTTGTAGTTACGGCACTTCCGCCCGTACTCGAAATTCCTGCGGCATCCTTGCCGCTCACCACGATGGGGACGCTCGTCCCGACTTCGACGGGTGTCGCTGCATCGACGCCTCCCGCAAGCAGCAACAATCGGTCGCCTACCGAGAGCGGCCCGTCTTCGAGGTCTTCACTATCTTCGGAGTCGGACGCATCGATAGAATCGGACGCGCTGGTATTGGAGCCGACGACGACCGGCGCGCTGGGGGATCCGGAGCCGGGAGGAATAGTAGGTGAGAAGCTGCCGAGCGGGGAAGAGCCGGACGAGAGTGGCTGCTGGGGTAGCTGCGGCTGCGGCGGAAGTTGCGGCTGCGCGCCGCCGCCCTGGCCTCCCGGATTGAGAAGAGAGCCGAGTGGGCTCGTGTTAGTACGGAACAGATCAGCCAAGCTCGGCGCAGCCGACGCGATTGCGGTCTGCGCATCACCCGCCTTGCAGCCGCTGCCGTTTTTTTGAGGGACGAAGTGGTATTTATCCTTGAAACCAAGGTAAAACGTAAGGCCGTAGCTCATAGCTGCCTGATGTAGACGGGAATAATTCGAATCAGAATTCGTATTCACGTCTATCGCGATACCGCTCGGGTGCTCGCACGAGGAGCCATGTTTGCACGCGAGCACGCCGCGTCTCACATACTCATTCTGTTTTGCCACGGTTCGGGCCCCCTCCTTGATGCAGACAGGGATACCTTGCGTTTGCGCCGCCTTCAAGAAGGTCGCTGCACACAGCGCGAATCCTGAATCCAATCGCTGAATCGTTTGATCCGGTCCGTATCCGCCGTAGTTGTCTCTATCTGGAGTGCAGAGTATCCCGCGTAAGTATTGTTTGGCCGCTCCCGCCGCGTTGCTTATTCCAAGCGCGGCATCGCTCGCACATACTTGGCTCCCGGCGATCACGGATGCATTCGCGGCCTCAAGCGCCGTTGCTTCATGGGACATTGATCCGTCGGGACACCGGAATTGCTCTGCGGCCGAAGAACTTGATGGAAAGAGCACCAGGCCTGCGAGAAGAATGATGGACATCCATATGCCGCCAGGCTTGTTCATTGGAGGAAAGTATACCGCGCGAAATCTGTCTACGAGAGCGGCTGTTCACCGTTTTTCATATATGGCTTGCTATACTTGGCACATGGGAGTCCGCATTGCCGCACTTGTGATCGTACTCTTGCTCGGCGTGGGGATCGGGGCGCTCGTAAAGAGCTATTGGAGCGCCGATCAGACCGCTGTAAATACGCACTCGGAGACGCCGGAGGAGGAGCCACACGTGTCGCTTTCCGTCGTGCCGGTCCGAGAAGAAACCGACCAGTACTCGATCAATGCGCAGTACCCGCAATTCGGCTTGCCCGTAGCGGATCGGCGAATCAAGAAGACAGTCGAGGACGCGATAAGCAGCTTCAAAGCGAATGCATCGCAGGCCGGCGGCGGACCGGTGCAGTATGACTTCACGAGTCTCTTCGATTCGCTCTATGCGGGAGAGGATTTCGTGAGCGTCGAGCTCGTCATATCGGAGTACTTGGGAGGCGCGCATCCAGGCGCGCAGTTCATCGGCTTCACGTTCGATGGCGAGACTGGCGAAGAGCTATCGCTTAACGATGTACTTGCGCTCACCGGGCTATCGCTTGAGCAGGTGGCGGAAGCCGCGCGCCGGGAGCTGTCTGAAAAATTAGGGGAGGCATTCTTTGAAGAGGGGGCAGCTGCGAGCTCCGAGAATTACGGCACGTTCGTTGTGGATGCAGATTCCGTTACGTTCGTCTTCCAGGAGTACCAAGTGGCCCCGTACGCAGCCGGGCCGCAGAAAATTTCATTCGACCGAGTCCAATAGTATATACTATAGTATATACTATTTACGTATTGATTACCCCGCAAAGCAAAAAAGCTCGCATACCATGCGAGCTTTTTTGCAAAACGAGTCGAGTGGAGGTGGGGAGAATCGAACTCCCGTCCAAAGAAGTACACGTATGCGCATCTACCTGGCGTAGATCATCTGAAAGTGTTTAAGCAGTGCGCGTATGAGATGAACAGAATCGCACATCGCCGAGTCCTTATCGTGGGCGAGAGGCGGACGGCTCTCGCTGGAGCTTGAAGGTGATTACGCCTATCCGATTCTACTCAAGCGATCGAATCGGCAGACGGCCGCTTAGGCAATAGCGTAAGCGGGCTGCAAGTCCTTCACCTGGATAGGCGAGAGGATTGCCTGTGCTACTTTGTTCGCACGTATTGGTTTGGAACCTTTTTAAGAGTTGTTCCAGCTCTGCCACGCACGAATACATGTCGTGTTCCTTGTCGAAGCCAGTCACCCCCCTACAGCGCGCTTCGCGCACAGAATTTCACAATAGGAAATGCGCTCTAAGCGAATGACTGGCGAACGAGTGTTTGAGTGTGGGGGAGATCAAGCTCTCCCCGGTGAGTGTCATCTCTTTTTGACGACAATCACGATGACGCCGATCAACAGCGCCGTAATGAGCGCGGCTTCCACCGCTAACCAAATATCATCGGTCACGCTCGGTGTCTCCCTTCCGCTGCGCCAGCCACTCCGCCAACACGAGGAGAGGAGCGCTGATCTTAAAGAGAATCAGCACCGCCAGCGCGGCGACAATGACGACGCTTACCCATGTGGGGATGTCCCCCACATCGATCAGAGACATGAGCTCCTCCTTTCAAGAACACACTCAAACACTCGTTCTTTATTCAGTTTTCAAAGTCCTTTCGATTCGGCGCTTCTCCTCGCGTTCTTTGATCTTATGTCGCTTGTCGTGAGATTTTCTTCCGCGCGCGATTCCGACCGCGAGCTTTAGCACCTTCCCTTTATTATACACCTTAATTGGCACTGCTGTCAACCCTTTTTCGCCCTCCGCCCCGGCGATACGCGCGATCTCTTTTTTTGAGAGGAGGAGCTTCCGGGCTCGTTCGGGATCGTACGACTTCGGCGCATTTGCCTGCTGCCAGGGGGGTATAGTCGCCCCGACGAGGTACGCTTCGCCGCCGCGCGCCACGACGCGCGCACCGCGAAGAGATCCCTGCCCGGCACGAAGCGCTTTCACTTCAAACCCGAAGAGTTCCATGCCCGCCTCTATATCCTCGAGAATGTCGTACTCGAAGAGCCCACGCTTATTGTCGACGAGAGTCATTGCTGAATCATAGCGTATGCGGCCTTCTTTTACAGGCGTCTTCTGCTTTTTTTCATGAGCGGCTCGGGTATAATGCACCGAATGGCAAACGGCTCCTCTCAACCCCGAAAGACGCCCCGCGCGAAGCGTCCGCAGCGCAGCACCCCTCCTGAAGGCGGGCCTTCTATTTGGACGCAGCTGGCTGTCGCGTTCGCTATCTTTCTTATTCTCTCCGCTGGCTACGGCCTCATCCGGCAATACATCGAAGGAGAGGAGGAGAACGTGCCACTCTCTCAAATAGCGACCGACATACAGGGGGGAAGGGTGCGCTCCGTTACCGTCGAGGGCGACAGTATTCATGCCGTCTACGGCGACGAATCACGGAAGGCGTCTCGCAAGGAAACCGAGACATCCTTCACGGACACGCTCCAAAACTACGGACTCACTGCCGAGCAGATTGCCGCGGTGAAAATTGAGGTACAGGACCCGGGAGGACTGCGCTACTGGTTCCTCACGCTCGCGCCGCTCATCATCCCGGTCTTTCTCCTCCTCGGAATCGTGTGGTTCCTCGCGCGCCAGATGCGTGGCGCAGGCATGCAGGCCTTTACCTTCGGCCGCTCGCTCGCTCGTATGACATCGCCCGACGACACGGCGCAAAAGGTAACGTTCGCGGACGTCGCGGGCGCGAAGGAAGCGAAGGAGGAGCTTACAGAAATCGTCGACTTCCTCAAGAATCCGAAAAAGTTCATCCAGATCGGCGCGCGCATTCCGAAGGGCGTGCTGCTCATGGGTGCTCCCGGCACGGGAAAGACGCTGCTCGCGCGCGCCGTCGCGGGGGAAGCCGGCGTGCCTTTCTTTTCGATCTCCGGTTCCGAGTTCGTGGAAATGTTTGTAGGCGTGGGCGCCTCACGCGTGCGCGACCTGTTTCAGACGGCGAAGCGGGCTTCACCGGCAATCGTATTCATCGACGAAATCGACGCAGTTGGACGCGTGCGCGGCTCAGGCGTGGGCGGCGGCAACGACGAGCGCGAGCAGACCTTGAACCAGATCCTCGTCGAGATGGATGGCTTCGAGCCGAACGAGAAGGTCATCGTCATGGCCGCGACGAACCGCCCGGACGTCCTCGATCCCGCGCTCTTGCGCCCGGGTCGCTTTGATAGGCGCGTTGTCATCGACCTGCCGGATCGCAAAGATCGCGAAGACATCCTGAAGACGCACATCAAGCTGAAGCCGCTCGGCCCCGACGTCAATTTGGAAACGATCGCCGAGCGCACGCCGGGATTTTCAGGCGCGGATCTGGCGAACCTGATGAATGAGGGCGCCATTCTCGCCGCGCGCGAAAATCGCACTGAGATCACGCAGTACGATCTGATCCGCTCAATCGAGAAGGTGATGCTCGGACCGGAGCGTCGAAGCCATGTGCTCAATAAGAAGGAGAAAGAGATCACGGCCTATCACGAGGCGGGGCATGCGCTCATTGCGAGCGTGCTGCCGTACGCGGATCCCGTGCACAAGGTTTCGATCATTAGCCGCGGTCGCGCGGCCGGGTACACGCTGAAACTACCGCTCGATGAGCGCCGCATGCAGTCGCGCCGCGAATTTCTCGACGACATCGCGGTCAGTCTCGGCGGCTATATCGCCGAGCAAATGATCTTCGACGATCTCACGACCGGCGCCTCAAACGATCTTCAGGTGCTCACCGGTCTCGCACGGGACATGGTTACTCGCTACGGCATGTCGGAGAAGATGGGACCGATCGCGTTCTCTCCGAGCGCGGCGAAGGCGATGTTCGGGACTGGGCTCGAAGGCAATGAGCAGCAGTCACAGGAGGTTGCCGCGGCGATCGATGCGGAAGTGAAGCGCATAATCGAGGAGGCATACAAGAAGGGCGAGGAAGTGCTGCGCACTCATCGCAAGGCGTTGGACGCGATCGCCGCAGCGCTCATTGAGTTCGAGACGATTGAGCGGGCGGATTTCGAGAAAATACTGATCGAGTGCGCTATCGTTCCAAAAAAGAAGGAAGATATCGAGCACCAGCCGCTCGCCTGAAGCGCGTACTGATACGAACAACGGTTCGTGCTACCGTGGCGCTATGGTGACGATCTCCGGCATCATCGCGAGTCACGATAAAAAGCCCTACCGCGGCGTAATCACCATCGACCCGAAGAGCGGCTTGATTACGCGCGTAGAAAAGACTCCCAAGAAAACCCCCGTGGACTATGCATTCGGCGACGAGCGCCTCATCTTTCCCGGATTCGGCGATGTACACATTCATGCGCGGGAAGACGACACCGGCGCGCAGAACTACAAAGAGGAATACGAGACGGCAGCGGATGCGGCACTCCACGGCGGCGTCGTGCATGTATGCGCGATGCCCAATACGCCGAACCCCGTCGTCGACACCAAAGCACTGAAGTGGCACCGGGGCAGGGTAGCGAAGCTCGGCCACCCCGTCTCGATCCTCAATTACATCGGCATCGACGCGCGCACGAAGCCGCTTGGCAAACCTGGCGAGCATTTCTACAAGCTGTACTTCGGCAAATCCGTGGGCGATCTCACCGTCGTCTATGCGAGCGACCTTGATCGCATCCTCTCCCGCTATCGCGGCCATTCGATTTCCTTCCACGTGGAGTACGAGCCCGTAATCCAAGCATCCGCAGCAGGAAAGACGCACAGCGAGCGGCGTCCCGTACCGGCAGTCAACGAAGGGCTTCGGTTGCTCCTGCCGCTCATAGAGAAGCATCGGATCCGCGCTAAGCTCTGCCACTGGTCTACCGGCGGCGAGAGTTTCGAGCTTATCGACGCGTATCGCGCGCGCGGCTGCGACATCGTGCTCGAAGTCTCGCCCCTCCATCTGCTCTTCGATACGTCCATGACGGATAAAGATCCTTCGCTGTGGCTCAAGGTCCAAATGAATCCTGCGATCCAGGCACCCGAGCATCGGAGGGCGCTCATAGGAGGGCTCAAGAGCGGATTCATACAATTCTTGGCGACGGACCATGCGCCGCACACGAAAGATGAAAAGCACGCTGCATTCAAGAAATTCAGCGGTGAGTACCCCGGCAAGACGCCTACCGAAATCGCGGCACTCATTGAGACACGCGATCGCGACCTTTTTCTCGCGACGTGTGAGGAGAACAATACGAGTGGCGCACCCTGGCTCGATACGTACGCGCTCGTGTGCGCATGGCTCATGCGCGAGCGCGGATTTTCCGCGCAGGACATCGCACGTGCGGCTGCGTACTATCCCGCGCAGTTCGTAAACGGGCACCTTGCGCGCCAGTTCCCGAAGCGTGTCTTCGGCAAGGGATTCGGCGAAATCAAAAAAGGATTCGTCGGCTCGCTCACCGTGCTCAATGTGAAGAAGAGAACGGCGGTCCGCCGCGAAGACCTAAAGACGAAGTCGGGGTGGTCGCCACTCGAGGGCCGAGCCATGCCGGGTTCGCTCGAGGCGGTATTCATACGCGGCGAGCGGCTCTAGACGGGGCTGCTATACTTGCGATTTATGCGTAAGAACTTGGACGCACGTTCCCTCGCCCTCCATAAAAAGAACCGCGGGCAATTTCGCACCGATCCATCGGTGCGCGTGCGCAACAAAGAAGAGCTCTCGCTCGCCTACACGCCGGGCATTGCCGCGGTAGCTAAGCACGTCGCCGCGAATCCGGAAGAGGCGCGCCTCTACACCATGAAAGGACACTCCGTCGCTATCGTGTCGGACGGCTCAGCCGTGCTGGGGCTGGGTAATGTGGGGCCGCTGGGCGCGCTGCCAGTCATGGAGGGGAAGGCGACACTCTTTAAGTCGCGCGCGAATATAGACGCAATCCCGATCGTACTCGACGCTACCGAGCCCGACGATATCGTCGCCGCGGTCGCGCGCATCGCGCCCGGATTCGGCGGAATCAATCTCGAGGATATTGCCGCGCCGAAGTGCTTCGAGATCGAGCAGCGCCTCGCGGAAGAGCTGCCGATCCCGGTGATGCACGACGACCAGCACGGCACGGCAATCGTCGTGCTTGCCGGTCTCATTAATGCGCTTGCGGTCGTGAAGAAGACGCTGCAATCAGTGCGCGTCGTCATCTCGGGAGCAGGCGCGGCGGGAACGGCGATCGCGCACCTGCTCCGCGCAGCAGGGGTGGAGCACATGATCGTGCTGGATCGACACGGTGCGATCGGTACGCACCGGCCTGATCTAAGCACGCATAAAATGGCGCTCGCCTCATTCACGAATCGGGACCGTGTGAGCGGAGGATTAGCCGACGTGCTGCCAGGGGCGGACGTCCTCATCGGCGTGTCGGGTCCTGGCCTCGCGACCGCAAAAGACATTTTCCGCATGGCGGGCGGCGCGATCGTCTTCGCGCTTGCCAATCCGATCCCGGAAATTTTTCCAGAAGACGCAGCCGAAGGCGGCGCAGCGGTGATCGCGACCGGTCGTTCCGATTTTCCCAATCAGCTGAACAACTCGCTCGTGTTCCCCGGAGTGTTTCGCGGCGCGCTTGATCACAAGGTGCGCGACATTACGCGCATGATGAAGCTGCAGGCTGCGAAGAATCTCGCGGGCCTCGTAAAGCGCCCAAGTGCGGCACGCATTCTTCCTGATATGTTCGATGCGCGTGTCGTGAAAGCCGTTGCGAGCGCGATTCGTGAAAAGCCGCTTGGAGGAGCGCCGAGGAAGCGGGTGGCGCGGTCCCGGTGAAGTACCTATAATCAGAACGCCAGAGGAAGCGCGTATCGCCTCTAGCGTGGTCTTGAAAGATTGCATCCGCCCTTAGCTCAATGGTTAGAGCACCAAGCTTATACCTTGGCGGTTCCTGGTTCGAGTCCAGGAGGGCGGACACAGTCTTGCAGCCCACGACGAACTGACGTCGAGGCGCTGGTTGCCTCACCGAGAAAAATGGCTATTCTTAGCCCCGTGGACAAGACGTTTACCGGTAAAGCGGCGCGAGGGGAGGGTCGCGCGGGAGCGCTCGGATTCCCTACGGCGAACATTCCGCTCTCGGAAGACCTCTCCGGCATTTTCGCGGCGGTCGTCGCCATCGGACCGAAGACGTATCACGCGGCGGTATTCGCAGACCCTGCGCGGCGCGTGCTCGAAGCGCACCTCCTTGATTTCTGGGGAGAGCTATACGATCAGGATATGAGCATCACGCTACAAAAAAAGCTGCGCGACACTGCGCCGTTCGAGAATGACGAAGCCCTGCGCGCGGCTATTGCCGCCGACGTGAAAGCTGTTAGGGACTTTTTCGAGCAACACTAATCGTATGTTTACCGGCATCATCGAAGCGCAAGGGAAGGTGCTCGCGACGCACAAGCACGGCGGCAGGCGCACGATGCGCATCACTAAGCCCTCGCACTGGAAGCTTCAGCCGGGAGAGAGCGTTTCCGTGGACGGCGTGTGCTCCACTGTGGGTGCGACCGGCGTTTCTTTTTTTGAAGTTGAGTACATGCCGGAAACGCTGAAAAAAACGACGCTCGGACTTTTGAAAAAAAACGACAGCGTCAATCTGGAGCGTTCGCTGCGCGTGGGTGATCGGGTCAGCGGCCACTTCGTGCAGGGGCATGTGGACGCGCGTTGTGCGGTTGCGCATCGCACTAAGCGCGGCGGCTCGTATGAAATCGCGCTGCGCACACCCGCGCGGCTCTCGCGCCTTCTGCCTGCGCAGGGCTCCGTGGCGGTGAATGGCGTTTCGCTCACAATCGCGAAAAAGACCCCGGGCGGGGTAACGATCGCGCTCATTCCCCACACGCTCACACACACGAACCTGTCCTCGATCGAAGCTGACGACCTCGTTAATGTAGAGGTGGATATGCTGGCACGGTACGCCACCGCCGCCTAAGACGTATGCGCCGTGTAGAATATGCTCATAAGAAGCAAGCGCGCGGCGGCGCGTCGCGTCTAAGGGTCGGGATAGTCGTATCTTCGTTCAGCAGCGACATCACGGAGCCGATGCTCGAGGGAGCACTCGAGACGCTCCGCGCTTGGGGCGTTCCGGAGAAAAGCCGCACCATCGTGCGCGTGCCGGGCAGCTTCGAAATTCCGCTCGCATGCGCGAAGCTCCTGCGCGGCAAACCCCATCCCCATGCGATTATCGCGCTCGGCTGCGTACTGAAGGGGGAGACGAAGCATGACGAGTACATTTCTTCCGCCGTGTCGCACGGCCTCATGCGCCTCATGCTCGACTCCGGAGTACCTATCGGATTCGGCGTCATAACACCCAATACGCTCGCGCAAGCCCGTGCCCGCTCTGGAGGCAAGGCAAATAAGGGAGTGGAGGCAGTGGACGCGGCGATCTCAATGGCGCTCGCATTATAAGCACTGTGCATAGGGTATTTGCCCCTCCAGCCTTGCGTGCGAGAATGAGGCCATGAAGTCGCTCGCCTCGCTCACCCTTGCGGCAGTACTGCTGTTCCCGCTTGGAGCGTCCGCACTCACCGTAGACGAGCTCCGCGCGCAGGTTACCGATCTTCTCCAGCGCATCGAGCAGCTCCAAAAGCAAATCGCGGCAGGCCAAGTGCAACAGACTGCGTCAGAGGGCGTACAGTGCCCGCTCGTGAGTCGCACCATCCAGCTCGGAGACTCCGGGGACGACGTGAGCCGACTGCAGCGCTATCTCGCACTCGACAAGGCGATCTATCCAGAGGGACTCGTTACCGGCTACTACGGCGCGCTCACGGAGGCTGCGGTGAAGCGATGGCAAGCGAAGTTCTATGTTGTCTCTTCCGGCACGCCCGCCTCGACCGGCTGGGGTGTCGTGGGGCCGCGTACCGCTGCGGTGCTCGCGATCCAGTGCCCGCCGGGCACGACCGCGGCGGGGAGTGAAAACGTGGGCGGATTCATTAAAGTCTCGCCGATCAATGGTCCTGCGCCGCTCAATGTGACGATCACGGCTACGGTCAATACGACGCGTGCGTGCGACGCGCCGCTCTACCAGCTCGATTTTGGCGATACGACGGCTCCCGCCTGGATCCCCGTGCCGAGCGGCTGCAACACGTATGAGCAGGTGATCACGCATCGGTACGCGAATTCGGGCACCTATACGATCACGCTCCGCGCGGGGACGCACTCGACGACTGCGACCGTTGTCGTTGGCAGCGGCAGCACGAGCTCCGGCGGCTACCTCGTGAACGATACGTTCAATGTGTCGCCCTCGACGGGCACTGCGCCCATGAGCGCGACCTTCACAGGATTGATCAATTCGGACGGCGGCCTGTGCAACAGCCAACAGTACGCGATCGAGTTTGGCGACGGCGGCACCGCCACGCTGCCGCTCAATGGCTGCGCGCCGAGCACGTATACCGTTACGCACCAGTACACGACCGTCGGCTCCTTTACGCCTCGCCTGATGCGTGGCTCCGTCGCCCTGCGCACGCTCACCGTCTCCGTTTCCGCACCGAGTGGCGGCACCGGGACCACTACGACGAGCGGTTTCTTCTCGGTAACCGCTGGCGCGGGCGGCAATATCCGTGCGGTAACGGCGCAGTACGAACTGTCGTCTGACTGCGCTGCGTACGATCTCAACTGGGGCGACGCATCCGCGCATACCTCGCAGTCGCAGGGGACCTGCGGGAGCGGTTCCGTGACAAAGCAGGTAACCCATACGTACCAGGGCAGCGGCACGTACACGATCACGCTCACGCGCGGGTCGCGCGTGGATACGGCGAGCGTTACGATCTCGAATTAATTACTCCACGTGGAGTTCCTCATTGGCGCGCGCCGTGCGCTCGAGGAGCGCGCGGGGAAGCGGCTCGCCGCCACGCACGAGGCGCTCTGCCTCTTCGCGCGCGGCGCGTATGAGTTTGAGATTCTTCAGGGCTTCCATGCCGAGGTCGGACATACCCCATTGGCGGCGGCCGTACAGATCGCCCGCGCCGCGCGCGGCGAGGTCGGCCTCCGCAAGTTCGAATCCGTCCGCGCTCTTCTCAAGGGTTTTGAGTCGCGCGAGGGAGATTTGCCCCGACGTTTCCGGAACAAGAAAGCATTGCGGCGGAAAACTACTGCGCTGTACCCGACCGCGCAACTGGTGCAGCTGCGCGAGCCCGAAGCGCTCTGCTCCCTCTATAAGAATGACCGTCGCGTTCGGCACGTTTACCCCGACTTCCACGACCGACGTCGCTACCAGTATGTCGTACTCATGCGCGGAGAAGGCTCGCATCGCCTCGTCTTTCTCCGGACGCTTCATCGCGCCGTGCAGAAGGCCGATCCGCAAGCCGGAAAACTCCTCTTTAGCGAGCCGCGCGGCCTCCGCCTTCGCGGATTTCGCCTGCAAGGCATTCTCCTTTGCCGGGTCGGGCTCCTCGATACGCGGACAGATGACATACGCCTGCCGCCCCTCTCTCACTTCGCTGCGAATCGCTTCATAGGCCTCATGCCGCTCGCTCGGCTTCACGATGCGCGTACGCACGGGAAGGCGCCCCGGCGGAAGCTCGTCGAGGATAGAAAGGTCGAGATCTCCGTACATCGTGAGTGCGAGCGTGCGGGGAATGGGCGTTGCCGTCATGGAGAGGAAGTGCGGAGAGGGTGTGCGCTCTCCTGCGCGCTCGGCACTGACTCGCGCGGCGCTTTTTTGTACGAGTGCACGCCGCTGCTTCGTGCCGAAGCGGTGCTGTTCGTCTACGATCGCGTAGGCGAGGTGCTTGAAGCGCACTGCCTTTTGGATAAGCGCGTGCGTACCCACCACCATGGCGATCTCGCCGTTTGCGACCCACTTCAGAAGCTGGGCGCGGGAAATATCAGTCGCGCCGCCGCGCGCCGTCTTCGACGGAAATTTTTTGCAGCCGCTCCCCGTAATGAGTGCGATTTGTATCGGAAGATGCTTGAAGAGTTCAATAAAAGAATTGAAGTGCTGATTCGCCAGGATCTCCGTTGGAGCCATGTACGCGACCTGCAGCGTTCCGAACGTCTGCCCACGGGGCCGACTCTTGACCACGCAGTAGCTGGTCGCGGCCGCGACGGCGGTTTTCCCGCTCCCCACGTCGCCTTCGAGAAGGCGCGCCATCGGCTGTCCGCGAGAGAAGTCTTTTGCGATGTCTGCAATCGCGCGGCGCTGCGCCCCCGTGGGGGTGAACTCGAGCGATTCAGTGAATTGCTGCGCGAGCTCCGCGGCGTCCTCGATCGGGAAAGCCGGAAGCGCATCGTTTTCTTTCCGTTCGATTGCGCGGGCGACATTGATCGCGAATATCTCCTCAAAGGCGAACCGTTTGCGTGCCGCCGCAACCTGCGGCTCCTTTTGAGGCGCATGCATCCACGCGAGCGCGGCGGCGAGGTGGGGCAGGGAGTAGCGCGCGAGAACCGGATCCGGAATGGGGTCGGAAAGCGCCTCGAGTGTCCCGCTCCCCAGGACTTTCTCGATCGCGTGGCGAAACCACAGCGACGTGATACCGCGGCTCTCCGGATACACCGCAAAGAGCGGAGGAGCGTCGGTTGCCTCTCTGCGCTTAAAGAGCCCGGCGTCGGCCGGGTCTGCCGGCTCGACATGCGGATTGGCGAGGTAGGGCGAGCTGCCCTTTCCCGCGACCGTTCCCACCGCTTTTACGAAAGCACCCTCGGAAAACTTCTTGGCGAGGTAGGGCTGGTGGAACCACATGACCCGTATCGATCCGGACGAGTCAGTGATCGTCGCCTCACCCACGGGAATCTTCCGTTTCCAAGATCGCCTCGTGCCAAGCTTGGTGATCGTGCCAAAGATGGTCGTTTCTTCTCCCGCGGCGAGGCCGGCTATTTCACGCTCGCTGCCGCCGCGCTCGAAACGCGATGGAAAGTGATAGAGGAGGTCCCGGATCGTTTTGAGGCCGAGCCGCCGAAGCGCGGACTTTTGTCCCGGCGTCAGGCGGAAGAGGTGTTCGAGCGCGCCCTCCGGATCCATAGGGCGCAGTATACTCCGGCTCTGGGCGGTTATGTTCCAGCGTTTTCTCTGGACCGGAGTTATGCACAGGTGGGTCATTTTTCCCATCTTGCGCGGCGTCGGCGCGTGAGTACTATATGCGTGTTCGGCTGTTACAAATTAGCGTGTTTCGCCATGAATTACGACGAAGAGCGCGAGGAGGAATTGGAAGAGGCTCCTGACCTTGAGGAAGGAGGGGAGGAAGAGGATGCATCCGACGACGAAACTGAATCAAGTGAAGCGGAGGGCGATAAGTGGGAGTAGCTGAAGCCCTCGATAGCGTGAACGCGCCCCGTACGGGGCGCGTTCACATTGCGTACACCCCTCGCTGCCGTATCATAGGGCGATGCGCACCCTTCTTCACTACCTTGGCACCGTCGCTGCGGTGTTCCTCACGGTTGAGATCGTCCCCGGCGTGGGAGTGGAGGGCGGCTGGACGACGACGCTCCTCGTCGCGCTCGTATGGTCGGTCATCGTGATCGTGGTGCGCCCCGTGCTGCGTCTCCTGACGCTCCCGATCACAATCATCACGTTCGGGATATTCTCGCTCATACTGAATGCGCTCCTCTTTTGGATGATGACACTCTTGGTCCCCGGATTCGTCGTCGCGGGATTCTGGCCCGCCTTCCTCGGTGCGATCGTGCTCTCGCTCCTCTCTTGGGCGATACAAAAAGCGCTCTAAATACCTGCCATGCGGACAACGAGATAGAGCGCGAGCATACCGAGCGCGGTCATAACGGTCGTGAGCAGGACCGGGTGCTCGTGCTGGCTCTCCGGAATGAGCTCCGCGGCGCCGATGTAGAAAAAGAATCCGCCAAACAGGGCGAGTATGATCGCAAGTGCGTGCTCCGGTACCCTGTAGAGCATGGTGGAAGCCGCGCCGAGGACGGGTGCCGCCGCAGCGGCGATCAGCCAGCGGACGCTTCGCGCTCGGTGCTCCTTGAGCCGTGCCGTCAGCGTAACGATGTTGATGCCGTCCGCAAAATCATGCATGAGTACGGCAGCAGAGATCACCGCCCCGACGGCAGCCGACACCTGGAACGCAAGCCCTATCGCGACGCCGTCGAGAAAGCTGTGCAGGCATAAGCTCGCCGCGCCGAGAAGGTGCGGCGTCTCGCTGCCGTGCGCATGCGCTCTCTGGAAGAGTCCGCGATCGAGAACTAGGTAGAGGATGAATCCGAAACTCGCGACGCTCAAGATAAGTCGGGGATCGTAGTGAGGCGCGCCGAGCTCAAGCGCTTCAGGAAGGAGATCGAAAAAGGCGATTCCGACCACTGCCCCCGCAGCAAACCCCGTGATGAGGTGCAGCTTGTCGCGCAGGTAGAGCGCAAAAAGTCCTCCGAGGAGCGTGGAGACGAACGTGGCGACGGCGATCAGGAGCACCATGCGCGCGCCTACTTGCTCTTCCAGTCGCGGACCTCCAGGCGACCCCGTCCGAGATCGGTTACGACGAGCTTTTGCTTCTCCTTCCAGCCGTACTTAAGCACGATCTCCTTCGGAATCGAGATCGCGTAGCTATACCCGGCGATTTTCATAAGCTTGCGCGTGTGCGTCATGGTTCGGGTGCGTTATTCGTATATACCATAGTATATACTATAGTATGTACTATCTGTCCAGCGCGCCATGGGGATAGGCGAGGAGCTTTCATCGCCGATTAGGGGAGTGGTGTATACTAGCCGCTCATGCCCGCATTCATGAAAGATCCGCGTGCCGGAGCGATGCTCGGCGCTATGCTCGCGCTGCTCCTGGCCGCGCTCGATCAGACCATCGTGGCCACCGCGATGCCGGAGATCGTGCGCGAGCTGCAGGGCTTCGAGCACCTAAGCTGGGTCATAACCGCCTACATGCTCGCCTCTACCGTTACCGTGCCCTTGGTAGGTAAGCTCTCCGACATCTATGGGCGGCGGCTCTTTTTCATGCTCGGTATCGGCGTGTTTCTCCTCGGGTCGGCGCTCTCCGGTGCCGCGTGGTCCATGGCGTCGCTCATTCTATTTCGGGCGATCCAGGGCGTGGGCGCCGGGGCGATCATGGTGAATGCATTCGCCGTGGTAGGCGACCTGTTCACACCCGCCGAGCGCGGTAGATGGCAGGGCGCGATCGGCGCCGCATTCGGGCTCGCGAGCGTCGTCGGACCGCTCCTTGGTGGCTGGCTCACGGATGCGGTGAGCTGGCGGTGGATTTTCTACATCAACATTCCGCTCGGTGCCCTCGCACTCGCCGTGATTTGGTGGAAGCTGCCGCGCCGCGCCCACCGCGAGCGCAAGCACCCGATCGATTATGCGGGCGCGGCGCTCCTCGCGGCGGCAATCGTGCCGCTCCTCCTCGCGCTCGTCTGGGGCGGCGCGGAATACCCGTGGACCTCCGGCGTCATCCTCGCGCTCTTTGCCGCGAGCGTGGGATTCCTACTCATTTTCCAGTGGGTCGAGCAGAAAGCGGCTGATCCCGTGCTGCCGCTGTGGCTCTTTGCGAACCGCGCGTTCGCCGTCTCCGTCACAGTGATGTTTCTCATTATGATCGGCATGTTCGGCTCGATCATTTTCATTCCTCTGTTCGCGCAGGGAGTCATCGGCTTCAGTGCCACGTATGCCGGACTGGTGCTCACGCCGATGACACTCGCGATTGTGTTCTCGAGCGCGCTCTCGGGACAAATTGTCTCGCGCACAGGCAAGTACAAGGTACTCACGGTCTGCGGCGTTGCACTCACGACGATCGCTATGTTCTTCTTCTCACGCCTCTCGACCGACACCTCCCATACGGAGCTCGTGATCAAAATGATCCTCATGGGACTTGGACTCGGCGTGACCATGCCGATTTTCAATCTCGTTGTGCAGAGCGCATTTGAGCCGCGCTACCTCGGCGTCGTAACCTCTTCGCTGCAGGTGGCGCGCAACATCGGCGGCACCGTGGGGAGCGCGCTCCTCGGGGGATTCCTCAACGGTGCGCTCGCCAAGCGGCTCGGCGACATCGGTGACGAGCCGTTCCTGCAGTACTTGCCAAGCGCGAAGGGGACATTCGATATGGAGGCAATACAAAATTTCCTTACGCCGCAGGGCAAAGATGTCATTGAACAGGGGCTCGCGTCATTGCCGCCGCAGATGCTTGCTTCGGCGCACGCGGCTCTCGATCATTTCCTCGGAATCGTACGCACCGCCTTCGCAGGCGCGCTCTCCGAAACGTACTTCGTCGCCACACTGCCGCTTGCGGCGGCCTTTCTCATCGTTCTCTTCCTTCCGGAGCTCCCACTCCGAGGCGAGCAGGGGAATCCAAAGGAGTCGGAGCTGGAAGCAGCGGGCATCGCGCTCGGTAGGGAGCTGGGCAGCGCGGACGCGCCCCACGAGCCCGGGGCTCGAAATTAACGCAGTACTCATGAGAGGCGCGCCATACTTGGCGCATGCGATACCTGCGCAGGTATGTCGTTGCAATCACGGCGATCGGTGCTTTTTTGAGCGCGTATACGATGGAGCTGTCGCGCGTTGCGGGATACTAGGGGCGCGCATTTCGTGGATCGCGGCTGTGGGTAACCTGCGCGCCTACTTCCTATATACTTCCGGTACTTACTCGATTTTGATACCGGTACTATGCTTACACGCATCAGCCGTTTCTTTTATCAGCGAGCGTTCGGTCTACTCCTCATTCGGGTCGCGACAGGACTCATTTTTATGCACCACGGATGGGTAAAGCTTGGCAATGTGGACGGCACGGCTGCCTTTATGCAGTCGATCGGACTGCCCGGGTTCGCATACATAATCATCGCAGTCGAGATCCTCGGAGGGGCCATGCTCATTCTGGGTGTTCTGGGGCGGGTCGCCGCAGTCGCTACCGGGATTGCGATGCTCGTCGCGCTCGCGCTCGTTACCGTCCCGAACAAGGGTTTCGTAGGTTCCGAATTGGAACTCCTGCTCCTCGCGACCTCCTTCGGTATCGCCCTCACGGGCGTAGGGAGGTACCGCTTGCTTAGCGTGTTCGAACACGAGGGTGAGCGTACCGCGTACGCCTCCGGAGACGAAGCCCTCGCCTAGTCCCCCACGACCTGCGTGCAGTGCGCGCAGCGCGTCGCCTGAATAGGAATCTCGCTCAAGCACTGCGGGCACTTCTTCGTGGTCGGGTCGGGGCTCTTCCCCGCGCGCGCTCGGGCGACCAGCCGGTTCATAGGCGTGATAATGAGGAAGAAAATCGCCGATGCGACGAGAAGGAAGGAGAGGACGGCGTTGATAAAATCGCCGTACATAAATTCGCTGCCATTCAGCGTGAATTTCAATTCTGAAAAATCAGGTACCGCTGCGATCGCCCCGATGAGCGGCGTCAGCAGATCTTTCACCAAGGCGTTCACCACCGTGCCGAATGCCGCCCCGATAATGACGCCGACTGCCAGATCGATTACGTTCCCGCGCAGGATAAATTGCTTGAATTCCTTGAGCAGCGTCATAGGCGCATGATGTCGTTTTGATAAGTATAGGGCATGAAGTGAGGCCGTCCCAGGGGGCGGCCTCTCTATTGCGTACGGTCTTGATCAGTCTGTCTCACGTTCAGCAGGGTCGCTCCTGTAGGCATAGTCTTGCATGACGATACCAAACCAGAGCAGACCATAGAACTGAATCGCCATACATATCACGATCCAGCCGAGGGGGTGTAGGTATACCAAAAGCCCCAGGATTGCGAGGAAGATGGCAAAGGAGGTGTCCTCCTTTTTGCCGCCCGGCAATTTTCCTCCGAGCCATTCGCAAATAGTTATGAGGAAAAGAGGAGCGAGGTCCAGTATGAACCAGGCCGTTTCGATAGCGTTCCTCTCCCACTCCGGCAGAGACATATACCACCGGTAAAGTGCTTGAGCGCGCGCGTTCCTCCCTATTCTTTCTTCCAGCGCTATGCGCAACTGGTATGCTGGCGAAATCCGCATGGCACTCTCCCTGTTGATTCCGAGGGAAAGATACCTCGCCGCGGGCATTATGTAAATCGGTCGGGCTTTTTTTGCTCCCGCAATTTAAATCTTGGAACGCTTGCGCCGTCCACTATGACAGTCTCAAGAAACATCCGTAGGGGACGGACCCACAAACTATGATCTCCGTACAGTGCTCGATATAGGACGAGCTCCTCTTGCGTCTCGCTGTGCCTCGCGACCCCGAGCACTTCGTACGTATTGCCTTTGTAGTGTTCGTAAATGCCGAGCGGTAGATTCATACGGGTTAGCACTTTACATTCATTATGGATGACATATATAGAGGAGGATTCGGTCAAGTGCTCGTTGAGCAGCAAGATTCGCCCCTGGGATTCTAAGTGCTTGTTCGCCTTCGCCGCAAACAAAATATGCGCCTCGCGGCGCTATTTTGTTGGCGGGGACGATGTCCCGAAGTTTGAACCGAAACGGCTCAATTTCAACCAGATTGATAAGATTATAAGGAACCCTATGCGATGTCCTTTCTAAACTGCTTGCCTTCAAAATTTATTAGTTCGACTGCGCTATAAGCTTTCTGCCGAGCTTCCTCTAGGGTAGGGCCCATAGCGCTTATGCCAAGCACTCTGCCGCCATTGGTTACAATCTGTCCAGCGTCAGATTTTGTACCTGCATGAAAAATAATTACGTCATCTATTTTTTCAGCATCTGAAATACCTGTAATAGGCAGCCCTCTTTCATAATTTCCTGGATATCCTTTTGAAGCAAATACGACACAACAAGCTGATTTATCTTCCCATTCGATTCTCGTAGTATCTAAAGCACCTTCGATACAAGCCAGCAGAATCTCGATGAGATCAGTCTTAAGAATATGCATATACGATTGCGTTTCCGGGTCTCCAAAACGCGCATTGAACTCAAGCACTTTTGGTCCATTTTTTGTGAGCATAATGCCAGGGAATAAAACTCCTTTAAAAGGGCGGCCTATGTTTTTGAGCTCTTCGATGATCGGTATTACTACCTCTCGCTCTACTTGATTCAAAACATCCTTAGAAACTCCAGGAACAGGAGCGACTGTGCCCATACCGCCCGTATTCGGCCCCTGATCGTTATCAAAAATACGTTTGTGATCTTGCGCGGAGGGAAACATTATTACTGTCTCGCCATCACAAAAAGCGTGGATTGAAATCTCTTCGCCTTTGAGAAACTCTTCGATAACTACCGTTTCGCCAGCAACCCCGAAAGTCTTTTGAGACATCATTTCTTCGAGTGCTTGTTCTGATTCTTCTCGAGTTTGCGCAATGACTACCCCCTTACCTAAAGCGAGACCGCTCGCTTTTATAACGAGTGGATATTTATGATCTCGTACGTAGTCTTTTGCTTCAGCGATATCAGTGAAAGTCTTGGATTTAGCTGTAGGAATATTCAGACGCTCTAGCAATTCCTTGGCAAAAGATTTTGACCATTCAATCTCTGCGGCTTCTTTGGTTGGACCGAATACTTTTATTCCAGCCTCTTGGAGAGAATTCACGATACCTGACGCTAACGCATCATCGGGGCCGACGACCACAAGATCGATTTGTTTCTCCTTAACGAAATCAATAACCGCCTGATGATCTAAAATATCGAGTGCGATATTTTCTCCAACTTGGGCGGTTCCTGGGTTTCCAGGTGCTGTAAATATCTTTTTGACTCGCGGAGACTGCTTTAGCTTCCACGCAAGTGCATGTTCTCGTCCTCCGGAACCAATCACCAAAATATTCATATTTTGCTTAGGTTCCAACTTGGACATCGGGCGGAGAGGGAGGGATTCGAACCCTCGGAGCCCTTTTGAGGCTCAGCACATTAGCAGTGTGCTGCATTCGACCACTCTGCCACCTCTCCGTAGAGGCAAACGTACCACATTTGATAGAGCGCGTGAATTACTGAACGAAACGCAATTGCTGACAATCTGGACAGCGTACAGTGCGCGTCGTTCAACGAAAATACATGAAGCCAGAAAGGGCGATAGTTGCGTACATCGTAGGTTCATTAATTTTTGGGGACAATTTTTAATTGACTGGGGCGCTCACTCCTACAGAATGCGCCGCGTATGTACAGCGGCGCATTTCGTATTCCGTGCATGAGTGCGAACATGCGCTGCGACATACATGCACTACGAGAATTAGAAACTAGTTTTCGAAGTTTCTTTTACGGAACTTCGATATCGCACATGAGTAACGTACGAATTGCCGCGCTCACGCAGCCGGCACACGCCCATGTCGTGAAAATCGGCATCGTGAGCGTACTGCTCGCAAACGTCATGCTCCTTAGCGCGGCACCCGCACTCGCGGTCGCGCAAACGGATTCACCCCGGCATCGCGCATCAAGCGAACGTCGGCACGAAACGCGCATGAGTAGGCGAGCGATTAGCAGCACCATCGAGAATCAATCTCCGATCGTCAGTACCGGCTTCAGCACGCAGAAGCCAGCCCACAGCGATCCGAAGGACAGCGGCGACGAAGACGTCGCACTCGCTTCCAACGCGAACGATGATGAGGAAAAGGAGAATGTTCCGGCGAAGCGCCGCACCCCGCGTTCGCGCATTCGGCCGCTCACTCCGATCGAGCCGATTAAGCCGAAGGCGCCGGTCGTTACGGTAGCGGAAGCATCTGCTGACGTGACGCCGAAGTCGGAGACGCCGAAGCAAGAGGAAGAGAAAGCGGATGAACCGCAGTCCTCTTCCGCGCAAAAGGCGGAGCCGAAGCCTGAGTCGAAACCTGATCCCAAGCCCGAACCGAAACCGGAACCGAAGCCGACTCCGAAACCGGAACCCAAGCCCGAACCGAAACCAACTGTGTCGCAGCAAGAGGAGGAAACTCCTCCGGCTCCGAAGCAAACCGCTCCGGCAACGGTCCCTGCGAGCACGGCGTATGACGCGCTCGTCCTTAGCGAGAAACCCACGCTGTTTCTCGCGATGAACTCCGGATCCTCCGGAAGCGAGCGCGACCTAAGTGGTAATGGGAACAGCGGTACCTACCGCGGCGGCACGCCGCAGAAGGCCACGCTGCCAAACGGCGACAGCGCCGCAAACTTTAACGGATCGGGGCAGTACCTCACGGTGCCGTCCGATTCGTCACTCTCCATTCCCACCACGGGCAAGCTCACGTGGGAGGCGTGGATCCGTCCCGATACGCTCCAGTTTTCCGAAGTAAGCGGCGACGGGTACGTCGATTGGATGGGTAAGTGCCAGGATTACTCGCCGAATTGTGAGTGGGAGGCCCGTATGTACAGTACGCGAACTCCCGAGGATCGGCCGAACCGACTCTCCGCGTACGTCTTCAATCCCTCGGCGGGATTGGGCAGCGGCGCCGACTGGCAGCCGCAGGACGGCCTCATAAAATCGGGACAGTGGCTCCACGTCGTCGCAGAGTACGACATGAGCGCCCGCCCGTCGGAGTGTTCGTCATCGTATCCCGGCACGATCAACATCTGGGTGAACGGCATCAAGCAGAACTTCGACAAGCACGCGCCGACCGGATGCATGAGCCAGTACAAGATCAAGCCGAAGGCAGGATCTTCGCCCCTCAATATTGGGACCATGTCCATGGATACCTGGTTTGAGGGAGCTGTTGGAAAGGTGGCGGTGTATGACCACCTCCTTAGCGAATCGGACATTCGAAGCCACTACGAAGCTATGACGGGCAAACAGCCCTCCGGCTCGTGCGGCTCGACCTGCACGCTCAACTAACGTGCGCACGCGCGCACCGATACGCCCCCGGCCCTCTGCCGGGGGCTTTCTTTTGTAGGAGATTGAAGGGGTCTTGCTATCGATTTTCCCGGGCACTACGCGCGCGCGAGGGCGAGCGGCAGGACCGCGTGAGCGCCCGCTGACTCGAGCTCGTCCGCAGCTTCCGAGAGCGTCGCTCCGGTCGTTACCACATCGTCGATCAGCACGACGCGTGCACCGGCGAGATCTGCTCCACGCGCATCGAATGCGCCTGCGACATTGGAGAGCCGCTCCTCTCGCGAGAGCGCAGTCTGCGGCCGTGCGTACTTCGTGCGCGCCAGAGAACGAAGGGCGATGGTGCATGTGGATCCGTCTCGGTATGTCGTCGGCAGGCGCGAAAGCACACGCTCGATCTGATTGAATCCGCGCTCCCGCTCCCGATCCGGATGGAGGGGAATGGGAACGAGCACGATAGGTGCCGCAGAAAACAGCCGCACGTCGGCGATTTCTTCCGAGAGGAACTCACGCAGCACGCCTGCGAGCAGGCGTGCTGCGTCAGCAGAGCCGTCATACTTCAGCGATTGGATTGCATCACGCACCGCACCGTCCCGATAGTCGAGCAGTGTCGTTACTGATCTGCCGCAGAGCTGCTCTTCACAGAGTGCCCAGCGCAGCTGCTGCGCGTGCGCGGACACGCGCATCGAGCGGCCTGTGCGCGGCAGAAGCAAATCGAGTAGCGTGGAGAGCAACTTCATGCAGTGCAGTATAGGCTGTGGTACGGTATGTGCATGGAAGATTTGGCGCAAAAAGTGTGCGTAGCGTGCGAAGGCGGCACGGCGCCGCTCTCGCGCGAGGAGGCGGTTGTGCTCATGCGCCAGCTCAAGGAATGGGAGCTCTCCGACGACGCCAAACGCCTCACGAAGCACTTCACTTTCAAAGATTTCAAGGGTGCGTTCGCGTTCGTCTCCGCCGTGTCCGAAATCGCGGAGCGCGAAGGGCATCACCCGGACATCGCATTCGGATGGGGGAGCGCGGATATTTCTCTCACCACGCACGCGATCGGAGGACTCTCAGAGAACGATTTCATCGTTGCGGCAAAAATAGATCGGCTGGAATAAGATTTTCCTCCACGTGTCCGCATGCGCGCGTTTCGCGTGCATGAAGTGCGCTATACTGATATTGCATGGCGTTCTCTTTGCGCTCACTGTTTCGTGCGTTCGGCGGCAGCGCCCTTCGCGGCGGCAGTGGCAGCGTGCTCGGAATCGACATCGGCGCCTCGTCGGCGAAGGTCGTGCAGCTGCGCAGCGCGCACGGCGCGGCGATCCTCGAGACGTACGGAGAGATCGCGCTCGCGCCCTACGCCGAGACGCCGATAGGGAAGGCCGTAAAGCTCTCGCCGGAGAAAACGGCGGAGGCGCTCACCGATCTCATGCGAGAAGCGAACGTGACGGCGAAATCAGGCGGCATGTCCATACCGTTCTCCTCGTCGCTCGTTACCGTGCTTGAGATGCCTAAGTCCGATCCCGAGCAGCTCAAGCGGATGATTCCGATCGAGGCGCGCAAATACATACCCCTGCCGCCCTCCGAGGTCATGCTCGACTGGTTTGTAGTCCCCGAGGACGAGTCCGACGAGAGCAGCGCCTTCGATCGAATCGAGCCGAAGGCCGAGCGGCGCACACACGGTATGGAAATCCTGCTTGCTGCTATCCACAATGAGACCGTTCGCGCATTCCAGACGACCGCCGCGACGGCGAATATCGCCATTCCGTTCTACGAGATCGAAATATTTAGCGCGATCCGCTCCTCGCTCTCGCACGGCGTCGCGCCCGTACTCGTCATCGATCTCGGCGCTGCGACGACGAAGATGTACGTCGTCGAGCGCGGTGTGGTACGCATGACGCACCTCGTTACGGCGGGCGGACAGCACATGACTGAGACGCTGGGCCGATCTCTCGGCTGGGATTTCGACAAAGCGGAGCGCATCAAGCGAGAGCGCGGCCTCGTCGCATCGAACGCATACTCCGCTGATGAGAACGATCGCATCAAGGCCGCGTTGTTATCAACACTAGAGAGGATATGTTCGGAAGCGAATCGGGTACTATTGAGCTACGGGAAGCGGTACAACAAAAATGTGTCGCGCGTTCTCCTGTCGGGCGGCGGCGCGCTGCTCCCGGGTCTCACTGCGGAAGCGAACTCGCTCCTGCAGGCAGAGGTTTCGATCGCGGATCCTTTTAAGAAGACTGAAGCTCCGGCCTTTCTCGAGCATACGCTTGGCGAAATCGGCCCGGCATTTTCAGTCGCCCTAGGGCTCGCGATACGCGGTCTTCGGCAGGGATCCTAGTATCGGATACATAATATGGAAACCGGCATAAAATCGTCATTCATACCGCGCGAGACGCCGCAGCAGGTGCAGCGCGCGCGTGCGGGAGGCAGGAGCGGGCTCACCGATCTCTTCGTGCTCGCCTCTCTCGTCCTCTTCGTAGCTTCGATCGGCCTTGCCATCGCGGTCTTCCTCTACCTGCAGTACCTCCAAGCGGACAGCGCGAGCAAACTCGACCAGCTGCAGCGTGCCAAGCAGGCCTTCGAGCCCTCGCTTATCCAGCAGCTCACGCGTCTGCACGATCGCTCCGACGCCGCGGGAGAGATCCTCGGCGCACACACGGCGCCGTCCGTCTTCTTCCATGCGCTCGAGCAGCTTACCCTGCAAACTGTGGCGTTCTCATCCCTGCAGTACAGCGCGGTGGATTCGCAAAACATGACCATCAAGGTGAAGGGGCTAGCCGAGAGTGTGAATGCGATCGCGCTCCAGGGGGATCTGCTCGGCAAGAGCGGCCTCGTTTCCAGTCCGATCTTTTCAAATATCAGCAAACAGCTGGACGGCGTGCACTTCGACCTCTCTGCGATCCTGAACCCCGGGGCGATGCGCTTCTCGCAAGTCGCCGAATCTGCCGTCGCTGCACAGGGTGCGCCCGACCCTTCGCTTGGCGGAGGTAATCCGTTCGCATCGCCGCCGGGAGCAGCGCAGCAAACGCCATGATACGCATCACCCTCGCGCTTCTCGGTTTGACAATCGCAGGCGGGCTCTTCGCGGTGTACACGAAGCCCACGTACGACAGCGTCCAGCAGGCGAAGGCGCAACTCGCCGAGTATGACGGCGCGCTCGATAAGGCGGCGGAGCTCCAGGCGCTCAAACAGACGCTCCTCGCGCGCTTCAACGCCTTCGATCCCAACGATCTCGACCGGCTCCAGAAGCTGCTTCCCGATCACGTGGACAACGTGCGGCTCGTGCTGGATCTCGATACGCTCGCCTCGAAGTACGGGCTCGCCCTGCAGAATGTCGTTATTTCAAATCCCGCAAGCAAGAGCGTCGAAGCAAACACGATCACGATCGCCACGAGCAAGCAGACCTTTGATTCCCTGACACTCAAATTCACTACGCGAGGCACGTACGAGGATTTCGTCCGCTTCCTGGAGAGTC
>CAZRXN010000006.1:25106-26378 GCA_964604085.1 uncultured Candidatus Saccharibacteria bacterium | reverse complement strand
CGATCGCGAAAGCCCAGGAACTCGGGTACGACCTCATCGAGGTTTCCGCGAATGCGAAGCCTCCGGTCGCTCGCATCACCGATTACGGAAAATTCAAGTACGAGCAAAAAAAGAAAGATAAGGTCGTAAAGGCGAACGCGCACGTTACCGAAACCAAGGAGACGCAGGTGAAGATCGGCACCTCGCAGCGCGACATGGAAATCAAAGCGGAGAAAACCGCCGGCTGGCTCCGCGAGGGGCATCGTGTGAAGGTGGACCTCTTTCTCTGGGGCCGCTACAAGTACATGGAATTTCCGTTCCTCAAGGAGCGACTGGAGCGTTTTCTCGCTATCGTCCCCGAGGGGTACAAAATTGCCGACGAGATTAAGCGCGGCCCAAAGGGCCTCACGGTAACCCTCGAACGCGACACCTCGAAGAAGCCGGTAAGGGCCGAAAAGTCCGCTCCGGCGCTTGCGAAAGAGCCCGAGGAAGAGGCGCCTGCCGCACTCTAACCAGTCCCTGCCGATTGCCGATAGCGCTTGAATATATTGGCTATCCGGGGTAGTATGGCCGCTCGGGATAGCTCCCGCACGTCATGAAAACCAACAAATCCTACACGAAGCGCCTCCGGCTCACCCGCCGGGGAAAAATCGTCGCCCGCGCGCCGGGGCACAACCATTTCAATGCGAAAGACTCCGGGCAAACCCGGCAACACAAGCGGCGCGCGGGCAGCATGGATCTCTCCGCTGCCGACAGGGCTCGCTTCCTGAACCACTAATCCTATGGCACGCGTCAAACGGGGAACGATATCGCTAAAGCGGCGCAAGAACGTGCTGAAGCAGGTCAAAGGGTACCGCTTCGGTCGCTCCACCAAGGAGCGCATGGCGAAAGAGGCTATCTTCCACGCGGGCACGCACGCGTTCCGCCATCGCCGCACGAAAAAGCGCGACTACCGCGCGCTCTGGACCCTCCGCATCAATGCCGCGCTTCGTGCGGGCGGATTCCCCTCCTACAGCAAGTTCATAGGCGCTCTCAAGAAGAAGAATATTCTCCTCGATCGCAAATCTCTCGCGACGCTCGCGAAAGACCACGCCGATGCATTCGAGCGGGTAGCAAAAGCGCTCTCCTAAGAGCGCTTTTTCTTTACAGCACGACTTCCCCGAGCTTGCCGCCGATCCCGTCGGAGTTTCGGTACACGAGTCCGCCTGTTTCTTCCCGGTCTGCCATGACCTGCTCGACGAGTCGCTCCACGAGTGCCTTCGGATCGCTGTCGAATACGATTTTAGGGTTCGG
>CAZRXN010000006.1:19126-25006 GCA_964604085.1 uncultured Candidatus Saccharibacteria bacterium | reverse complement strand
CCCATGGCCGCATACATGGGGAACCCGGTAGTAGCGCCGGTCGTGATGATGGCACCGGAGAGCGCGATCTCGCGTCCCACCTCTTTCGCTTTTTCGAATGCATCGAGACCGCAGTGACCCATTTCCGCCGCGCCGGAGACGCAAATCTTTACGACCCCGTAACCGGATGGGAGTCGGCAGAACGCACGCGGGGGTGCGACGTGATTCGGGTGCAGCTGCTTTCGCATGACCTTCGTATTGTAGCACCAAACTCACCACGCAATTTCACAGGTCTCCCGCGCCAGCGGCACGACCGCCTCTAGGCCGAGAAAATCGTGAATGCGTTGCGACAAAAAGAGCGACGAGTGCGGCTCACCCATTGCGACGAATACCTTTTTGATCGAATGCGCCGCCTCCTCTACGAACGAGAGCAGGGCGTCGCGATCGGCATGACCGGAATAACCCGAGATCGCCTCTATGTGTGCGCGAATGCGGACGCGCTTGCCGTCTATGAAAACCGTTCGAGCGCCCTCTTCAATGCGCCGTCCTAAGCTTCCGGGCGCCTGATAACCGACGAAAAGCAGAGTGGTGTCCTTCCGCTCCAGATAGCGCCGTTCGTGCTCCCGAATCCGACCCCCGTGGGACATACCGCTTCCGGCGATGATTATTTTCGGATCCGCATGCTTGTGAATTTTCTCGGATTCCGCGCGGGATGACGTCACAGTAAGTCCGGGGAACGTGAAGGGATCCTCCCCGTCGGCGAAAAGGTCCGAGAGGCGCTCTTTTAGGTACTCGCTATGGGTGCGGTACACCTCGGTAACGCGCGACGCGAGCGGCGCATCGAGGAACACTGGTACCGATTGAAGCTCGCCCTTGGCAAAGAGAGTGCGAAGCTCGTACAGCAGGATCTGCGTGCGTTCAATCGAGAAAGAAGGGATGAGGAGCGTCCCTCCCCTGCGGCGGGCACCCTCGACGATGCTTCGGAGGAGCTCCGTTCGCTTCTCCTTATCCTCATGCAATCTATCTCCATACACGCTCTCCATGATCAGGTAATCCGCGCCCGCGGGGCTATCCGCATCGGGAAGGAGCGGCTCGGGCGCGTTGCCCAGGTCGCCCGTAAAGAGGAGCGTTTTTCCGTCGCGCGTGAGCCGTATCATCGCGGAGCCCAGCACGTGTCCCGCATTCAAGAACTGCACCTCGACATCCTTTAAGGAGAACGGCTCGTGATAGCCGTGCGTTTCCCAACGCTCGAGTGCGGCTGCGGCGTCTTCCCTACCATAGAGCGGAGGGGTGCCGTGCGTTTCCGCTTCTTCCTCCATAATATGGAGCGCGTCGTCGAACATGAGCGCCGCGAGCTCTTTTGTCGGAGCAGTAGAGTGGATCTTGCCCGAGAAACCTTCGCGCATCAGCTTGGGCACGCGTCCGATGTGATCCGCATGCGCGTGTGATATAAGGAGCGCGTCCACCGAACGCACGTCGTACTCGAAACGGGACGCGTTTACCGTGTCGCTCGATCGCTCACGCTGCAGAAGGCCGCAATCGAGGAGTACGCGTACATTCGAATCGCTCTCCACGAGAATGTTTACGCCCGTTACGGTACCGGCGCCTCCATAAAACGTGAGGCGGCTCATGCGGAGGTGCGCCGCAGAAGCGCGATGAGTGCGGCGGAGAGGCCGCCGAGTGAATCCATCAAAAGATCGCTCGAGGTATCGAGCACGTAATTCGCTTCGCGGAGCGCGTCGGTCGTATCCACGAACTCCCAGCAGATGCCGATGACCAGCGCCCCGAGTGTGGGAGCGAGCAGATTCGGCGTGCGGCCGCTTCGCTCCATATACCATGCGATCGCGAGCCCCGCGGTAAGGCCACCCAGGAGGTGCGAAACGGTATCAAACCAGGCATAGCGCCAGTAGAGCGCGTACTCGAGCGCCACTCCATGTACAGCGAGGAGCAGCGCGAATGTAGCGCACATAAAAAACAGTAGCGCACGCCCTTTCATCTGTTGATTTTAGCACCTCCCTTCCCCCACCACGCAAAAAGCACACATCCCGCTTGTGACGGGATGTGTGCTCTGTCGCGGCGAGTACGGTTGACCTGGGAAAGCCCAGGTGGGTTCCCGCAGCGTGTACGCCACGGCGCACAGCAATCGATAGGGATCCCGTTTCGTTTCCAAGAGGTATCGTACCCGCTCGCTGAACTCAGTATAGCAAACGCAGGTTTGTGTCTGCCCGAATAAAGAACTGTGTACAGCACTAAAATCGCACATTCATCTTCAGTTCATGCTGAAGGCGCGATCCTCTCTTCTCTTCCACCTAGCCCAGCGGGAGTCCTTCCGCGGTAAGAGCTTCCCGCGGAGCGTCACTCTAGGATTCCATCCAAATTTACGTCGTATAGTATCTCCTCGTGAACGACGCGGTAGTCGATTAGTTCCTTCTCGGTAAACCAGTGCTTGATTTCTGCATCTGCTTCGCTGACCGATCCCGATGCATGGATGAGATTTCGCACCGCACGACCGTCCGTGTCGGCCATTTGATACGAATCGAGCACGTAGTCGCCGCGGATGGTTCCGACATCCGACGTGAGCGGCTCCGTGCCGCCGGTGATCTTGCGAATGATCTTCACGGCATGCGCGCCCTCCCACACCATGGCGACGATCGGACCCGAAGCGAGATACTTCTTGAGGTTTTCGAGTATTTTTGCGGTTATTTCCAGCGGATCTTCCGAAGGCGGCGTCTGCCCCTTCTCTTTGTAGCTCTTTATCGTTTTCTCACCCGTAACCCGGCGCCACTCGGGATCGAGCGTGTAGTGCGCCTCCACGTGCGCAGGATCGGGGACGAGCATTTTCACTCCGACAAGTTTCAGGCCTACACTCTCATACCGACGGATGATGTCGCCGATAAGTCCTCGCTGCACGCCGTCTGGCTTGATGAGCACCAGGGTGCGCTCTGTTTTTGGATGCTGCATGTCGGCTAGCGTAGCACAAAGCGCCGCGGGCGGCTACATGCCGCGGCCCGCAGCATCCGACGGACGCGCCGGCGCGTATCGCCTGCGAATCTCCGACTCCACCTCTTCCCGGTCCCGTCCGTACTTCTCCCACGAGTGTTGCTTCTGTTCGTCCACGCGAGCGTAATCGATCGGCGGCAAATCCACCGTGGACATAGTGAAGGGCTGCGCGGGAACGCCGCCCACGAGGAGCGACACGCTCGCGTGTCTGGTTTGCTGCTGCTCGAGATCCTGCGCGGAAAACGTCGGCTCGAACTGCTTCGCGAGAAACTCCGCGTCCGTTGCCCCGATGCGGAAGGCGATTTTCGTGCCGACGTTGCCGATCACCGCATCTCTGATATCGTCGGGGAGTTGCGCCATGAATTGGTGCGCCACCGTGAGCGATAGGCGGTACTTTCTCGCCTCGGAGAGGATCGTCGCGATCGAAGGAGTCGCGAAATTCTGGAACTCATCGATGTAGAGGTAGTGGGTGGGAAGCGGCTCGCGCGTATCTGCTCGCGAGAACGCTGCTTGCAAAAATTTTGACACGAGGATAAGCCCGAGCAATGCGGTGTTGCGCTCCCCGACGCGCCCCTTGGAGAGATTCGCGAGAAAAATCTTCTTTCCATCCATGATGGATCGGAAATCAAAGGCGCTCTTCTCTTGCGCCACGATGGGGCGCATGAGGTCATTCGCGAGAAAGACGTCGAATTTGCTTGTGATGTAGGGTGCGATATTTTCGAGCGCTGCATCACTGCCCGCTTGCTCCGCGATCCCCTGCCAAAATTGTGCGACGACCGGGTTGGCGCATCGAGAGAGCTTGAGGGCGCGAAACGCGGGGTCAGCAAAAATGCGTGGGATCTCCAAGAAAGTGGAGCCGGAGTCCGGATCTTCGATCACGAGCTGGACGGCGTTGCGATAGTACTGCTCGAACATCGGGCCGAACGCTTCGGGCACATCAGCGTATAGCTTGCGGAAGATTTCATACACTTCGTTGATCACGAACGTCTTCATTTCGGGCTTCGAGCGGTCGTACTCGAGCATATTGAGCCCCATGGGACGAGCCGTGTACGCAGGATCGAAGTAGATCACGTCCTCTCGGCGCTCCGGAGGCACCGACGCGAGCACGTCTTCGATATCGCTCCCGTGCGGATCAATAAATGCGACACCTTCACCCCGGACGATATCCTGGATGATCATGTTCTTTATGAGGCCGGTCTTTCCCGTTCCGGTCTGCCCAATGACGTAGCAGTGGCGTAGGCGATCCGCTTCCGCAAAACGAACGTCGCTCTCCTCCGCACCATAGCGATTTTTCCCAAGTAGGATACCGTCCGTCGGCATGCCCACCGGGGCGGGCGTTTGCTTCGCGTGCGCCTTACGCAACTCGCGCGAGGTCGTAACCCGTTCGGCCGTGAAATGGAAGAGCGAGGTGAGCTCGGCGAGCGAGAGCGGCAATGCGTACGACTCATCGAATGTTCTGTAGGAAAAATCGCGCAAAAAATTCGCCGTCTTCCATGCGGATACCTGCTTAAAGACAAGGCGGTTGCCCCGCGGATCGTCAAGCTGACTCATGGGGGCGATAAGATTCTGCAGCAACTCCTCGGATCTTTCTTTCGTGCCCGCGGACGCGGCGAGGCGGATCAACGCAGGGGCGATCCGACTTTTTACTTTCCTGCCGATCTCCTCTCCTGCAATCTGGTCATGAGTCTCACGCATGGAATGCGCGTCCTGCTCCTCCTTTGCCTTCGATGCGAATAGCGCGTCCGCGAAATCGCGCGCAACTTCCCCGAGTGCTGTTTCAGGAGTATCGAGTGCTTCGCTAAGCCGTTTTCCCTTCTCAACTTGGCGCAAAATCTTTTTGTAGTATTGGTTGTACCGCTCTCCCTCATTGCCGACGATTATCTGGAGTGCCGCACCCTCTCCGTGTTTCGCGATTTTGGCGAATGCCGCAAGTAGCACGTTCATGGGATCATGCTCGAACATTTCGGGCGTCTTCAGAGGAAGGGCGGGGTGCTGTGCGAGCGTCGCGTATGCCCCCGCATGGGAGCCTTGATAGTTGAAAATGTTGTAATCGCTCCGCAGCTCTGATACGAGTGCGTTCGGGAAGACCGAAGCGACGAGGCGCTCGGCAAGGTGCTGCTTCTCACGAGGGACAGCCAAGTAGAGCGACACCTCCTCGGTGCCCTCAGACACCGCAATTTCCAAGGAAAAACCCTCATGTGGGGAAAGAAGGGATAGCAATCCGGCGTAGAGCTGCTCGGACGAGGCGAGTACGTGCTCAAGCTGCAGCTTCTCGCTCCCCTCGCCGCCGCCCTTGGAGGGCGGATGGACCTCGAAAAGTACGAGGTGAAGGGCACGCATGAGGCGCTCAGGCGCGGCAAATCCCTTCTGCGGCAAGCCTTCGGCGATGTAGCGCACGAGCGCACGATGCAGGTCATCTTCGACGTGCATATTCTTCATGCGTGCAACGACAGAGAGCGCATTGCGTATTCCCCGCTCCGAAACGATCTGCAGGAGGCCGTCTATTTGCGCGTCATGCGGCTCGGGCTCGAGATTGAGTGCAGCGCGGAGCGTGTCGTGCTCCGGCATGCGCACGGTCTCGTGCAGCACGCGTGCAGGAGATTCTTTCGAATATTCCTGTACTTCGCGCCGCGCAATGCGATCCTTTTCCTCACGGTTCCCTTCCGATTCGAGCAGCGCTTCCTGCGCTCGGACGCGCTCGCGCAGGTACTCGAGCTCGTCTTCCGGCGTGCGGAAGTGCCCGACAGCAGCGCGCGATTTCTCCAACGATGGAGGCATACGGAAAGTATACCCCGTGAGATATCACGCGTCGTGCGTTACGCATTCATATTTCCTTATCTCATGGGGTATACCCCGTGAGATATCACGCGTCGTGCGTTACGCATTCATATTTCCTTATCT
>CAZRXN010000006.1:0-19026 GCA_964604085.1 uncultured Candidatus Saccharibacteria bacterium | reverse complement strand
CATGGGGTGTACCGCGTACGGTACGGCATCGGTCATCACGCCGGTATACAACCGACGACTACTCCCTCGTGAGCACCTCCGGGCCTCTCGCTGTTATGAGCACCGTGTGCTCGAAGTGCGCGGTGCGCGATCCGTCTTTCGTCATGTATGAGTGCCCATCATCGGCGATCTTCAGTTCGCCCGAGCCGAGCGTCATCATTGGCTCGATCGCGATCACCAGCCCTTCTCGGAGCGGCTCTCCGCTTCCCGGCGCACCAAAATTGGGCACGTGCGGCTCCTCATGCACCGCTTTACCGACTCCGTGGCCGGAGAGATTTCGAGGGAATCCAAAGCCGTGCTTCTTCGCGATGCGCTCTACCGCGTGCCCGATATCTCCGATCGTATTGCCGAGGCGTGCCGCCGCGATGCCCTGCTCCAGCGCCTGGCGGGTTCCCGCGACCAGCCGTTCGTCCTCGTCACTCACCGGAGTCCCGCAAATGACGGTATGGGCAGAGTCCGTATAAAGACCGCGATGCCGGATGCCGAAATCGAGACACACGACATCCCCCTCACCGAGCAGAGAGTCATTTTCACTTGCGGGAGAGTGGACGATTCGCTCGTTTACCGATACACACAGCGCCGAAGGGTACGGGTGCTTCTCGCCACGTGCGCGATACCCGAGAAAGGCCGGTTCGTCGCCGTCCCGCTCCACCATCTCCCGCGCTTTCGCTTCAAGCGAGCGCACCTCCACACCGGGCGCGACCGCCTCGGCAAGCTCGCGCAGGTGCCGTGCGAGACGCCTGCCTCCTTCGCGCAGAATCTCAATATCGCTGTCTGTTGCGATCATTGCGACAATCCTAGCACCTCAAGGATGCTCTTGTGAACGGTTGCAATATCCGGCTCTCCATTGACCTCGTGCACACTCCAGCCTAGCTCCCGAAGCGCGTCAACGGAGGGAACAACCTCTTTTTCGTACCAGCCGAACCGGCTGTTCAAGGCCTCTTCCGTCGCATCATCATAGCGGCCGCGCGCCTGTAGGCGCTCGCGCGCAGAATCTTTCGACAGCGTGAGGGAGATCGCGTGCAGGTCCTCACGCTTCCACAGTTTCATCATATCGTCTACGGCTCGCGACTGGTCGGGTCGGCGACAGGTCCCATCCAAAATGAGATGCTGGGTCCCATCGAAGGATGCATTCATCATGCCGGTGAGAAGGTGAATCGGCATGAACGAGGGTACGAGCCCTCCGGCTGCGAGGATTTTCGCCGTGTGCTCTGCGAGTGAAGTACCGGATTCGATGAATGCGCGCAGCAGATTGCCCATTTCGGGTCGTACGACGCCGCGCGCCGCATCTTTTTCCTTCAAGAAATCCTCGAGAAGCGAGCACTGCGTACCCTTGCCCGAGCCGGATATGCCGAAGAACGCGACTGTGAGCGGTGTGGGAAGAGCCATGTGTAGTTTAGCTAAGAGTATAGCCCTCCTTTAGGAGGATTTCCACCACGTGCGCGACTGCCTCATCGAGCTTCCCATCGGAATTCACGATGCGGTAATCGTAGAGGGGTGCGTGCTCACGCATTTCCTCCTCCGCTATCCGCATCCGCTCGGAGAGTTCCGCATCGGACATGTCGGGGTCTCGCAAACGCACGCGCTTCGAGAGCGACTCGATCGACTCCGGCATGATGAACAGCGTGGTCGCCGCATAGTGCTCTTTGAGGTAGCGTGCTCCTATGATGTCGAGCTCCGCGAGTATGACACGTCCCGAGGCGATCTTCGCGTCGAGGTCGGGGCGATACACGCCGTAGTGGGTCCCGAGCGCCGGCACAAAGCGATGCTCCAATATCTCGCCGTTTCGCAGCTCGGCTTCGAAACGCTCGAGCGTAAAGAAATATTTATCGGCGCCGTCCCGCTCTCCGGATCGCGGTGGGCGCGTCGTCGCCGTTACGAGCTTTACGCAGTTCGAATAGCGCCCGAGGAGCGCATTCATGACCGAATTCTTTCCTCCACCGGAGGGACCTGCGATTACGACTACTTGTTTCCCGTTGTCTTTTCTCATGCGTCGTATCCCTGCAGCTTCAAGATCTCCACCACGCGACTGATTGTATCCACGAATTCCCCATCCGTATTCCAGACGACGAAATCGTAATGATTCTCCGCGTGATGTATCTCATCGAGCGCCTGCTTCATGCGATTGTCTACCTCCTCTTTCGAAATCGTCGGGTCGCGCCGCATGATGCGTCGCCGCAGCACGTCCAGAGATTTGGGCTGTATGAAAATCGTGATCGCATGGTGATGCTTCTTGTAGTACTGTGCGCCCTTCAGGTCGGTATTTACAATGACGGTCTTTCCTTCTTCGAGCTTTTTATTGAGATCGGGAAGGTACGTGCCATACCAGGCATCCCTGTTTCTCACATGTGTGTACTCAGGAATCGTACCTTCCTGCACCTCCTCGAAGAATTTCTCCTTCGATAGGAAATAGTAGTCGTAGCCCTCGCGCTCGCCGGGGCGCGGGGGTCTCGTCGTTGCCGTGACGAGGCGAACGAAGTTGGGATACGCGAGGATCAATTCGTGGGTGAATGTCGTCTCGCCGCTCCCGGTGGGACCCGCAATGACGACGACTCTGCGCGGGGGCATGCCGCATGGTAGCACAAAAGAAAAGAGCCAGCGCAAGCACTGGCTCTCCACCCGAAACGGAACGACCCCCTTAAGGGCCTACTGCCAACCTTCGCGGACGCGCCGCATTTCACACTCCTTTCTGCGCATCTGAGCGCGCTGCATCTAGACAGAAGAACACGCTTTAGGGCTTACATTAAATACCCCATTCGTTAACGAAGGGCATGTCTACTCCTTTCTGCGCGGCAGGTCGCGCTAGGCGCAGCATAGAACAGTTTCCGGAATTGCGCGAGGAGATCAAGTATAAAACCGGGTCGACAATTGCCGACCCGGTCAAAGTTGAGAGAACTTACTCGTAACGCCACCTAATGACTCATGCGTCCTCCGTTTTTGGCGCGGCTAAAGAAGTATCTACAAGGGGTAGATTTCCTGCATGGCGCATCCTCCTTTTACTGCACCTCCCGCAGCATACCGCTGCATGGCTCCTATGCAAGCTAGTATTCGCGGATCGAAGTTTGCGCGTCTATCTTCTTGACGACATCAAGCACGACTGAAACCACGATGAGGAGCGCCGTGCCGCCTATCGTGATCGTGGTGAGACCGGTTGCTCCCTGCAGGATGATCGGCACCACGGCGATCGCGCCGAGAAAGAGCGCGCCGACGAGCGTAATGCGGGTGATGATGTTCGCGAGGTGCTCACTCGTCTGCACGCCGGGGCGCACGCCAGGGATGAACGCACCATTCTTTTGCAGGTTTTTTGCGATCTGACTGGGCTCGAAGGTAATCGCCGTGTAGAAATACGTGAAAATGAACACGAGTGCGAAGTAGAGAAGGCCATAGAGCCACTGCGAATTGAGCGCGGAAAGAACGGCACTCGAAGCGGAAGAGAGCCAGGATACGCTCGATTGCGCGAAGAAGGCGGCGAGCATCTGCGGGAAGAGCAGGATCGAGAGCGCGAATATGATCGGCATCACGCCCGATTGATTCACGCGGATGGGAAGGTAGGTCGAAATGCCTCCAAGCACTTTCTGTCCGCGTACGCGTCGGGCGTACGTGACGGGAATGGGACGCTCGGCTTCGGTGATGAACACGACGCCAGCCGTAATCGCGATTGCCGCTCCGGCAAATCCAATGTAGACCGGCAGCTGCGAGACGTCGAAGGAGAAGAGGAGCTGCGCGAGGTCGGTCGGAATGCGGGAGACGATACCTGCGAAAATGAGCAGTGAGACGCCATTGCCCACGCCGAACTCCGTAATGAGCTCACCGAGCCACATGAGCAAGATCGAGCCGGCAGCGATAACGAGCACGTTCACGACGGTAGAAAAGAGATCGAGCTCGGGCACCACGTTGTTCTGGCGAAGGAGCAGAAGGAACGCGAACGCCTGGAAGACCGCCATCGGCACGGTGAGGTAGCGCGAGTACTGCATGAAGCGCATGCGCCCCGACTCACCCTCTTCCTGGTACATGGCCTTAAGGCGGGGTGAGAGCACTGAGAGGAGCTGCATGACGATGGAGGCGGTGATGTACGGGCCGACACCGAGCATGACGATAGAAAGACGGGAGAACCCGCCGCCGGAGAAGATATTGAGCAGTCCGAAAAACTGGTTACCCGCGAGGAACGACTGAAGCTCCGCCGCGTTGATTCCCGGGATGGGAATGGCTGCAAGCACGCGGAATACCACGAGCGCCCCGAGTACGAACAGCACGCGGCGGCGCAAAGAGGGATCTCCGAATACGAGCGTCGTTTTTCTCCAGAATGTCTCCAGCATAGGTACTACGCCACGGTGCCGCCCGCTTTCTCGATGCGCGCACGAGCGGAAGCGGACACGGGAAGATTTTTGAAAACGAGTTTCTTCGACAGCTCCCCGTCAACGATTTTCACGAGCGGGTGCTTTCCCTTGCGGGTCTTTGCCACGCCACGCTCTGCGAGCGATGCAGGCGTAACTTCGACGCCAGCGTCGAAGTGCGCTTCGATGCGCGTGAGTGAGATGGCAGCCGCATCCGGACGCGTGCCGACTACCGTCCGCGCGCGATTCTTTCCATAGCCGCGACGCTTCGGCAGCTTTTTGATGATATCCCGCAGCTCGGGACGCTTCTTGCGCCCGGCGCGCGCATTTTGACCTTTCGTGCCCCGGCCCGACGTCTTGCCGCGCCGTCCACCGCGCCCGACGCGCGCCTTCGATCGCGCACTCGTCCTCTTCAATTGATTGAGTGTCGCCATACTATTTTTGTGCAACTTCAAGCTGTTTGAGCGCCTCTATCGCACCTCGCGCGTTATTGACCGCATTCTTACTCCTTGAAAGGAGCTTTGCCGTTACGTCCGTAACACCTGCCAGGTCCAGCACGGTGCGCACGGAAGAACCCGCGACGAGACCCCGGCCCGGCGACGGGCGGATTGCAACGACGGATGCGCAGTACTTCGCGGATACGTCGTGCGGCAGCGAGCGGCTCTCCGTGAGCGGAATGGTGATCATGTGCTTCTTCGCGGCGCGCGTCGCCTTATCAATCGCGAGCGCCGTATCGGCGGCTTTCCCAAGCCCCACGCCGACGCGACCCTTTTTATCGCCAAGCACGACGCACACGCTGAAATTAAAGCGTCGGCCGCCGGCCATCACGCGCGCGACGCGACGGATGCCGATGAGCTTCTGCGCGAATTCGCTGCGGCGCTCGCCGCCTCGAGGGCCGCCGCTGCGGCCTCGCCGATCGCGAGCGCCCGGCCCGCGACCACGCGGCGCGCGCGTCTCCTCCGCCGGAGCTCCCTGCACTGCTGCCTGTGTGTGTTCGTCATTCATAGTTAAAATTCCAATCCCGCCGCGCGCGCTGCGTCAGCGAACGTCTTAATGGTTCCGAGGTACTGAAACCCTCCGCGGTCGAATACTACTTTTGTAATGCCGTGCTCCTTCGCGCTCTTGGCGAGAGTCGTCGCTGCCTGCTCCGCTCGCTCGCGTGGCGTCTTGCCCTTTTCGGAGGCGGAGTTTACCGCCGCCAGAGTGACGCCGCGCTCGTCGTCGATAATCTGCGCCACGAGACGGGTATTCGATTTATAGACGGAGAGGCGCGGACGATCACCTGCTCCGCGGACCTTCGCGCGCACCCTGCGATGCCGGCGCTCCCTTCTCTCTTGCTTGTGTAGTGTCGTAGCCATACGTATTACGCGGCCGCACTGGCCTTTTTACCCTGCTTCATGCGTATCACCTCTCCTTCGTAGCGGATACCCTTGCCCTTATACGGTTCCGGCTTGCGCACTGCGCGCACCTCCGCTGCGAACTGGCCCACGGCTTCCTTATCGGCGCCGGAAATGGAAATGATATTCTTCTCCACCGCCACCGTTATACCTTCGGGAATAGCGACCGATACGGGGTGGGAGAACCCTACCACAAGATTGAGCGCCTTGCCCGCGAGCTCCACACGATAGCCGATACCTTCTATCTGAAGGCGCTTCGAGAATGGCGTGTTCACGCCGAGTACCATGTTTCGCACATGCGAGGCATACGTCCCCCAGAGGGCGCGCGCGAGTCGAGACTTCGTTGCCGGCGATACGTGCACCTCGCCATTCTCCACGGTAACCGCTACGGCAGGGTGGATGGTGCGGGTGAGTGTTCCCGCCTTGCCCTTCACGGTAATTTCTCCGGCATTGGCGGAGACTTCCGTCCCGGACGGTATGCGAATCGGAAGTTTGCCTATTCTGCTCATAGTATATTTACCAAATTTCAAACAGCGCCTCGCCGCCAACCTTCTGTTTACGCGCTTCTGCGTCCGTGAGAATCCCCTTCGGAGTGGAAAGAATAAGGGTGCCGTGCCCGTAGCGCACCGGATTCAGTTCGTGTACGGAACGGTACATGCGGCGCCCCGGCTTGGATACGCGCTTCACGTCTCGGATCACGTGCTGGCCGCGCTCATCGTACTTGAGGATGACATCGATCGTTTTGCGGATCTTCTTGCCCTTCTTGTCGACCGATTGCACGTACCCAGCATCTTTCAGCTTCTCCGCGACCGCGAGCTTGAAAGAAGAAAACGGAACTGAGACGGACACCTTTTGGACGGCGCCCGCGTTCTTCACGCGAATGATGAGGTCTGCGATCGGATCAGTACCCATACGCTACCAGGACGACTTCTTAACGCCGGGAATGTTGCCCTCAAGCGCCTCCTCGCGGAAGCAGATACGGCAGAGGTTGAAATCGCGCATGAACGCACGTGGGCGGCCGCATTTGAAGCAGCGGCGCACGACCCGACTCTTGAACTTCGGTTCGCGGCTCGCCTTTGCGATCATTGATTTTTTAGCCATAGAATGTTCGCCCTAAAGGAGTTGCTTGGGAGGTCTGCACCCGCCTTCCGGCTTGGGTTATGACGCTTCCCTGCGTGACCTCATTCTTGCGATATTCCTCGACTAGCTCGGAATCACTCTAAAAAATGAGGCCCCCTACGAGGCAGGGGCACTATAGTCGATACGCACGGCAGAGTCAACCCGCTCGAAAAACAAATGGCCGCCCGGAGGGCGGCCTTAGCGAGCTAGGTACGCTCCTGCAGCGGGATGCCGATGTGGCGCAGGAAGGCCTCGGCTTCCTCTTTGTTTTTGGCGGTCGTCGTTATCGTGATCGCGATGCCGAAAATATCGCGCTGATCTTCATCGGCCGTTTCCGGAAATACCGTGTGCTCCTTCACACCGATCGTTATGTTACCCATCTCGTCGATCGCCGAGGGCTTGAGACCTCGGAAATCGCGCACGCGCGGCAATACGATATTCACGAGTTTCTCCAGGAAGCTGCGCATACGCTCGCCCCGCAGTGTTACCTGGTATCCGACGATATCGCCCTGGCGGATCTTGAACGTCGCGATCGACTTCTTCGCTCCGCGCGGCGCAGGGGACTGCCCCGTAATGCGCGACAGGCGCTCGACGATGAGCTCGCGCTTCTTCGGATCGTGAGCCGCGTTTACCCCGGAAGAAACCACGACTTTCAGTACGCGCGGGGCCTGCATGCGGCTCGTGTAGCCGAAGCGCTCCTTCAGGGAGTCGAATGCACCGGCGAATTTTGTAGCGATAGTAGGCATAGTTATAGCTGGGTGCCGCTCTTTGCGGCGATACGGACGCGTGCACCATCTTTCCGCTCGATTCGCACGCGCGTCGGCTTGCCGGTTTTCGGATCGACAAGCTGCACGTTCGATATATGGATCGGCATGGGCTTCTCCACGATCTGCCCAGAGCGGCTCGAGGCATTCGCCCTACGGTGCTTCTTCACCATATTGACGCCCTCAACCACGACGAGGTTTTTTCGCGGCAGCGCGCGCGCGATCGTGCCCGTCGCGCCGCGGCTCTTGCCGGCAATAACTATGACTTTGTCTCCTTTCTTTACCTTCATATGTTTATACGACTTCTGGCGCGAGGGATGCGATCTTCTGGTAGCCACGATCGATTAGCTCGCGGGGGATGGGCCCGAACACACGATTCGCCTTCGGCTCTTTCTTCCCCTTCTCTACGAGCACGACCGCGTTCTCATCAAAGCGGATGTACGATCCGTCCTTGCGTCGGAAGGGCTGCACCTGTCGAACGATCACACCGTAGCACACGTCCTTTTTTTTGACGGCCTTGCGTGGCTGCGCGGTCTGGATCGAAAGGATGACCTCGTCGCCGATACGCGCATAGCGGCGCTTCGAGCCGCCCGGCACCTTGAACACGCGCCCGGTCTGCCCGCCGGAGTTGTCAGTTATCTTTACGATTGTTTGCGGCTGGATCATACGATTATTCTTCGGCGGCGGCTTTCACCACGCGTTCCTGCAGCGTGAAATTCTTGCGCTTCGAGAGCGGCCGCGTCTCGCGGATCGTTACGGTGTCGCCTACCTTTGCGGTATTTCCTGCATCGTGCACGAGGTACTTCTTTCGAAGCCTCTGGTACTTCTTATACTTCGGGTGCTGCACATAGCGCTCCACGGATACGACGATCGTGTCTTTCATCGCCGATTTTACGACGACACCCTGCAGCACTTTTGCTTTTCCAGTTTTGGATTCCATACAAATAGAGAGACGCTATCCTACGCTTTCTTCTTAGAAGATGCAATCGAGCCGGATCGGGCATTGAGTTCGGTGAGCATACGGGCGATATCTTTGCGCAGCGTGCGGCCCTCTTTCACATTGCGGGTGCGGGTGCCGGCCTCGCTGAAGCGGAACGTGCGGAGCTGCTCGCGCTTGTCCGCGATTGCGCGCTGGATTTCCTCTACAGTCTGCTTTCGAATGTCTGCCATACGTTTTTAACGCGCTACGATGCGCACTTTAACCGGAAGCTTCGTACCTGCTTTGCGCAACGCTTCGCGCGCCATCTGCTCGGGAGCACCATCCACCTCGAAGAGGACCCGCCCGGGGCGTACCTCTACCACGTATCCCTGTACATCCCCCTTACCGCTACCCATACCGACCTCGGCTGCTTTCTGCGTAAAGGGCCTGTCGGGAAATACGCGAATCCAGATTTTGGCGGTCTTTCCGGCTGCGCGGCTCAATACGCGCCGCGCCGCTTCGAGCTGGTTCGAGGTGATGCGTGCCTGCGTCGTCGCCTTCAAACCGTAGGAGCCAAACGCGACCGTAATCCCGCGCGTCTCCGGCGAAAGCAGACGGCGGGGATTCTTGCGTCCCGTCTGCCACTTCCTGTATTTCGTTTTTTTCGGGCTAAGCATATGCGGTTAGACGTTTCGCTTTTCATCGGCGAAGATCTCGCCGCGGTATATCCATACTTTTATGCCGATCACGCCGTACGGGAGATAGGCAATTTCGCGCGCGTAATCGATATCGGCGCGGAGCGTCTGCAGGGGGACGCGACCCTTCTTCACTTCCTCGGCTCGCGACATTTCCGCGCCGCCCAATCGTCCGGAGATTGCGATACGCACGCCTTCGACGTCGCGATTCGCCATGACCTTCTCCACCGTCTGCTTCAAAACGCGACGGAACGGCTGGCGCTTCTCCAACCCTTCGGCGACCATGTAGGCGACGACTGCTGCCTGCGACTCCGGCGAGCGGACCTCTTCGATATCCACGCGCACCGGCATGTGCACGGCCTCCGCGCGCGCTCCCGCATGTGCGGGCACCTGCACGGAGCGCACGAGCTGCTCCAGTTCTTTCGTGAGCTTCGCGCTTCCCTCCCCGCCGCGGCCGATGATGAATCCCGGACGCGAGGTTTTCAAGATGATGCGAATCATCTTCTGATTGCGCTCGATCTCGACGGAGGTTACGTAGTGGCCACGCAAGCGCTTCTTCAAGAAGCGGCGGATCGCTGCATCGACGACGACGTTCTTGCGATACTCCGCGGGCGTGCCCGCAAACCAGCGCGACTTCCAGTCGCGGATGATGCCGAGTCGGTGCGCGTATGGATGTACGGTATGCGTCATAGGTAATTTAAAGTTAAAAAATTATGCCTTTTTGGCGACTCGTTTCTTTTTTGGTGTGGCACCTTCAGCTTTTGTCTCACCTTTTGCCTTGCTCTTTTCCTTTTTCGCCTCCGGAGCGCCAAGCTCGAGAGAGATGATGCTCATCGTCTTTCGGTAACCAGCCGCGCGACCGCGAGCCATTGGGGTGAAGCGGCGCATGGACGTACCCTTGTCTACCGCGATCTTCGTGATGACGAGCTGCTCTTCTGGAAGTCCTGCATTGCGCGCGTTTGAGACTGCGGAGTCGAGGAGCTTCAGCATCGCCGGCGCGGATTTCTTGTGGAGGAACGTGAGCGCGGCTCGCGCGGCAGGTACGGACTTTCCGCGAAGAAGATTCGCCACCAGCCGCGTCTTTCTCGGCGATTGCCGGTGGTCGGAGAGTGTAGCGCGGGCGGTCGTCATACTATTTCTTCGCGGCTTCTCCAGCCGACTTCGCAGCCTGCGCCGCCGCGATCTCCGCGGCCTTTGCCTTGGTGTCTATCTCTTTTTGCATCTTGCCGCCATGACGGACGAATTTCGTCGTGGGGGCGAACTCACCGAGCCGGTGACCCACCATGTCTTCCGTAACGAGCACCTCTAGGAATTTATTTCCCGTGTGCACGAGGAATTTGTAGCTGACGAATTCGGGCGGGATTTCAGATGCGCGCGCCCACGTCTTAATAGCACCGTCGGAGGGTTTCCGGGCGCCGACTTTTTTCATGAGCTTCTCGTCCACGTAGGGACCTTTTTTGAGGCTGCGCGTCATATGTCAACTAAAAACCCCTGCCTGCCGGCAGGCAGGGCGCCTGGCGGGATAACAAAAGGTGGGCACAATGTACTCGAAACTCCCCGCGAAGTCAATAAAATGGCTCCCGCTATAGGCGGGAGCCACAAAAAATACGCGCGTTCGCCATTTATAACCCTGGGGCATGGCGATTACGGGCGGTCAAATCCGGCGCACACCCGATCGGCGAGCGGAAGAGGATCCCGAACGACGACGGCTGCTCCACTCTTCCGCCCTTGTGTCATGACGGGCCGACACCACGCCCGCAAGTCGGAGCAGCCAAACCGGTATCCTTGCTGACTATACCGAAGTCCGTTCAGAACGTCTACAGGATCGCGGGCAAAAATAGTATGTACGATAGTATATACTATAGTATGTACTACAGCAGCCCTATAGGTTGTAGGGGAACGGTGTGTTCGGTAAGAATTTTCAATTTTCCGCACCTTAAGCGAATAGTTCCTCCTCGGAACATCTGCAGACGTGCCGGCTTGGCCCGCTCGCATAGCGAGCGGCGGCGCGTCGAAGCCGAGAGAGCGCCGCAGGAGCGCGCGCTGGTTTCCGAGGGAGAAGCTATTCGCGGAGCGGCCTACTTTCGTTTGCCCACCTTCCTCCGAGACACGATAAACACGTTGGAGTACTTCTTTGCGCGGCGCGTCTTCTGACCTTTTCCGGAGGGCTTACCCCACTTCGTGCGCGCGCGGCGGTGTCCGCGTCCCTGACGGCCTTCGCCGCCGCCGTGCGGGTGGTCTACCGGATTCATCGCGGTGCCGCGAACGGTCGGCCTGCGTCCCATCCAGCGCGTGCGCCCTGCCTTGCCGAGTACCACGAGGCGATGTTCCTCATTCGAGACTTCACCGACAGAGGCCCATGCGGTATCGATAATCCTTCTCACTTCGGTGCTGGGGAGCTTCACGTGTGTGTAACCGGCATCCTGCGCGATAACCTCCGCGTAGTTTCCAGCCGAACGCGCGATGCGCGCTCCAGCTCCCGGTTTCAATTCAATGCAGTACACGAACGTACCTACCGGGATATTTTTGAGAGGCAGACGATTCCCCGGCTCGATCGGTGCATTTTCCGAAATGAGGAACGTGCTCCCCGCAGCGAGCTTCTGGGGTACGACGACATAACGCTTCTCTCCATCCGCGTATACGGCAAGGCCGATAAAGGCCGAGCGATTCGGATCGTACTCGACGCTCTCGATTCGCGCGGGGATGTTCTTCTTATTGAATGCGAAATCTACGTCTCTCTGGCGTCGCTTATGGCCGCCACCGCGGTGACGGGTCGTAATGCGCCCGAAGGCGTTTCGCCCCTTAGAGCGCTTACCGCCGGAGACGAGCGACTTTTGCGGCTTCTTCTTCCCAGACAGGAGCGCGCGGTAGTTGAGTCCCGTCATGCCACGGCGTCCGTCGGAGGTCGGCTTGTAGTATTTCATGCTCATATTAGGTAAGAGTTATTGTTTCGCCTGGGGCAAGGTACACGTATGCCTTCTTGCCGCCGCGCTTAACTCCGCCCTTTCCCGTGCGCATATTGCGCACGCGCTTGGTCGGAATGGCCGCGACGCGGATCTTGCGAGGCACTACTTTGTACACGCGCGCGAGGGCCGCTGCAATATCTCTCTTCGTCGCAGTCGGCGCGACATCGAAGACATACACGCTCCGCTGCGACTCCATCGTGGCTTTCTCCGTAATTCGGGGGCGAGAAAGTATGCCCGCGTGATCCGAAATCTGCACACGCGCCTTCTCCTCCTTCACAGGCGTCGGCGCTGCAGTCTCTTCTTGTTTTTTTCTGAAAAGTGCCATAGTCGTTTGTATTATTGGTCGGCTTTTTGCGATTCAGGCGTTGCGGCGTGCGTGCTCTTCTTTTTCGGCTCGCTCGGGGCCGCGGCTCTCTTCGAAGGTGCCCGGTGGCCTAGGATTGCGAGCGCAGCTTCGGGATTCTCGATGACGATGTAGGAGTGCCCAAGCACGGAAACGGGATTGAGGTCCCGCACGCTTACGGACGATACATTCCCGAGATTGCGGAAGCTCTTGAACGCGTGCTCTTCGGGGTGCGCGAGCGCGACCAGCGCCGCATTGCGCTTCTTGCTCGAGAGCTTGGGCGCGCCGAGTGCTGCCGCGAGCGAGTCGATCGCTTTCTTTGCGAGGGCAGTCTTCGGCGCTTCGATGCCAAACGTGTCTACGAAAATGATTTCTCCATCTGCGAGTTTCTTCGAAAGGGCCACGAAGAGCGCCTTCGCGCGCATCTTTTTCGGCACGGCGCGCGCGTACACCTTTTCCGAACGCGGTCCATGCGTGATACCGCCGCCTTTCCAAATTGGAGAGCGGATGGATCCGTGGCGAGCACGCCCCGTGCCCTTCTGTCGCCACGGCTTCTTGCCGCCGCCGGAGACGTCGCCCCGATTCTTCGTGTGCGCCACGGGCGTGCGGGCATTGGCCTGCATGGAGGTTACGACCTGGTGCATGAGGCCCGCATTCCAAGGAAGCGCGAAAAGATTTTCCGGGAGGGAGATGCTTCCCGTTTTCTTACCCGACGTGTTGTAAATATCTGCTTTCATATGCTCATTAATTTCCCCGAATTTCGACGAGCGTCCCGGGCCGTCCCGGAATCGCGCCGGAGATCACGAGCGTATTGGTAGCGGGATCAACCTGGAGTACGCGAAGATTCTTCACTGTTACGCGGTCGCCTCCCATTCTTCCTGCCATGCGCATGCCCTTGATGACGCGTCCGCCCGCGCGGCCGCCGCCGCCGATCGAGCCGGGAGCGCGCTCCTTGTCTTTCTGTCCGTGGCTGCGCGGACCTCCTTTGAACCCGTGGCGCTTCACGACTCCCTGGAATCCTTTGCCTTTCGAAATCGCCGATACGGAGACCGAATCACCGGGTGTGAATATGGACACGTCTATGGTCGCACCGCGCTCGCGTGCCTCGCTATCTCTGAACTCGCGCACATAGCGAGCAAGCGGGAGCTCTTTGAGATGACCACGCTGCGCTTTGGAGACGTTCTTTTCTTTGCGCGTACCAAACCCAACCTGGACGGCGCTGTACCCATCGCGCTCCGCATTCTTCATATCGATAACGGTGAGCGGCCCTGCGGAAATCGTCGTCGCGGCGCGCACGACGCCGGCATCGTCGAAGATCTGGGTCATGTGCCCTTTCGTACCGAGCATGAACTTAACTCCGTTTGAAGCATTTTCCGCCATACAAAGATGATTGCTGTATTTCCGGCTTTTTCTCGCCCCGAGGGCGAATTAAAAAAGCCGCGCAACGGCGGAGCTTTTGGGAAAGCGCGCCATTGGTCCCTCTTGGGACGTAGCGTCTCCTATGAGACCGCTGCAGTATACGGAAGCGTGGTAATTATGCAAGCTTCGGGCCCTCGTCGGAGTGAGGCGCCGGAGCGCTCTGGTGCGTCCTGCGCAGCGCATGTATTCCGATCCATGCGATCAAAAGGGAGCCCAAAATGACAATGTAGAGGGCTGCGAGTGGCGCGCTCCCTTCAAAGGCGCTCGACTCATCTCCATCAACGATAAATCCGGTGTCCGGAAGGTAATCGTATGTGAGGCCTTTTGCCTGTGCCTCGTCCGCGAGATCTGCCGCGAGCGCGTTTATCTCCTCGTCCGACATCTGCGCCGCCCGAGGGTCGGAGAGGATCGCCGCGCGCATCGTCTCTTCCAGCTGCGCCTCTACGGTAGTCTGCGCGTACGAGAGTATGGGTAAGACGAGCGCGAGAGTCGCTCCTGCGAGAAACACTCGAGCATGCGCTTTCATACAGTGAGTATAGCAATCGGGGCCTAGCAGCGGCGCCTTATCCCCACGGAGAGGACGGTTAGAGACCTGCGCCGGTAGATGAGGGCATTTCAGGAGCCTCCGGAGCTGCGTCCGGCTTGTGTGATCCGAGCACGCGCATGCCGATCCACGCGGCTCCTGCGAGCACAAGGAGCGCTGCGATCGCGGTGAGCACGAGTCCGAGCGCGCCGCCGCCGAAGGAAGCGCGGAAAGCGGCGTCCCCATCCGGGAGACACGCGCCAGCGTCTATATCGCGGCAGTCATACGTGAGCGTAGCGTCATCTACCAGCGTATTGCCTTGGTAGAGCCGTGCCGAGAGGTGCACGCGATTGTACGAGCGATCCGGCGTGAAAGTACGCGCGACGCCCATCATGTCTCCCGAGACATCCCCTGTGTACGTGTACCCGTAGATGACATTCCCCGAGTCATCCGTGAGTTCCACGTCAAGTCTGCCGTCGGAAACGAGATCGCTCTCGCCACTATTGTAGAGACAGGAGAACATCGTCGTCGCCTCCCCATCCTTGAGGGGGAAGGCGGTGAGCGCGGGGAAGTTGATCCGCAGCCGGTCGACTCCCATCCGCACGAAACGGATATTTACGTCGGATTCCGTGTTGCGCCACTGCATCGTCCCGACCGCGAGATAGACGGGGTAGGCGCTATCGGTGGTCTCGAATATGGCGGGCGCGGTCCCATGTGCGGGCACCGAGACGGTGATCGTCTTCTCATCCACTTTGTTCTCGAGGCGCTGCGCGTCCCACTGATACAGGCGCCAGGTTACTGGAATCTGCACTGCCTGATCGGTTTCGTTTGTGATAGTCGCTTCAATGTGCACCGATGAACCCGCATCCATGCGCGGGGGGAATGCGGCGAAGTGGTACGGCTCGCCGTTTATGGTTACGCCGCTCTTGTCAAAGTACACGGAATCTTCGCGCTCCCCCGAAACGGTGAAGTTTACGGTGTTACCCACGACGTCATCGGTGAAAGAGAGGCCGAGAAGGTTGAATTTCTTTGCCGAGGTGAAGTAGGTCGCGACCTCGTACTCGCCGCTCTGCGCGTAGCTCGGCACATCCCATGAGAAGGCGACCGGCAGCGAGCCGTGTGCTGGCAGCGCAATTCCGTCGCGAACGAAGAATTGGTCGACGACGTTCGGTCCGTCTACGCTCTTCTCCGCAGGATCATCCTGCAGCCGAAACACTTTCACGTAGAGCGCGCCATCGACGACGGGGTAGTCGTTGTTGTTGACGACCTCACCGGTAAAAGTGATCGGCGCTCCGGAAACGGTGCCTGTCACGGACGATTGTATATTCGCCTGTATGGAGCCGAATGAATAGTAATCAAAGCAGCTCACGACATCGGGTGCCTCCTGCGCGCGAGCAGCATGCGGCAGCACGAAGGCGGCAGCAATGAGACTGACGGAGACGAGCGATGCTATTGCGAGCGTGCGGATATGTGTGCGGATCATACTAGTTTTGCTATTCCTCGTGATGGACCGGGACTATCTCCACGGTAGCCGTTCCCGTCAGCGAATTGCCGTCGAGATCGAGGCATGAGAGTTGGTACTTAGTCTGCTCGGTAATCGCACTGGTCTCCTTTCCTCCCTCGGGGGAGGCGACGACATTCCAGCTTCCGCCACCGTCGCCATTGGTCGCGCTCATCGCGCATGAGACGACATTGGTAGCGCTCCAGTGGATGTGCGTCGTCTCACCGCTGCGCACCAGCGGCGGGATAGCGCGAATCGAGAGAGTCGCCTGCGGGTTCTCGTCCGGCACGACCTCTTCTTCCTCTTGCACCTGCTCCTCTTCTTCCTGCTCCGGGGCGTTCGCGCACGTGAAGGTGTGCTCTACCCAGCTCGAATTAAGGCCGCGAATGTCCTGCGCGAGGACGCGCACCGTCTTCGATCCTTCGGTCGAGTACGTTCGGCTCGCGCTCTGGGTCACGCCGGAGGCGACATAGCCGGAGTTCGGAGCGAATTGGTCGATCGTGCCGTTGCCGTCCCAATCGATTCCATAGCGGATGGTGTCGCCATCAGGATCGGTTGCGGCGAGGGTCAGAGAGTACGGGACGCCGGTCGTGCACTGCGTGGATCCTGCGGCTGCGACGCTGGGAGACGTGGGCGCGCCGCCGGTTTGCTGCGTCTCTTCCGATACGTGAATAGGATACGCGATCGTCTGCACCGGTACCTGCAGAGTATAGATACCCTCCGGATCCCACGAATCCGCATTCCCGTGACTCGGAGGATTTCGGTCGATTTGGGCCGGATCTATATCCTTACTGCAATACCCTCCACGATAGGCTTCGCCGCCGACAATGTAGAAATGACCGGTCGTATTCTGGAAGGTGAAGGTCGCATTCACAGTTCCCGGAGTAGAGAGCGTGCACTGCTTTGAGGAACCGCCCGCGTCTGCACAGGATGCGTTTGAAATCGCCACGCTCTTCGAGGGAGGATCTACCGAGAGCGATGCATGCATCGGACTTCCCTGGTCATCGCCGTATCCGGTTACGCGATTTTTTTCTATGCAGAGATTGCCGCTGGGCCGTCCGGCGCCCGATACCCAGTCTCCGTAGGGCGAGTCGTAATAGCGCCCGGTCGCGAACCAATAAATGTCATTAGAGACGTGCGGGATGAATTCATACTTGAGCACCGTATCTTTCGGAACGGTGGAGCCAGGAGGCACCACCTCGCCGGTCTCTCCTTTCACGACGCGCACGTTGTACGAGATGCTCATCGTGGGGTTGATGAGGGCGCTATTATCGAATGCATAGCAGTTCGATACCGTTGAGGTTTTACCGGTCCACGATCTGGATTCGCTCTCGCCTCCGTTGCACAAGCCCCCTACCTCGGTCTTCGTCCAGACAACGCTGGCCGCTTCCGCGGTCACTCCGAAGAAAGAGAGCACCGCCACGGCGCAAACGGCTGCAGCTGTGAATCGTCGCATGATCCACAGTATAGCGCCCGCCGCACCATTGAGGTGCATCGGGTGGGGATTACCGATTAGAGCATCTTTACGTCGATCGAAACTCCAGAGGGAAGGTCGATGTTCGTCAGCGCTTCGATCACCTTCGGATCGGGGTTCAAAATATCAATCATGCGCTTGTGAATGCGGATCTCGAATTGCTCTCGCGAGTCCTTGTCGATGAAGCTGGCGCGGTTCACCGTGTACTTCTTTATGTCGATAGGGAGCGGCACCGGGCCGACCACGTTGGCGCTGTAGCGGGCCGCGGTATCTATGATCTGCTTGACGGAGCGGTCAAGGACACCGTGCTCGTACGCACGCACGCGAATGCGGAGGCGATGCGACTCGCCCGCGCCCGCCTTCTTGCGCGTAGATTTCCCTTTTGCTGCTGTTTTTGCCGCAGTCATGCTGAATCAAAAAGTATAGATATAGTGCTGCTACAGAACCGGAACACGCCCGAGTATGCACTATCCGGCGGAATGACGCAACCTCGAGCCTCTTTGGCACCCGAGCGTTCACTTAGAACCCCGAGTGCCCTTCCAAGAAGACCTTTTCCTCGGGGGTGCTTTCGCGGCCGAGCACCGCATTGCGATGCGGGTAGCGTCCGAAGCGCGCGATGATGCGCCAGTGCTTCCACTCAAAGAGGAGCGCACGCCACCCCTCGGGAAGGAGCGAGAAAAAGAGCCAGAGTGCCTGCCTATGATCGGCGCGGGACTCGCTGTGCATGAAAGGCATGTAGAGGAAGTGGCGCATTCGTTTGGGGAGCGTCTTATCGTCGCCCGAGCGGATCGCCTCTTTAGCCAGGCGCAGCGCGAGCGGATCGGCGGCGAATGCCTTCGCCTCCTCTCGAAACATGTTGCGCGAAAATTGATCAAGCACGAGCACCTCGGCGAGGCGTCCTTTCGGAATCTCCCGCCACGATGCGGTTTCTCCTCGCACGACGCGCTCGTACGTCTCCCCGAACCTATTGCGGATCTCTGCATCGAGCTCGGGATCCTTCTTGAACCACTGACTGGGCGAGAGCTCCTCAAACCAAAACGCTACAACCTTCTGCGGTCTCATGGAAACAGCGAGGGGAGCGATCTACATCTCCATGTGAGGCACCTCCATGATGTCGAGGAACGCGGCGGGTATCTCAAGGTGCGGATTATCGCGGAACATCTCGACGACTGCCTCTACGCTCTCTGCTTCTACGACGCTTAGGTAATTGAGGTCATTCGTTTCCGGTTGTGCGCCGTCCTTCGTCATGCGCGTATTTTTGCCGAGCGGCAATCCCTCGCCGACGAAGGCGCCTTTATGCTTTTCAGTCCATGCCGTCATTTTTTCACCGAGCTCTTTAGTCTGCTTCTGCATTTCCTCGGGTGAAGTGTCCTTTCGCCACCCCTGCATAGTCTCTACCGGAACCCTATATATCACTGCGAATTTTTTCATATGTGTACAGTTTCAATAATTAGTCTATAGGAGACAGTGTATCAGCTGCCACATTGAAATCACGTGAGCACCCGCACTGAAAACCCGCCGTACGGCGGGTTT
>CAZRXN010000005.1:3362-26401 GCA_964604085.1 uncultured Candidatus Saccharibacteria bacterium | reverse complement strand
TACGCCGCCGCGTCGGCGATTTTCTCTACGAGCTGGATAGGAAGGAGCGCGGGAAAAACATTCTCATCGTGTCACATGGCACGCCCCTCTGGCTCCTACAGGCGGCGATGCATGGCTACACGAAAGAGGAGGCAATTGCTGCGCGCGAGAGCGAGTACCCGCAGCCGGGCGAGGTACGCGAAGCTCTCTTCGCCCCGCTTCCCGTCAATAAGGACTATGAGCTCGATCTCCATCGGCCCTACGCGGATTCAATCGTGCTAGTCGATGATGAGGGACGGGAGTACGAGCGCATTCCCGAAGTCGTAGACTGCTGGGTCGAATCCGGATCCATGCCGTTCGCGGAGCTGCACTATCCTTTCGAGGATAAGGGCGACTTTGAGCGCCGCTTCCCGGCCGATTTCATCGCGGAATATATCGCACAGACGCGCACGTGGTTTTACTACATGCATGTCATGGGCGTGCTTCTCTTCGGCAAACGAGCGTTTAAGAATGTCGTTACGACCGGGACGATACTTGCGGCGGACGGCTCAAAAATGTCGAAATCCAAAGGAAACTACACTGACCCCCTTGCGATCATGGATACGCACGGCGCCGACGCGCTGCGGTTTTACATGATCGGAAGCGTTGTGATGCAGGCGGAGGACCTCAATTTCAAAGATGAGGACGTGCGAGAGGCGGGGGGTAGGGTGGTCGGACTATTTTGGAACTCCTATAAATTCTTCGAACTATACAAAGAGGATCTTGCAGGGGACGTGCGTGCCGACGAAAGTTCACACGTGCTTGACCGGTGGATGCGCGCGCGGCTCGCGCAAGCGGTGCGTGAGACGACCGATGCACTCGACGCCTATGATATGCCGCGCACCTGCCGCGTCTTGAAAGCGCTCATAGATGAGTACTCAACCTGGTACCTGCGCAGATCTCGTGATCGCGTGCGGGAGACGGAAACTCGCGACGCGCAGCTTGCGCTCGCGAACCAGCGCTACGCCCTGCTCGTCATGGCGCAGCTTGCTGCGCCAATCATGCCCTTCATCGCGGAGAGCGTGTATCAAGGCGCGATCGGCTCGCGTGAGAGTGTGCACCTTAGCGTGTGGCCGGAGATGCGCACGCGAGGACTGCTCGAGCGGCTATTCCGAAGGGAAAGCGATGACGAGCGCGTGCTGAAAGCAATGGCAGAGGCGCGCGGTTGGGTGAGCGCTGCACTGCGGCAGCGCGCAGATGCGGGCGTGAAAGTACGACAGATACTACCGAAGCTCGCCATCCGCTCATCTGCGCCACCGCCCCTCTTTGAAGAGATACGGTCCATTGTCGCCGAAGAAGTGAACGTGCAGGAGGTAGTGTGGGAGCGCGGCGCGGACGAGATTTTGCTTGATACGGCGCTGACCGATGCGCTACGTGAGGAGGGCTCAATTCGCGAGCTCATCCGCCTCGTGCAGGCAGCGCGGCGAAAAGCGGGACTGCAGCCGCGCGACGAAGCCGCGCTCGTACTCGATACTTCTGACGAGGCACGCTCCGTTATAACCCGCTACGAGGAGCGCCTGAAGCGCGCCACTACCATGTCTGCCATCACATTTGCCTCCGGTGAGGGCGCCCGCGAGCGGGTGGGTGATTTCGAGCTCTCTATAGAGGTGAAGAAGCGCTAATCCATGTACGCGAAGTACCAGACCGAAGCACTCGTGCTCGATGAGCGCGAAGTAGGGGAGTCAGACCGGCTCTACGCGCTCTACACGCGTGAGTTTGGCCTCGTTCACGCGCGTGCGCGAGCCGTGCGGGAGGAGCGTTCGCGCATGCGCTTCGCGCTCCAGATCCTTTCGCGCGCGGAAGTCTCCCTCATACGGGGGAATCGCGGATGGCGCATCGCCGGCGCGCGATCGATCGACTGCCTTCCGGGGGAGCGGCCGGAGAACGCGCGCGTACTCGCTCGACTCGGAAAGCTTGTCGTTCGTTTGAACGCCGGGGAGGAGCAGAATGCGTACGCATTCGAAACCCTCGCGGCGGCACATGGCTCTCTGAAAGAGATGCGCTCGCAAGAGGCACTCGGTGCGATCGAGCTCCTTGCCGCGGCGCGCATTCTGCACGCGCTCGGCTACCTATCTGCGGAAGGTGTATCCGCTGCGCTATTCGTGGGTGCGGCGTATGAAGAATCCGATGTGCAGGGCGCAGCGCGTCTCAAGGATACGCTGCTCGTCGCGGTCAATAAGGCGATCGCCGAAACGCAGCTCTAGGGCGGGGGAGGAGTGGCCTCGTGATAAAATCGGGTCATGGAGGAGCGTACCCCCGAAGACGCCGACAAAATAGAGCGCCTGAAGCGCGCGATGTACTCGCGTTCTCTCTCCGGTGCGATCAAAGAGAAGCCGCGACGCACGCTCGATCTGGGGCAGCAGGAAATCGCAGAGGATTGGCAGCGTCCCGAGGCGCACGTCGCATCGTCGTTTGTCGCGCCGCGTACGATCGGCTGGATGCGCGGAGCCCTCAAGTGGATCCTGGGAGTCTCGATCGCATTTTTCATCGGTGCAGCGGGTTTCTTCGGGTACTACTTCCTGTTCGGATCCGGCGCGAACCCGGTTTCTCCGGGCAATATCGATATTTCCGTCGCGGGGCCGCTGCAGGTAACGAGCGGCGAGCCGGCCGAACTGCAGATCGCCGTGGTCAATAAGAATCGAGCCGCGCTCGAGCTCGCCGATCTCATTGTGACGTACCCGCCCGGCACGCGATCGCCGACCGATCTTTCGACGGACCTGCCCGTATTCCGCATTCCTCTTGGCAAAATAGAGGCGGGTGGGCGCCGCCAGGGAACGGTTTCGGCGGTATTCGCCGGACGTGAGGGCGACCACGCGACTATACAGATAGAGCTGGAGTACCGCATGAGCGGCTCGTCCGCGATTTTCGTCGCGAAAAGCACGTATGAGTTCGTCTTCGCGTCCTCGCCGCTCTCCATCGCGATAGAGGGGAATCGGGAAACGATTGCGGGGCAACCCTTCGAGCTTGATGTAACGGTTTCCTCTGCTGCGGCAACCGAAATTAAAGATGTGATCATGACAGGGCAGTTTCCTTTCGGCTACACGCTCGCATCCGCCAATCCCAAGCGTGCCGAGTCCGCCCTCTCCCTATGGGAGCTTGGAGATTTCGCGCCCGGAGAAAAAAAGACGGTGCGCTTGCGTGGCATGCTCTCCGGCGAATCAGGAGATCAGCGCGTATTTCGCTTCACCGCAGGTACGCGCACGGATGAGAGCCAAGAGACCATGTCTGCGGTCCTCGCCGACTACACCCATCCAATAACGATCTCGCGCCCGTTCCTCGATCTTGCCGTATCGGTCAATAAGGATACGGGCAGCGCGAGTACGGTCGTCGTGCCGAATGAGACCGTGAATATCGCGGTCGAGTGGCACAACAATCTCCCCACCGAGATCGATGATGCGGTCATCGTCGCACGCCTCTCCGGCCTCGATATAGATGGCGCGACATTCCGCTCGACTGATGGCTTTTATCGCTCTACCGACCGCGCGGTGCTATGGGATAAGACGACGACGAACGGCGAACTTGAGCGGCTCGCGCCGGGCGCCTCCGGTAGCGTCGCCTTCTCGTTTCAGATGCCCGGCAGCGATGTTCTGAAAGCGCTCCGCAATCCCAAGCTCGACATTACGGTGCACGCCGCGGGCAATCGCGTCTCGGAGAGCGGCGTGCCGGAATCGCTGCAATCGACAGCAACGCGCTCCCTCTCGGTGGCGAGCGATCTGCAGCTCGTGGCACGGGGTCTCTACTACGCGAACCCCTTCGGCTCTACGGGGCCGATGCCGCCGACCGCGGAGAAGGAAACGACCTATGCGATCGTTTTTTCGATCACGAACACGACGAGCAAAATTACCAACGCGACCGTGCGTGCGACCCTTCCTTCGTACGTGCGGTGGGTGGGCATTTACAGTCCTTCGTCTGAATCGGTCACATTCAATCCGAATGACGGTACGATTTCCTGGAACGTCGGCACGATCGAACCGGGTATCGGCGTAGATGGCTCGCTGCCGAGTCAGGCAGCGATCGCGATCGGCTTCACGCCCTCGACCTCGCAGATCGGCCAGCAGCCGCAGCTCGCCACCGACATACGGCTCACTGGAAAAGATGCGGCGACCGGAGCGGTGGTAGAGCGCACGGCCAGGGACATAACAACGAATATAGCGGGAGACCCGGGATTTTCGGCTGCGAACGCGACCGTCGTACGAGACGGCACCGCCCAATAGGCAACGGGCTGCCCCCTGTACCGCATACGTATCGAACGGGGTATAGTTGCGTCTATGGCAGACCTGATGGAAAACGTCGTATCCCTCGCGAAGCGGCGCGGTTTCGTCTACCAGGGTTCAGATATATACGGCGGGCTCTCCGGCACCTGGGATTTCGGGCCGCTCGGCGTCGCGCTGAAGCGCAATATCGAACAGGCCTGGTGGAAGCGCTTCGTCCTCGATCGGGACGATATGTACGGCATCGACTCGGCCATCCTCATGAGCTCGCGCGTGTGGGAAGCGTCTGGGCACGTCGGTGGCTTCCATGACCCGCTCGTAACCGATGTGAAGACGCGAAAACGCTACCGTGCGGACCACCTGCTCGAAGAGGCGGGCGTGGACGTGGCGGGCATGACCCTCGGAGAGATGGGGGAGGCGATCGTCTCGAAGGGTATCAAGAGTCCGGAAGGTAATGAGCTCTCCGCGCCGCAGCAGTTCAACATGATGTTCAAAACGAGCGTCGGTTCGGTGGATGGGAGCGACACGGCGGTATACCTGCGGCCCGAAACCGCGCAGGGCATGTTCGTCAATTTCAAGAACATTGTTGATTCGTTCCACCCAAAGCTCCCCTTCGGCATCGCGCAGATCGGTAAAGCGTTTCGCAATGAGATCGCACCGCGGGAATTTCTCTTCCGCGTGCGCGAGCTGGAGATCATGGAGTTCGAGTACTTCATTCGCGAAGAGATGTGGGAGGAGCGCTTCGCGTACTTCGTGGGAGAAGCACACGCGTGGTTCGAGTCCCTTGGCTTTTCGAAAGAGGACATTAAGGAGGTCGAGGTACCGGACGGGGAGCGCGCCCACTACTCGAAGCGCACGATAGACTTCCATTTCAAATTTCCCCACAAGTTCGATGAGATAGGCGGGATTGCCTACCGCACGGATTTCGATCTCAAGAATCATATCGAACACTCCGGTGTGGATCTCTCCTACCTTACGTCGGAAGGGGAGCGATTCATTCCGCACGTGATCGAGCCGACGTTCGGACTCGGCCGACACCTCTTCGCTGCGCTCGTGAAGGCCTACACGGAAGACGAGCTCGGCGGTGAGCCGCGCGTGTTTCTTAAGCTGCCGGCGCACCTCGCACCGTACAAAGCCGCGGTGTTTCCGCTTCTTAAGAACAAGCCGGAGCTCGTCGCGAAAGCGCGAGATGTGTACCTGGCGCTCAAGGCGCGCGTACCGGAAGTCGCATGGGACGACAATGGCAACATCGGCAAGCGCTACCGCCGTCAGGATGAAATCGGGACGCCCTGTTGCATCACGGTGGACTTCCAGACACTTGAGGACGACTCCGTAACCATTCGCGACCGGGACAGCGGCGGCCAGGAGCGCGTCGCAGTATCGTCGCTCCCTTCACTCTTCGCCTAGAGTGCGCGTGCTACGATGCACCTATGAATCCGAACACCACGATATCGATAACGACCGGCACTATCCTCAAGGTGCTGCTCCTCCTCATCGGCGCATGGCTCCTGTACTACCTGCGCGACCTCATTCTAGTCGTGCTCACCGCCGTCGTGATCGCCTCCGCCATTGAGCCGGCCGTACGGGCGCTCTCGCGGCGCAAGGTGCCGCGCCTGCTCGCGGTGCTCTTCATATACCTCGTGCTATTCGGCTTTTTCGTGGCGATGTTTTTCTTTTTCGTCCCATCCGTACTGGAAGACGTCGCAACCTTCATATCGTCACTGCCGTCCTACCTCGACGTCGTTACGCGGATGGGCATCGTAGACGATTATGCGAAAATTTTCGGGCTGCCGCCTACCCCCGTGATGTCGCCCGCAGACATGGTGGACGGATTCCGCGCCAATGTCGCCGGATTCTTCGGCAATGCGTTCAGCGCTGCCACGAACGTCTTCGGTGGCGTGCTCTCCTTCGCGCTCATCGTCGTCTTCTCCTTCTACTTTGCGGTCATCGAGACGGGTATAGACGATTTTCTGCGCATCATCGTGCCGACGCGCTACCAGGCGTACACGCTCGATCTGTGGCGCAGGAGCCAGCATAAGATCGGCCTATGGATGCAGGGGCAGCTGCTCCTCGGGATCATCATCGGCGTGCTCGTGTACCTGGGGCTCACCATTATCGGCATCAAGCACGCGCTCCTGCTCGCGGTCATCGCGGCCGTCTTCGAGCTCATACCCGTGTTCGGGCCGACCCTCGCCGCCGTCCCCGCGGTCGTTGTCGGGTTCGTGGATGGCGGGGCGACGATCGGCTTCCTCATCGTCGCGCTCTATATCATTCTCCAGCAGTTCGAGAATCACCTGATTTACCCGCTCGTCGTCACGAAGGTGGTGGGTGTGCCGCCGCTCCTCGTCATCCTCGCGCTCATCATCGGAGCCAACCTCGCAGGGTTCCTCGGCGTTCTCCTTTCGGTGCCGTTTGCCGCTACCCTGCAGGAGTTCCTAAAGGATCTGAGCGAGCGGCGCCCTATGGCAGCAGAGTAACAATGGCGAGGCCCCTCTACGTAACGACGACGCTCCCGTACGTGAATGCCGATCCGCACATCGGCTTCGCGCTCGAAATGGTGCAGGCGGACATCATTGCCCGCGCACATCGGCTTGCGGGCGGCGAAGTGTTCTTCAATACCGGCACCGACGAACACGGCCAGAAAATTTTCCAGAAGGCAGCAGAAGAGGGCAGAGACGTGCAGGCGTATGTAGACGAGTACGCGGCACGCTTCGGCAAGCTCAAAGAGGCGCTCGATCTCTCTTACGACGCCTTCATTCGCACGACCGACCCCAAGCACATCGCCGCGGCAGAGGAGCTGTGGCGACGCTGCGAACGTGCGGGAGACATCTACAAGAAAACCTACCGCGGTCTCTACTGCGTGGGCGACGAAGCGTTCATAAAGGAGAGCGATCTTGTGGAGGGGAAGTGTCCCAACCATCCGAGCATGGTGCCCGTCGTGGTGGAAGAGGAAAATTATTTCTTTCGATTGAGCAAGTATCAAGACGCGCTCATTGAGTACCTTTCGAAGGAGCGGGTGATCGTACCGGAGTGGCGGCGGGAAGAGGCACTGCACTTCGTGAAAGCGGGACTCGAAGATTTTTCCATTTCGCGCGTTAAGGAAAAGATGCCCTGGGGGATTCCCGTGCCGGGAGACGAGAGCCAGGTCATGTACGTTTGGTTTGATGCCCTCACCAACTATATCTCCACGCTCGGGTGGCCATTCGTCTCTGGGCCCTCCGATGCCCCACAGGGCACAGCGGAAGAGAATCTATTCGAAAAATTCTGGGTACGCGGGGATACGCTTCAGCTCGCGGGGAAAGACCAGGTGCGTTTCCAGTCGGTAATGTGGCAGGCCATGCTGCTGTCCGCCGACTTGCCGACGACGGATCGGGTGTTTTACCACGGCTTCATTACGAGTGGAGGACAGAAAATGAGCAAGAGTCTCGGGAATGTCATCGATCCGATGGATCTCGTCACGGAGTACGGCACCGATGCAGTGCGCTTTTTTCTGGCGCGACACGTCCAGCCGGACGAGGACAGTGATGTTACGATCGAGCGATTTAAAGAAGCGTACAACGCCGACCTGGCGAATGGGATCGGCAATCTCGCGAGCCGCATCATGACCCTTGCCGAAAAAAACCTCACGTCCGCACTCGAGATCGCGCCCGCAGCTTACCCGGAGGAATTCACGCGTGCGCTCGAGCAGTTTCGCTTTCAGGAGGCGGCGGAGTACGTCGGAAAGCGTGCGCAATCCCTAGACCAAAAGATTAACGAAACCGAGCCGTTCAAAGTCATAAAAACGGACCCCGAGAAGGGGAGAGGTATAATCAGCGAACTGGTTCGCGAACTCGCGGCCATCGCTCTCGTGCTGGAGCCCCTCACTCCGGGAACGAGCCGCGCGATCATCGAAGCCATCAGGGCGAATAAGAAGCCGGATAATCTATTTCCGCGCATTCTCTGACATGAACGGGTGCACGTACTTCGATGCGCATACGCACGTAAACTTCTCCGCATTTCAGAAGGATGCGGGCGAGGTGATAGCGCGCGCAACGGAGGCGGGTGTCGGTATGAACATCGTGGGGACGCAGTTCGAGACGTCTCAAGAAGCGGTCGCGCTCGCAGAGGCGCATCCGCGCGCCTGGGCTACCATCGGGCTCCACCCCATACACACGAGCGCCTCCTATCATGACGCGAAAGAGCTCGGAGAAGGTGGCAAAGAGTTCACCTCGAGAGGCGAAGAATTCGACGCGGCACGTTACGCGGAGCTCGCGCGCTCTCCCCGGGTCATCGCGATCGGGGAGTGCGGCCTCGATTACTACCGTCTCGACGAGCAATCGCGCGCGCGGCAGGAAGCTGCTTTTATTGAGCAGATCGAACTGGCGAATCGGCTGGAGAAACCGCTCATGCTCCATATTCGCACCGCCCCCGGCACAGCGGGCAGCAATGCGTACGCCGATGCGCTGTCCATCTTGAAGGCGCACGCAAAAGGGGCAGGGGACGTGCACTTCTTCGCGGGCTCTTGGGACGATGCGAAGCAATTCCTCGATCTCGGATTCACACTCTCGTTCACGGGAGTTCTCACGTTCGCGCGGGAGTATGACGAGATTGTTCGCAATGCGCCACTCGAAGCGCTGCTCTCGGAAACCGATGCGCCCTACGTTACTCCCGTGCCCCACAGGGGAGGACGCAATGAGCCGCTCTATGTGCGAGAGGTCGTTCGTGCAATCGCCGAAATCAGGGGTGAAGACTATGAGAAGGTGCAAACGCAGCTCCTCGCGAATGCGGAGCGGGTATTTGGCCTCACACGTCGGAGCGTATAGGATGTTCTTATGAACGTAAAAATCATCGGCGCAATAATCATCATACTCGTCCTCGCAGCCGCTGCTGTGCACTGGCACCGCGCCTCTTCTGAACGTACGGCAAACTCCGCTCCGCAAGAGGATCACTCCTCCGGAAAGATCGTGCCCCAGTGGGGCTTCTCGCGCAGGGGTGAGTGAGATTACGGGCGCACAGATCACGAAAGTCACGCTCACGATAGGAGATCGCACCTACGATGCGGGCGTATACAGCGGCTCATGCGCTGAAATCGGCGCAGAGGGCGGCGTAGACGGCACGGGGCTCTTGGAGGGAGAAGTTTCGGGCGTGCAGTGCTGGTTTGCCGGTGGCGGTGACGAGGTCGGCATTTTCGAAGAGGGCGGCACGCTCGTCATCAAACATGGGGCGCTCGGGGAGCCGCAGGGTGACGGAAGCGGCGCGTTCCGTGGCAATTTCACCGCGATCCTGTCGCTCTAAAGCGGCTTGGGTGCGCGTATTGCTGGGCTTAAATGCTTGTGATACAGTGCGCCAACTATGGCAGAGGAAATAGTGAGTGCGGCAGAAGAGAGTGGGTCGGAGGATACGACGCGCGTGTACGAGGTGGGCTACCACATCGCGCCGACGGTAAAGGATGAAGATGTCGAGAAGATCGTCGCCGGCGTTCGGCAGGCGATCGAAGGGCAGCAGGGCTCGTTCATCGCGGAAGGGGCTCCGTCGCTCATGCGGCTCGCCTATCCGATAGAGGTGCGCGATAACGGAAAGCGCACGCGCTACGATCGCGGCTACTTCGGCTGGATCAAATTTGAGGCCTCGCCCGAGGCATCACAGGCACTCTCGGAGTACCTGAAAAAAGAGGCGTCCGTAATTCGCTTCCTCGTGTTCCGCACGGTGCGTGAGGATACGAGGGCCAAGATGAAAGCGCCGACGCTCCGCGAGGTGAAGCGTGGCGACACAATCCGCTCGAAGGTGCGCCGCTCCGAGGATGAGGGGCAGGGCCCGGTCTCGGAGGAGAAGCTTGAGCAGGCGCTTGACGTGCTCACGGCGGAGTAGGACTATTGAAGAAATATGAATTTGAACAAAGTGCTTCTCTACGGAAACCTCACGCGCGACCCCGAATTGCGCGCGCTTCCGAGCGGCATGAATGTCGCAAGTTTCTCACTCGCGACAAACCGCGTCTTTCGCGACCGGGACGGCAAGAAACAGGAGCAGGCCGATTTCCACAATATCGTGGTTTTCGGTCGCCAGGCCGATACCGTCTCGCAGTATCTGAAGAAGGGCAGCTCGGCTTTCGTAGAGGGACGCCTGCAGACACGCAGCTGGGAAAAGGAGGGCCAGAAGCAGTATCGGACGGAGGTCGTGGCGGATCGTGTGCAGTTTGGACCGAGGCCGGGTGGTGCGCGCTCCGGAGCGTCGGAGCCGCCTGCCGTCGAGACGGGCGCAGGCATCGAGTACCCGAAGGAAGATATTAATCCGGATGATATTCCGTTCTAACCAATACCTATGAGTGCAAACAACATCTTGACGCAGAACGATATACGGCACGTGGATTACAAAGACGTGGACCTGCTCAAGCAGTTCATCAATCCGCACGGGCGCATCCTCGCACGGCGCCGCACGAATCTCACCGCGAAGCAGCAGCGCGCCGTTGAGGCGGCGGTGAAGCGCGCACGCTTCATGGCACTCTTGCCGTTCATCGCGAAGTAGTTGTTCTCCGAAAGACGCCCGCCAAATCGGCGGGCGTCTTTCTTATGCGCTACAATAGAGGTGATGGACGGTGCTCCTTCGGGACTTACGGCGCAAGAAGCGCGCGAGCGGCGCGCGCGCTTCGGTGCGAATACGCTGGAAGCGAATACGAAGCCGCTCTACCTGCGCCTCCTCTTCGGCTTTCTGCGGCCCATACCATTGCTCCTGATCGCCGCCTCCGCGCTCTCCTTTCTCTCGGGCAAGCCGGAGGACGGCTGGATCATTGCCTTCCTCTTCGTAACGAATGCAGGCATCCAGGCATGGCATGAGCGCAAGGCCGACGCCGCGCTGGAGGCGCTCCGCAGGCGCCTCACGATTCGCGTTCGGGTGCTCCGCGACGGCGCATGGCTGCAGGTGCCGAGCACGGCCCTCGTTCCGGATGATTGTATAGAGCTCGTCGTGGGATCCGTTGTGCCTGCGGACGTGGAGTTTCTCGAGACCTCGAACCTTTCGCTCAACGAATCCGCCATTACCGGCGAGTCGCTGCCGCGAGAGCGGGGAAGCGGTGAGAGCGGGTATGCGGGATCGTTCGTGGTAACCGGACGAGCGCTCGCGCGAGTCAGTGCGATCGGCTCCCGCACCTATTTCGGTAAAGCGCTCCGCGAAGCCAAAGGCGATAAGCGCCGAAGCGCGCTCGAGCGCGACATCCTCACTATCTCGCGATTCCTCTCCGCAATCAGCATCGCGGCGATTATCGGACTCTCGGTGCTGTTCTGGTACGAGCAGGCACCGCTCTTCGAGCTGCTCGCGCTCGCGATAAGCCTCCTTATCGCAGGGATTCCGGTGGCGCTCCCGACCGTGATGAGTATCATCACGAGCGTCGGAGTCCTGAATCTCGCGAAAAAGCACGCCATCGTGCGCCGCATGTCTGCGCTCGAGGATCTCGCAAACGTCGATCTCTTGCTCTCGGACAAAACGGGCACGCTTACGGAAAACCGCATCGGCATAGACGGCACCGTCGTCTTCGGCTCGTATACGAAAGCGCGGGCGCTCGGCCTTGCGCTCGCCGCAGCGCCGGATCGGAGCAACCCCATGGATGCGGCCCTACTTTCATTGGGCGCACACAGCCGCGTCACGGCCGCCCCCGCGCTCTCTGTCATCCCGGGAGACTCGGAGCGAAAGCGGGCGACGGCGATCGTGCTCGACGGAAAAACGCGCCGCGCGGTCTCGCTTGGTGCGCCGCAGGTGATCGCCTCGCACGCGACGCTCTCGCAAAAGGAGCGCGCCCTGTACGAGCGTACGATCGCAGAGGCCGCCGCTGCCGGAAAGCGCGTGCTCGCGCTCGCCATTTCAGATTCAGAGGAAGAGAAGGGGATGCATCCCGTCGCACTCTTCCTGCTCGCCGATGGGTTGCGTCCGGACACGCTGCGGGCGATAGGACGCCTCGGAGAGGAGGGGATAGCGGTCAAAATGCTCACCGGTGATACGTTTGAGATCGCAGCAAACATGGCGCAGCACTTGAAACTTCCAGGATCCGTCTACCGGCGCGAGGTCTTCGACGACGAATCGTCGCTCTCGCGCGTTTTCGAGGCCGCGGCCGGTTTTGCCGAGGTATTGCCGAGTGACAAGTATCGCGCTGTGCTCGAGGCGCGTAAACGTCACACGGTCGCGGTAACCGGCGACGGCGTAAATGATGTACCGCCCGTTTCGTCGGCCGACGTCGGGATCGCGGTGCAGGGCGCGGTCGATGCGCTGCGGGAGAGCGCGGATATAGCGCTCGCGACGAGCGGGCTCTCCGTGATCGGCGACGCCATTCTGGAAGCGCGCAAGATTTTTATGCGCTTGTATCACTACTCCGTGTTCCGTATTTCCGAAAGTTTCCGCGTCATTATCACGATCGCGGTGATCGGGTTCCTCTTTAAGGAGTATCCGCTCACGCCGGTGCAGCTCATCCTGCTTGCGCTGCTCAACGACCTCCCCGTCGTAACGATTGCATTCGATAAGGTAAAGGTGCCGCGTTCGCCTGCGGCGATACAGGTCAAGCGGCGCTTCCTTTTGAGCACGCTCTTCGGTGCGGCGGGCATTCTCAATAGCTTGCTCGTCCTCATGCTCGCCGTGTACGAATGGCACCTTCCCTGGGGCATGATCCAGACGCTCTTCTTCCTTAAGCTCGTCGTCTCGGGGCACATGCTCATGTACGTGGCGCACACGGACGAGCGGTGGTGGCGCTTCCTTCCGAACGGGAGCATGATTGCGGCCATCACGACGACGCAGGTACTCGCGAGCGGTATGGCGCTCGCGGGCGTACTGACCACGGCCCTGCCGCTGTGGCTCGTTGCCTTCGTGTGGGTGTGGTCCTTCTTCTGGATGCAGGTGAGCGAACTCGCGAAGGTAGTGGTGCGGCGGCTCTATGACGGACAGGGAGCGCCCACCTACGAGCGGGAAGCGGCCGTCGCGTAAGTTACACGCGCTCTACGTACTGGCCCGTTTCGGTATTGACCCGCACCACATCACCCTCATTGATGAACATGGGGACGTTGACACTCGCTCCAGTCTCGAGGACGACGGGCTTTACGCCGCCTTGCGCAGTGTTGCCTTTGACGTTGGGTGGGGCCTCCTTGACCTTCAGGTCCATTTTGATCGGCAGGCGGATCTGAAGCAGCTCCTCGTTGAACCAGAGCGTGTCCACTATCGTATTTGCCGCAAGGAATTTTCCCGCATCACCGACGACATGCTCGGGGACGCTGATGCGCTTGGCGGGACTCTCGGCTTCGTGGAACCACCACTCGCCGTTGCGCTCGTATATAAATTTCATTTGCCGCGTCTCCACCTCCGCTTCTTCGATCTTGTCGGGTTGGTGGAAGGTATAGTCTATGGAAGCGCCAGTCTTGAGATTGCGCAGTTTCGTCTGGTTCACCGGTTTGCGCTGCTGCTTGCGGAACACCCACGAGGTGAGCACTTCGTAGGGCTGGTCGTTCACGATGATGAGGCGCTTCGGCGTTACTTCATTGTAGGCGAGCATAATGGGCGCCATTGTATACGGCGGGGGAGGGGTTTGTCCACTCCGGCAGCGAAAAATAGTACATACGATAGTATGTACTATAGTATATACTATCGTATGTACTATCTACGAAATCGTCAGGAGCCCGAGAGCTTCGCCCGTATATCTTTCAGGATTTGATTTTGGATAGCTGCGTGCTCGCGCAGGTAGGTGCGCGCCGCGTCGTAGCCGCGCCCGAGCTTCTCCTCGCCCCAGGTGTAGGATCCGCCGGTACCTTTCTGAATGACGTCGAGCTTCTCCCCGAGGGCGAGCACCTCGCCCTCCCGGGAAATACCTTCGTTGTAGAGCAGGTCGAATTCCGTTTGGCGGAATGGTGCGGCGACCTTATTTTTGACGATCTTTACTCGGTGCCTGCCGCCCATGACCTCGTCGCCCTTTTTTATCTGCGCGATGCGCCGGATGTCGATGCGCACCGACGTGTAGAACTTGAGCGCCTTGCCGCCCGGGGTCGTTTCGGGATTCCCAAACATGACGCCGATCTGCATGCGGATCTGGTTTATAAAAATCACTACCGTTTTCGTTTTTGAGACGATTGCCGTGAGTTTGCGGAGCGCCTGCGACATGAGTCGCGCTTGCTTGCCGACGTGCTGGGCACCCATGTCGCCCTCGATTTCGTCCTTAGGCGTGAGCGCGGCGACGGAATCAATGACGATGACGTCTATTTTTCCGCTGCGCACGAGCGACTCTACGATTTCGAGCGCTTGTTCTCCGGTGTCCGGCTGGGAGACGAGCAATTGGCCTATGTCTACGCCAAGCCGTTTGGCATACTCCGGGTCGAGCGCGTGTTCCGCGTCTATGAATGCACAAATCCCGCCTTTCTTCTGTGCCTCCGCTACCGTGTGGAGCGCGAGCGTTGTCTTACCGGAGCTCTCTGGGCCAAAGACTTCCACGATGCGTCCCCGGGGGAGGCCGCCGATTCCGAGGGCCCAGTCCACGCCGATAGAGCCGGTGGAAATCGCATTCACGTCGACATGCGGCGTGTCGCCGAGCTTCATGATCGCCTCGTCGCCGAACTTCGTCTTGATGTCCGATATGGCGCGCTCTATATCTTTATCGGGTGCGGCGCTCTCCTTGCTCGGGGTTTTCGTCTTGGTGGCCATGTTCGGAAGTATAGCAGAGCTAGGGGAGAAGTGGCGTGGAGGTCGCGGGCGTGGATGTGGCGGGTGAAGTGGACGCGGCTTCGGCCGGAAGGGAGGCCGCCTCGCCGGTGTACACGATCGTGAGTGTGCGCTTGGCGCTGCGCCCATAAGCATCGCTCGCCTCCAGGGTAAGGTGGTTGACCCCCGGCGCGAGCACGTAGGGCTCGTCGAAATCGCCCTCCTCTGTTACTGGAATGGCGCCGCCATTGAGGCGCAGTTCGACGATCCGCTCCGCGCGACCGCGCACGTGCACGAACTGCTCGCCCGTTGTGATCGTCGTCTCCGGAATCTCGATTGAGGGCCCGAAGAGCGCGCCTCGCGCCTCAAAATACGCGTATCCGGCGACGAGCAGGAAGAAGAGCACGATGAGCACTCGCGTGAGCCGTATGTCTCGGTAGGGGAGCATGAGACGAATCACGCGCGCTCCTCAATATCTTCGTCCTCGGTTTCTGGTTCTGCCGCGAGCTCATCCGCATTCCCTTCGCCGATCACGTCGCGCGGCTTCGCGCCGTCCGCCGGTCCGATGACGCCGCGCTCCTCGAGGATGTCCATGAGCCGCGCCGCGCGCGCGTAGCCGATGCGCAGCTTCCGCTGCAGGTATGAGGTGGAGGCCTTCCCGGCTTCGAGCACCGCTTGCTTCGCCTGTGGGTAGAGATCGTCATCATCGCCCTCATCGTCCGAGAGTGAAGCGAAGATCGCATCCGTACCGCCCGCCTCCTTGGAATCGGTGAAGTTGATCTCGTCAGGAATGCCGCCCTGGTAGGTCTTTACGATGTGCGCCACGACCCGCTTCACCTCGGTCTCCGAGGTGTAGGGGGCTTGGATGCGGCGCGGCTTGGACATCTCCCCCGAGAGGAAGAGCATGTCGCCGGCGCCGAGGAGCTTCTCGGCGCCGCTGCCATCCAGGATCGTTCGCGAGTCTATTTGCGATGCAACTTGGAATGCGACGCGCGCCGGGATGTTTGCCTTGATGAGGCCGGTGATCACCTTCACGCTCGGGCGCTGGGTCGAGAGGATAAGGTGGATTCCGACGGCGCGGCTCATCTGCGCGAGTCGCACGATCCCGCTCTCGAGCTCGCGCGGATACGCCTGCATGATGTCGGCGAGCTCGTCGATCAGCACCACGATGTAGGGCATGGCCTCCGGCATCGGCTTATCGGTGCTGCCCTCCTTCGCGAGCGCGGGTGCGACGATGTTCTCATGGTAGGAGGCGATGTCACGCACGCGCTCCGCCTCGAGGATGTTGTAGCGGCGATCCATTTCCTTCGCGAGCCACTTGAGCGCGAGGATCGCCTTCTTCGCGTCCGTGATGACGGGCGTGAGGAGGTGGGGGATCGAATTGTAGAGGGTGAGCTCGACACGCTTCGGGTCCACCATGATGAAGCGCAGACGCTCCGGGCCGCAGCGGTAGAGGAGCGAGAGGACGAAGTCGTGTATCGCCACCGATTTGCCCGCACCAGTCGTGCCGGCGACCAGCATGTGCGGCATGCGGGCGAGATCGGCGAAATGGGGTGCCCCGGTGATGCTTCGTCCGAGCGCAAGCATAAGCGGCTTGTCCGATTGCGCGAAGCCGCTGTCGGAGAGGAGCGGGGCGAGGCCGAGTGTCGTGCGTGCGATATTCGGCACCTCGATACCGACGAGCGATTTGCCCGGTATGGGCGCTTCGATACGCACTGGAGAAGCGGCGAGCGCGAGCTCGAGATTGCTCTGGAGCGCGATGATCTTCGAGAGCCGGACACCCTCGGCCGGCTTCATGGCGTAGCGCGTAACGGTCGGGCCGATGGATACCTCGTCCATCTCCACGTTGATGCCGAAGTTTTGCAGCGTGCGCTTGATCAAATTCATGTTTGCCTTTACATCGCCGACCTCCGGCTTCCCCTTGTTCTTACCAAGGAGCGTGAGGGGAGGGGGAGTGTACGGGAAGTGGGATGTCGCGAGTATCGCGAATCCCTCGCTCGCCTCCGCCTCCGGGCGCTCGCGAGCCTCGCGCGCCGGTCGCGGCGCTTCTGGCTCGGGCTCCTCCTCTTGCTCCGGTTCTTGCTCCTCCGGCTCGTCGTCTTCGCTATCTTCGTGGGGAAGCCCGGCGATCGCGACGTTTGGCTCCGCCTCTCCCGATTCCTTGAGGGTCGCCGCCTTCGTGCGAAGCGCGAGGGCGAGCGCGCCGAGGTGTACATTGAAAGAGACGATGAGCGCCGCGACGGCGAACGAAATGAGAAAGACGACCGTCGCTGGCGTGTCGAAGAGGGAAACGAGCGGGGTGGAAATAGCGGCGCCTAGAATGCCTCCGCGGTTTTCAAAGGCGAGGTTTACCATCCCCAGGGCTGCAAAGAGAAAGACGACGATGCCGGCGATCTGGATGGCGCCGAAGTGTCTCTGGAACGAGCGAAACATCAGCGCGGAGAGCAGGAAGAGCGAGAGTGGGAGGAGCATGTAGCCAAGGCCGAGTACCGCCGTGAGCTCTTCGAAGACGAGGGCGCCCGCGCGACCGCCGATCTTGAATGCCGCGAGCACGAGGAATACGGCGAGCGCTCCGAGGAGGACAGCCCCTACGCCGCGCAGTGCCTCTGAAGAGACTGCTCGCTCAAGCGGCTCTTCTACATCGCGCGATCTGCGCTTCGATTTTTTTCCGCTCCTTTGCGCCATGATTGGATGCGTTGATGATAGCACGATGCCTCGCACTCCCTACCGGTGTGTACGTTGGGATCTTTCCACAAAAAAGAAACAGAAATGAGCGGTGCAGGAGAGAACCCCTCACAGCTCCGCTGGCTTCAGAGTGTCCGATATGTATAATGAACGTATATGCCTGGGTCGCATCAGGACGGCTCGTATAAGACAAACAGCCACGCGCTATCAGACGGTGTAACGGACAACTCAAAAAAGGCGCAAATCGGCTCTATATTTGACTCGCAAACGGTCAAGACGAATCCGTTCGGGACGAATGTTTCCGGCGATCATGCGTATCGGCGCGCGGAGCGTATCGCAGCCGCGCTCGTACTGCTCACGAACCACATCAATGAGGCGGACGCACTGCGTCGTCGTGTCCGAGAGGCGGGGAGCGAGCTCTTGCCTAGGGTGCTCCTGCTGCGGCACGAGATGCGCTCGATCGCCTCGCGCGAGCGCGAAGATGTGCTCGCACTCATCAGGGAGACGATCTCGCTGGTAAAACTGCTTGCGGTATCCGGCGCATGCTCGCTGCACAATAGTGAAGCGCTCTGTCAGGCACTCGATGACCTCGGGAGCTTCCTCACGACCTCGCAGCGCTCGCAGCTCGCGGACTCGATCGTGCTTTCGCGCGAGGACCTGCTGCCGCTTACGAATACGCCGAGCGCTCAAAGGAGAGACGTCCGTACGTCCTGGCACAAACAGGGAGCGCAGACAGTAAAGGACAAAGAAATTCAATCGGACAGCGAAATGTCCTTTACAAACAAAAGGACAGATGAGATGACAACTCGCGCATCTCGTATATTGGACGTACTGCGCAATGGGACACAGCTCGGGATCCGCGATATTGCGTCTAATTTCCCTGAATACAGTGAGAAAATGATTCAAAGGGAGTTGGCCGCCCTCGTTGCCGGAGGACTTGTCCATAAGAGCGGCGCTAAGCGATGGAGTAGGTATGTGTACGTTGAAACAGGCGAGGGCAAGGGCGCTCATCTATAAGCCGTTATCGGCCGTCCGAATGGCTTCATCGTAAGATAATGGACGCTCGTTCGGCTACGCCCTTGAGAGAGGAGTGCCGACCGGGGCGCGCACTCATGAAGCACCCCAAAGGCCTATATTTTGCGTTGACTTTCCGTGAAGGCCAAGGTATCCTCTCGCCGGACTGTATGGGTGGATTTTCCCTCTACTACGAGGATTTTTCACTTCATCAGTTATCCACAAACACGGAGCAGCGTTCAGGCGCGTTTCCGACTTGTGCTGATGTATAATTGCTGCGATGTTCTCCGCGAAAAACGGAGCCATCGCAAGCGATACGGCATTCAGAAATCTCTGAATGCGCTGTTCATTGACACGACATATAAAGGAATGAACATGACCTCATGAAAGAGGCGCGTCTTGCGCGCCCGCTCGCGGAGCGATATCCGCATCTTCTGAAACGGCAGCACTCTTCAGTACAGGTAGCACGACAGACACGCAGTCTCACAATCCGTTGCTAACCCCTTCGCTTCTCCATTTCTATCTTTTATTGGTTAGAGGGGAGGCGGGGCTAGCATATTATCAGTTGTCTCTCTTCGGAGAGGCACACACAAAGCACATGCGCTCTTCGTCGAAAGGAGCGCGGGTGCGGTTCTGTTCCGATCTATCGAAACAGGATTACAAAGGTCACATACAAACTATGAGTTTAGCAACAAAGAATGTTGCGACAGTGCTCATCGGTCTTGGATTGGTCCTCACGTTCGCGATCGCCACTCCGGCGAAAGCGGATCTCTTGAGCGATCTCCAGGCACAGGTGCAGGCGCTGCTCGCGCAAATCGCGGCGCTCCAGGGCCAGACTGGCTCGACGAGCGGCGCATGCTTCACGTTCACGCGTGATCACGAAATGGGTGATTCCGGCGGTGAGGTGATGCAGATTCAGAAATTCCTTAACAGCCACGGTGCGCAGGTAGCGGCCTCGGGCGCGGGTTCTCCCGGCAACGAGACCACCTACTTCGGTTCGCTCACGCGCGCGGCGGTCTCCAAGTTTCAGGCTTCCAACGGCATCACGCCGACGGCCGGATACTGGGGTCCTATCTCGCGTGCGAAGGCCAACTCGATGTGCACGAGTAATGGCGGCACGGGTACTCCGGTAACGGGCAATGGCCTCAAGGTCATGCTCGCGTCCGATTCTCCGAGCTCGGCGGTTCTCGTGCAGAATCAGGGCATCGGTGAGCTCGCGAAGTTCACCTTCTCGAACCCGACGTCGAGCTCCGTCAACGTGACGAACCTCGGCTTCAATCGCATCGGCGTTTCTAACGACTCGACGCTTGAGAACATTTACCTCTTCAATGGTAATGCGCGGATCACTGATCCGGCGGGAATCTCGGGTGGCTCGTTCAACTTCAACAACTCGAACGGCCTCTTCACGATCCCGGCGGGCAGCTCCGTAACGATCTCGGTCCGAGCGGACATCGCCGATAGCTCCAACGGCCAGCAGGTCGGCGTGCAGCTCAAGAGCGTCAATGCTTCGACTGCACTCGACTCGTCGGTCTCGCTCCCGATCTCGGGCTCTATGCTCCCGATCTCCGCTGCGGAAATCGCGACGGCGACCTGGAACGGAACTCCGACTCCGACCGGTGCCGAGTTCGCGCCTTCGAACGACGTAACGCTCTTCCAAGCATCGTTGAACGTAAACAACAACCCTGTTTGGTTGCGCTCTTTACAGTTCGAGAATCGCGGCTCGACGAGCGACTCCGACTTCCAGAACCTCAAGCTCTATGTGCGAGGCGTGCAGGTCGGAAACACGGCATCCGTATCCAACGACATGGTGGTCTTCGATCTCGGAAGCAATCCGGTCAAGCTCGAGACGGGCACGCACGAGGTTCGCCTCGTGGGTGATATCGTCGGCGGCTCCGGAGAGAGCTTCGACTTCGAAATTCGCCGCGGGACGGACATCCTTCTCGTAGACAGCGAATTGAATCAGCCCCTCTCGCCGTCGACTCCTAATGACGCAACGGAGAACACGGTCGAGGGCGTAGGCCTCTCGGTGGTGAAGGCGAACAGCTCGCCGAACTCCAACGTAGCGGTCGGCGCGACGAACGTCCTCTGGGGACGCTATGAGTTCCGCGCGACGGGAGACAACCTCAAAATCGAGGAAATCTCCGTCGGTCTCGACGGCACGGGGTCCGCTAACGGTACGATGGACAACGTTCGTGTCATGTTGAATGGCGCGCAAGTTGGCTCGACCCAGGACATCACGGCTTCGTCCACGGAATTCTCTCTCGGCTCGAGCATGATCCTCACCGCTGGCCAGACGGCTATCGTTGAGATCTACGGCGATGCCAAGAGCTCCAGCGGCACGAACTTCTCTGATGGCGACACCATTCAGATGAAGGTTACGGTCGAGAAGGCGAACACCGAGGGCATGAGCTCCGGCGATCGCCTCGCGAGCGACATCACTGACAAGCAAGCAAACGCCATCACGGTTTCTTCCTCCTCGTTCTCGGGGACGAAGTTCTCCGGCTACGGCGACCAGACGATGGTCCCGGGTGCGAACAACGCCCGCATCGGCTCCTTCACGCTCTCCACCGGCTCGACCGAGGGAGTCAACGTGAACTCCATTCGCGTGGACTTCGCGCAGTCGATGACCTCGACGCTCACGGATCTTCGCCTCGTAGACAATTCGAACGGTCAGCAGATCGGCTCGTCTAAGTCGTCTGTCTCGTCCACGAACACCTTCTCGGTAAACATCCCGATGGGCGTATCGCAGACGAAGACGATCGACGTCTATGCGAACATCCAGTCTGGCGCGAATAATGGCACCATCACTGCGACCGTCGATACAACGACGGGTGGCACCGGTGCTTCTACGGGTCAGTCCGTAAGCATTGATGACACCACGCTTCAGACGATCACGCTCGGATCGGGTACGCTCACCGTCACTCGTGACGCGGGCACGCCGGTCAACTCGAACGTGATCGCAGGCACTAATGGTGTCCAGGTGGGTAAGTTCAACTTCGCTGCGGCGAACTCGAGCTACACCGTCCAGGAGGTAAAGGTTAAGGTTCCGGCTGACGCTGCAACGTCGGTTGCGAACGTAACCCTCTCCTACAAGGACTCCACCGGTGCGACGAAGACCGCATCGCAGGCGCTCGATCTCTCGAGCGGCTCGGAGACGTACGCGACGGCGACCTTCACGGGTCTCTCGTTCTACGTTCCGCTCAATGACTCCGCTGACCTCGATGTCACCGTAGACATTCCTACGATTGCAAACGGCGCGAAGTCTGGTGCGGCAGTCTCGGTTGTGCTCGACGCGGACGAGGGCTTCAAGGCCGTCGACGCTGCGAACAACCAGGACACTTCGCTCGCTGGTAGCGACGTTGCTTCCACCGCAAGCTCCGGCTACGGCACGAAGTACGTGAAGAAGTCGGTCCCGACGGTCACCCGTCTCTCGACCGGCTACAGCGGCACCGTTGCCGCCGGCACTGGTCTCTACCGCTTCACCATCACGGCTGACGCGGCGGGATCCATCGACTGGCGCAAGGTATCGTTCACGGTCGCAACGAACGGTGTAACGATCACCGACTGGAAACTCTACGACGTAACGGGCGGCAGCTCCGTACAGATCAACGACAACGCGGCCAACCCAGTTGGTTCGACGCTCTCGGTCTGTCCGGGTACGTCCTGCGCGATCGGTGAGGCCCAGGAGGTAGGCGCAGGCGCGACGAAGACGTACGAGCTTCGCGCGGACACGGTAACCGGTTGGGGTGATGATAGCGACAGCGTTAGCATCAGTTTCACCGAGGACACCTCTGCGATTACCAACGCGGCAGCTGCTTCCGTCACAGGCAACATGATCTGGTCTGATCGCTCGGCAACGGGCCACTCCACGACCACGTCTGATTGGACGAACGGCTACCTCGTCAAAGACATGGATAACGACTTCCGTTCCTGCAATGGGAACTCGGGGACGTGCACTCCGTAGTCTTTTCGACTCCTTGAGTCGGCTCTGGCCGGAAGAGATCGATCCGGCAAAGCAAAACCGCCCCGAAAGGGGCGGTTTTGTGTTATCCGCGCACGCACTATGAAGAGCGCGGTGGAGGGCGAAAGCGGAGAGTGGTATACTCGCGCCATGCCTACACAGCAGAACACATCGCAAAAAACGCTGTACGCGATCGCGGCGGCCATCATTATTCTCGGCATAGCGCTCCTCTGGTGGAGCATGCACTCGTCCGCCTCGAATGTACTGCCGATTGCAAGCGGAGACGATATCGAATCATGGGATTTCGAGGGACCCTATGAAAGCAATGAGGATCTCGCCACGAAAGCGCGTGCGGACATCGAGCGCTTCGAGGGCATGCTTGGAAATCATGGCACGAGTACGACCGACTACGAACTCTATGTGAGCATTGCGAACCAGCACATGCAGCTGGGGGAAGGTAAGGCCGCCTATGAGAACCTCGAGAAAGCGGTGGAGATCGATCCGGATCACAC
>CAZRXN010000005.1:0-3262 GCA_964604085.1 uncultured Candidatus Saccharibacteria bacterium | reverse complement strand
GCCATTGATGCGCTCAATGCCATGAAGCCACTTGTCCCGAATCATGCGGACATCGACGCTGAAATCGCACGACTTGAGGCAGAACTATGATGAGGTGGCTTGAGCGGGTATTTCCGTACCTGCTCCTTGCGCCTTCCGTATTGCCGCTCGTCTATTGGGGAGGACTCCTGTACCCATACCTCACGCCAAAAACGCTCCTGTTTCGGGCAGACGCGATACTCGTCCTCGCCGTCTTCGCGGCACTTGCACTTAGCGGTAGATCGTTCTATGTATCGCGGCTACGCGCATGGCAAGCGTGGCTCCCCGCAGGGCTCCTCGGCGTGGCCTACATAGCTTCGCTATTCGGCATCGACTTTTACCACAGCTTCTGGTCGGTATTCGATCGAGGTGACGGCCTGTTGACGCTCACCTGCATTGTTAACTTTTTTTACCTCGTATTGCTTTATGCGGACGCAGCCTTTCTCGCGCGCTTCGCGCGCTGGGTCGCGCTCGTGGCCTCGGTCGTTGCCGTCTTTACGCTCCTGCAGTGGCTGCAGCGCGCCTCGGGAGACAACATCCCGTTTATTCCGGAGACTGGGGGCCGACTCGGTGGCACGCTCGGGAACGCCGCCTTTCTCGCAAGCTATCTCTCGCTCTCATCTTTTATCACGCTTATTGCGGCCTTCAATCAGCGGGGCACCTGGAAACGATTATTTATCTGCGGCGCACTTCTCCAGATTCTCGGCGTCTGCATCTCTGCGACGCGCGGCAGCTTGCTCGCGCTCCTCGGCGCGGCGCTCCTCACGCTCGCCTATGGCGCGTGGCAGGGGAGGGGGAAGTGGAAGACGTATGCGCGCATAGGCGGCGCGGCGCTCGTGATCGCGTTCGCACTCTTCATCCCGCTGCGCTCCTACCTCGTGCATGTGCCGATCGAGTCGGTACAGCGTCTCGCCTCCATTTCGACTTCCGATGCCACGGTGTCCAGCCGTCTATTCGTATGGAAAGAAGTCGGTACCGAGGCGCTTCAACATCCGATCCTTGGGGTAGGAGCGGAGCACATCTCGGTCTTGTTCAATAAGGTGTATGATCCGGGCGCCATTGTGGAGCAGTGGTTCGACCGGTCGCACGATGTCTTCCTCGATTACTTTGTGCAGTTCGGCATCTTCGGGCTCGCACTCTACCTCGCCATTATTTTGGCCGCGCTGTGGGACGCTTTCCAGATCCTTCGCGCAGGCGGCCCCCTCGGTAAGGCGGGAGGGCTCCTTTTCCTGTGTGTATCCGTCTACGCTGCGCAAAACGTGTTCGTATTCGATACTGCCGTTACGCTCTGGCTCTTTATGACGATCTGCGCCATCTTGCGTCTCCTTCGAAGCGACACCGTGCAAAGCCCGCTCATCGCACCCAAGCCGGCTGCGCTTTCGCTCGGGGCAGGAGGACTAATCGCTCTCCTCGTGATCCCTGTTTCGATTCTGCCGCTCTATGCAAATGCGCTCCTCGGTGAGGGGTATCTCTACCAGGTGGCGGACGTCCGGCGCTCGACTGCCGCGATGGAGAAGGGTCTTGCACTTCATACGTACGCCGATCTCGAGTATGGCTACCAGCTCTACTCTATGTACACGGAGGTGCAAATGGTTCAGCTCTCGGGTGAATCGAGAGTCCTCGCATACCGCTTTGCGCGGGATACGCTTTCCCAAAACTTTGAAACATATCCTTATGACGCGCGTACGGCGGTCTACCTCGCACACGTGCTCGACGCGGCTCCTCCCGAGATACCAAAGGATGAGGAAAAGGAGCGCATCGTCATCGAGCGCGCGATAGAGCTCTCGCCCAAGCGCATGCAGCCCTGGTACCTGCTCGCGAACCTTTCGATCGGAAAGGCGGACGCTATGCAGCCGGGTGCGGAGCGCTCGGCACTGTATCAACAGGCGATCGAAGTGCTGCAGACGTACGCGGCGAGCGTACCGCGTCTTGCCGAGCCGCGCTTCGTCCTCGCTACCCTGTACCTGACGATGGGGGATCGAGAGCAGGCGAAACACTGGGTGGACGAGGCGCTGCCGCTCTATGAGAAGGATCTCGCGGTAGCCCGCCGAGCCGCAAGCTACTTCATCAATACGGAAGATTGGGCGCATGCCCGCACCTTCCTCGCCGATTCAGTAGAGCTGGATCCTACAAACTTCCCGCTGCAGTACGATCTCGCGAAGGCCGAATTTCTCTCCGGAAATGTCGCACGCGCGAAAGAGATCGTCTCCTCGCTGCGCGAAAAGGCTCCGGGCCTCGTCGAAACTGATCCCGCCTTCCTCTCCGCCCTCAACTCCGCAAAATAGAACTCATCCGGAGACTGCAGAGAAATATATCCCGGAGAGAGCGAGAATCACCCCGGAGCTCCCGAGCTTCCATCTACATCAAGCACTTGGGTCTTACCAAGGCCCCGCCTTGGTAAACCCCCTTGCGTATTCACACTTTAAAAAACTTCTTCGCTCTACCAAGGCCCCGCCTTGGTAGAATTCAGAGGTGAGTAGGCAAATGACCTTTGCGGAAGGAGAAATTTATCATGTGTACACTCGGGGTGTAGATAAGAGAAGCATCTTTCAGGCTGCGGAGGATTATGATCGTTTTGTTGTGAGCCTATTACTCTGCAATAACCTGACAAGAGTTACTATTCGAAATGTTCTTACAAAATACCAAGGCGGGGCCTTGGTAAATGTTTTTGAGCATGAAGCGCCGGAGGATCGAATAGTAGACGTCTTAGCGTACGCTTTGATGCCGAATCATTTTCATTTAATTCTGCATGAGAAACGGGAAAGTGGAATATCGATGTTTATGCAGAAGCTAATGACGGCTCATTCCATGTATTTCAATACGAAATATGAGCGATCGGGACCATTATTTGTAAGACCATTTAGGGCGAAGCACGTGGCCGATGACGACTATTTACGCTGGTTATTTTCGTACGTTCATCTCAATCCGCTCGATGTGCACCAAAGCGGGTGGAAGGAGAGAGGGCTTTCGAATTTTTCTAGGGCGGAAAAATTTCTTAATGGCTACGCGTATTCAAGCTATGCGGACTATTTCGGATCCGAGCGTCCGCAGCGACACATTTTGAGCATCGATGCGTTGCCCTTCGAAGTAAAGCAGCTGGAAAGCGTGAAAGATATGTTCGATGAGTACTCGAACGGGAATTACCTCTATGCATAGAATGGGGATAAGGAGCAAACTGAGAAACATAGATTGTTACAATCGACTTCATGAAGATCAACTCGGCTGATGCGGCAGAGAGGACCCG
>CAZRXN010000004.1:0-28594 GCA_964604085.1 uncultured Candidatus Saccharibacteria bacterium | reverse complement strand
CTACACCCTCACCGGTAATGGCAGGGAGACCCTTCGCATACTCGAACGCACCTGGCGAGAGTTGCATACCTCCGTTTCGGCATTACTTAATCGATAATCTATATGGTAAAGACCACACACATTACAATTTCATCCACCGAATTCCAGCTTGTAGAAGCAGCGTACGAGCGGCTTGCCCGGTACCTCGGAGAGCTGGCGACACACTTCCGCAGCGAGGACGAAGGGGAGGAGATCATGCGCGACATCGAGTCGCGAATCGCGGAAAAGCTACTGGAATCGAAACATCGCATTATCACGCTTGCCGACGTGGAATCGGTCATAGCGGAGATTGGAGATATTTCACAATTGGAGAGCGAATCGAACGAGGAGGGCGAAGCCACCCGAAAACTGTACCGGGATCCCGATAACGCGATTCTTGCGGGAGTAGCGGCCGGCATCTCCGCATACCTCGGCATCGACGCGATTCTCATACGACTCATCTTCGTGGCTTCCGTTTTCTTCGGTGGGATGGGTATCGCAATCTACCTTTTGCTTTGGTTCATCATTCCCGAAGCAAAAAGTGCAAGCCAGAAACTTCAAATGCGTGGCTCTGCCGTAACCCTTGAAGCAATAAGCAAAATGGTGAAGGAAAAATCGGAGACGCTCGGCGAGCGGGGAACGTTACGCAGGATTTTTCAATTTCCGTTCGAGGTGATCGGGAAAGTCGCACGGTTCGCGCGATACCATATTTTCCCGGCAGCAACTGGGATCCTCGGCTTTCTCATCGCCGCGGCCGCAGTCTTCGGCCTCATCGCACTCGCGATCTGTACGGGAATCGTCCTAATGAATTGGGACTCTGGTTTCAACGATTTCGCGCTTCGCGTAGTCATGGACAAGACGACAGTCTATGCGGTCGTCACGGCGACATGTCTCTCCTTTGCCCTCCCCCTCGTGCTTGCTCTTGCCGCCGGCGTGCGCTTATGGGGAAAGCGCGCCCTCCGGGGTGCAGCGCAGCTCGGCATCCTTGCGTTCTGGACGCTTTCAGTCGTAACCGCAGGACTCCTGTGGGCGAAGATCGGGGTGGACTATGCGGAGTATGTCCGTGAGGATCCGGCTCGGCAGGTTACAGAGCGTGCGATATCGGTAGCGCCGTTCAATCGTCTTGAGCTCCACGATGTTCGCGTGACCCTCCGGCAGGGCGCATACGCTGTGGACGTGAGTGGGGAGGCGCAGTACTTGGATACTATTTCCGCAAGTTCGTCGGAAGATTCGCTCGTCATTACATGGCATCCGGTAAGGAACGAAAATTGCTTCTTCTCCTGCGGAGTATCGGCTCCGCGCGTTACGATAACCGCACCGAATCTCGAATCGATTTCGATCGAAAGCGGGACTATGTACATCGAGGATTTTTCAGATGATGCGCTTGCGCTTGAAGCCAAAGATGGCGCGAGCATCTCGGGCAGCATCCAGGCGGAGGCGTTAACCGTGGCATTAGACGGTGCTTCGATGCGGGGTGAGGCGGAGCTCGGGGAGCTATCTGCCTACTTAAAGAACGGCGCTTCGCTTAACCTCTCCGGCTTTGCAAAGAGGGAGGTTCTGCGGCTCCTTTCATCGCGTGCGTTCAATGCGGACCTGTTTGCCGACGAGGCGCTGATAGACGCGCAGGATTCCTACGTCCGGTTCAGCGCGGCTACGACCACAATAGGCAAAAATATTCAAAGCACGATTCTGAACGAAGCGGAGCACGAATAGCTTCCCTCCAGTTGCCTAGAGCGCGGTTTCTAATCCGGATTCATGCCGCGCTCACCGATACGCGCGTATCGTTCATACGTTCCTTTCATTACGAGCATAGCTAGTAAACGTATGAACTCAGAACAAAAAGACGCATACCTCGCATGGCTTCGCGACGCGCATGCTATGGAGCTGGCACTCGTGGTCATGCTGGAGAAACAGGTCAAGGATACCGAAGGGAAGCCGGATCTTCAGTCGCGCATCTCCAAGCATCTCGAAGAGACGCGCATGCATGCGGAGAAGGTGGAGGCATGCATCAAGAGGATCGGGGGTGATGTATCCACCGCGAAGGACCTTTCCGCAAAGATGACCTCGGCGCTGAATGGGCTCGGCATGAGCATCATGGGCGACCAGATGGTCAAGGAGATACACAGCGCGTACGCCGCAGAGCATTTCGAGATCGCGTCCTACACGGTGATTCGCAGCGCGGCGCAGGCGCTTGGAGACCCGGAGGGAGCCGACATGTGCGACGATATCCTCTCGGAGGAGTATGCGATGGCCGACTGGGTCAAGGAGCAGGTGCCGCTCGTGGTGGCCGAGTATGTGCGCAGTCTCGGCGCGTAGAAACATACGGTAGGTCAGAAAGGTGAGCGCGCATCGTCTAAAGAGGCACATGCGCAGACTACTCATGGCCGCGATATTCTCATTAATCGTCGTAATCGCGGCCGCAGTGGCTATCTACTTTTACGGATCAGGGAGAGAAGAGCGCATTGAAGATCGCGCGCTCGCGTTCTGCACGGGAGAGCATGTCCTGTCGGTCGAGGCATCTTTTTCCGCACGCGTCGTCAAGGTAACCGCTCGCCTCCTCAACGAGGTAACCACGTACTATCCGAGAGGCGGCGATCGGTTTATCTGTACCGGTTCATCCAAAGATAATCCTCGCTGCAGAGAGATGCAGAAAGCGGCTGATTGGGTGGTTATCTGTGAGAATACAATGCCGACGAGTACTCCGTCAGACTAAAATTTCTCGATACCTACCTAACGGGGTATACTCGCCCCATGCATGTACACATCCCCCATGGACTCTCCAAACAGGAAGCCGTACTGAAGGTGAAGAGCGCGATACAAGAGGCGCAGCCGCAAATCGCCGCTCATGCGAAAGACACGCAACTTGAGTGGCAGAGTGAAAACGTACTGCGCTTCGACGCAACGATACAGGGTAAGCGCATACACGGGACACTCACCGTAGAAGAAAAGGAGTTCGAAATAGATGCAACGCTCCCGCTCCTCTGGAGGATGTTCGAGGGGAGGATAGAGAAGGCGATACGAGAGCAGGTTGCCGCGCTCGGCCCCAATAAGAAGTAGCCGCCCCAAGGTGGGCGGCTACCAGTGCCGTCATGACACGCGCGCTAAGCGGATGTACTCCTCCGCGTTCAGCAGCTGTGCTCGAATCTCTCTAAATAGGTTCGCGGCGATCTCTCCAGGGGACGTGGTCGATGCAATGGGTGAGTCCTCATCGGAGTCGAGCGTCAGTAATCCCTCCCCCAGTTCGAGAAGCACATCTGGCTGCGTCTCCAGTATGCTCGCGCGCTTTCCGATGGCGGATACCTCCACCTGCGGACGGCCCGTGAGCATGCTCACCGCGCGGCCGCGCGCCTTCCGCCCTTGGGAGCGCGCAGGATCAAGTGGCATCCAATCGATGATTGCATGAAGGATCAGGTCTCGCTCCCAGGCGTGCGCGCGCTCTTCAGACTCGAACGGCGCTACCCGGAGATACGAAAGAAACGTGAATGGCGCATCGCCTGCCCAGTGCAATGTAACGGGAACATTGAGCCGGTAGGCGACGGCTATCCGGTCCGAAACATTCGCGTCCGATTTTTCACTCATATTCACCTCCTCGTGTGATGCGACTACCTGCTCTCCTACCATGTACAGGTGGAGTGCAGGTGAACCCTTGCCTCACCGTACGCACATGAGCGCGCGCAATAGTTATCTACATGAACGATCACTCTAGCGTCGTGCTCGCGACAGGCCGGACGATGCCCGTGCTCGGGCTTGGTACATGGCAGCTGACGAATGACACGCCGGGCACGATAGAAACGGCGCTCGACCTTGGCTATCGCTTGATCGATACCTCCGGAGACTACGGAACGCAGCAAGGCATAGGAGAGGGCATTCGTCGAAAAGGAATGGAGCGCGATGCGCTCTACCTCGTTACTAAAGTCGAGGAAGACGAGGACGCCTACGAGTCCGTAAAAAAGAACTTAAACGAGCTCGGACTTTCTTTCGCCGACCTCATTTTGATCCATCGTCCTCCGAGAGAGGGGAGTGGCGCAGAGCTGTGGCGCGGCCTCATGCGCGCGAAAGAAGAAGGGCTGACAAAGGATATTGGCGTGAGCAACTACTCTACAGCGCTCATCGAGATGCTCATTGAGGAAACCGATGAAGTCCCGGTGGTAAACCAGATCGAATGGAGCCCGTTCGGGCACAGCGACGATATGCTCCGCTTCGCGCGGGAGCGCGAAATCATCATTCAGGCATACAGCCCGCTCACGCGGGCAACGCGGCTCGACGACGAGTCGCTCCGGAGGGTAGCCGCCGCCTACGGGAAAACGCCAGCGCAGATACTGCTGCGCTGGAATCTCCAGCTCGGAGTGGTACCGCTCCCCAAGGCAAACAGGCGAGAACACCTTGAGGAGAATGCGAATATTTTCGATTTCGAGCTGAAAGAGGAGGACATCGGCGCCCTCTCCGCACTAAATGAACGCTACTCGGCGCTCGGCGGGCTCCCGTATTAGTACATACTATAGTATGTACTATTCCCTTTGAACTCCTCGTTTGGAGTCTTGACGCCTTTCATGATACCGACTATACTTTAATCATTATTAAACTATTACACTAATACATCATGGATGCACAAGCACGAACGACGCTCGTTTGGAATACGCTGCGCTTCGCCTATGGCGCGGTGCTCGCCCTTGCGGGCTTGGACAAGCTCGTCGGCACCAATTTCATCGCCGACTGGTCGGGCTATATCAGCCCGTTCGTTTCCGCTCACTTGCCTGTGGGCACGGGAGTGTTTCTGGCTGGCATGGGTATCGTGGAAATTGTCGTAGCCATCATGCTCATGACGAAGTGGACGCGACTCGGGGGATACCTCTCGATCGCCTGGCTCGTCCTCATCAGCATCAACCTTCTGATGCTCGGCCTCGTGGACATAGCGGTACGTGACGTGCTGCTCGCGGTGGGCGCCTTTGCGCTCGCCGAGCTCACGGTCGCGGTGGACGACATGCGTGTGAAGCCGCAGGTGTAGAATGGCCCTATGCTGAACGCGCAGGAGATACGCAATCTGCAGCAGCGGCTCAAAAAGCAGGATGATCGTCTTCCGATCATATTCAACGTGCTCGGAGAGCCGCGCCGCTGCAAGATATTCCGCAGTTTCCTCAAGCGCGATCGCCTATGCGTTTCGGACATCGCCAAACTCCTGGGTATCTCCATGTCGCTCGCGTCGCAGCACCTGAAAGTACTCGAACTGACGGGTCTGCTCCGGCGCGAGCGGCAAGGCCGCACCGTGTACTTCTCGCCGAACAGAAGCGACGAGCTCGTTAACACGATCATTATGTCGCTCGCCTAATTGCTTATCAGCTTCGCCAGTCATTCGTATGTACCACACAATGCTTCAAAAGAAGGAATCCATCGCGGAAGGGACGATGCGTTTCTATTTTGCAAAACCGGAAGGGTTCTCTTTCCTTGCGGGGCAAACCATGGACGTTACGCTACCTGATCCGAAGGAGACTGATGCGGAGGGAAACTCGCGCACGTTTTCTATCGTCGCGGCGCCACAGGACGAGCTGCTCTCCATCGCGACACGGATGCGCGACACGGCGTTCAAGCGGTGCCTGCGCGACCTCCCGGAAGGGAGTGCGATCGATTTGGATGGCCCGTTTGGCTCGTTCACCTTGCACGAAAAGGCAGAGCGCCCTGCCGTGTTTATACTCGGCGGAATCGGCATTACGCCGTTTCGCTCCATTATTGCCGACGCAACCGCGCGGCAGCTTCCGCATGAAATTACGCTCTTTTACTCCAATAAGCGCCCGGAAGACGCCGCGTTCCTATCGGAGCTGCAGGATTTCGAAAAACGAAACGACCGATTCACGCTGGTGGCGACGATGACGAATATGGAAGAGTCAAAAGTAGAGTGGAATGGCGCACGCGGCTACATTGATGCGGCAATGGTTAAGGCGCACGTGTCCCTTGAAGCACAGCCCATTTTCTACCTCGCGGGTCCTGCAGGCATGGTAAAGGCGATGCGTGAACTCTTGAATGGAATGGGCGTCAGTAACGACGACATACGCACCGAAGAATTCGCGGGATACTGAAGTACGCCTGCTCGTGCTACCCTGTGGGCAATGGCGAAACGCAGCCCGCAAAAAGGAGAAGCGATGTGGCCGAAGACGGCTTTCTTCGGCGCTGCCGCAGTACTCTGCTTGTCGCTCGGTCTTATTGCATACGCCGCAACTGCGGATTCCTTTGGTGCGCAATATAGGCGCATAGCGGATAAGACGCCTGAGCCGCCGCGGCTGGACACCGCCGCCTACGATGCAAAACTGTGGCAAATCGCGAACGTAGGCACAACCACGAACGCAGAGATCGCGGCATGGAATGCTGGCATTTCGACCACCACCGGCCCGTGGCCGGTAAAGGCGGCATACCCACTCTATGGCGCGCTCCTGCCATTCAATCGGATCGTCGCCTATTACGGCAATTTCTACTCGAAGCAGATGGGTGTCCTCGGGGAGTACCCTGAGGAGGAAATGCTCCGAATGCTTCGGCAGGAGGTAGCCGCTTGGGAGGCAGCCGACCCCTCCACTCCGGTCATTCCGGCAATAGACTACATCGCTATCACGGCACAGGCGAGCGCCGGCAAAGACGGCATGTATCGCGCGCGCATGCCGGATGATCAAATCATGCATGCACTCGATCTCGCCGAAGCCGTACAGGGTATCGTCTTTCTCGATATCCAGGTCGGTAAGAGCGATCTGCAAAAAGAAATCGAGTTGCTCGAGCCCTATCTTGCGCTTCCGCAGGTCCACCTCTCAATAGACCCCGAATTCGCGATGACCGACGGGGGAAAGCCCGGGGAGGTGATCGGCACGGTGAACGCTTCGCAGGTAAACGCCGCCGCCGCCTACCTCGCACGTTTGGTGCGGGAGCACCATCTCCCGCCAAAGGTGCTCGTCGTGCATCGCTTCACGCAGCCCATGGTTACCAATTACCGCGCCATCAAGCCGCTCCCGGAAGTTCAAATCGTGATGGATATGGACGGCTGGGGATCGCCATTCCGAAAGATCGATACGTATGAGGCCTGGGTGGCAGGGCAGCCAGTGCAATTCACCGGATTCAAGATTTTCTATAAAAACGACGTACGGCCACCCTCGACGCGCTTGCTCACGCCCCGCGAGTTGCTCCAACTTACGCCGCAGCCCAGCTACATCCAGTATCAGTAGGCCCCTCGCGCGTCAAGGGTAATAAAGCGCTTGGTTTTTCGTCTCCAGTGATGAAGCGATTTGGTATACCCCATGAGGTATTACACGTCGTCAAAAATATCTTAAAACTGCTGGGGGAACGTAGCACGTATACGCAGTACATTCATATTTCATTATCTCATGGGGTATACTTCACGTATGGGTAAAACAATCTTTGGGATATTAGCGCTACTCCTCGTAGGGGTCGGCGTTTGGTACGCGCTTTATGGAGGCGGATCGGAGCCGCAGCCAGACACGACCGTAGGGTACGTATGCAATGACGGCAAAGCGATCGTTGCCGCCTATTTCAATGCAGATTCCGCAACACCTCCTGTCGCGTCCGGCACACCTCCCACTCCGGGTGGAAGCGTGCGTATCGCGCTTAGCGACGGGCGCTCTATGGAACTCGCACAGACAATTTCCGCGAGCGGTATTCGGTATGCGAGCGAAGGAGAGGAAGCGGTCTTCTGGAGCAAGGGTAATGGCGCATTCCTCCTCGAAAACAACACGCAGACATACGCAGGATGCATTAGGGCTGCCGATGATCCGGGCGGTCTCGGCCGTATTTACGAAAATGGCAGCGCAGGATTCTCGATCCGACACCCTGCCGACTACGCGGTAGATGCAGCGTACCGCTATGAGGCTCTTGGTCCCGGCAACGAGATCGGCGGCGTAAAGTTTACGATCTCTACTTCGACGTCCGAGGGCACGAATCTCTCCAGCGACTCCTATCTTAGCGTTGAGGAAATTCCCGGGGCGAGTACGTGCTCTGCTTCGCTCTTCCTCCCTGATGGCGCCAGCGAGAGTACCATAGAGGAGGACGGCACATCCTATTCCTTCGCGGAGGCCACTGGAGCTGCGGCGGGAAATCGGTACGAGGAGAGCGTGTACGCGATTCCAGGGACGAACCCGTGCATTGCCGTCCGCTACATGATCCACTACGGCGTACTCGAAAATTACGAGCCCGGCACTGTCGAGCAATTCGACGAGACGGCGCTGAAGAAGACGTTTGATGCGATGCGCAGCACGCTCGTGATCGGCCAGTAGACTCTTTTAGAAACGTTTCGCCTGCCCGCAGTCCTCTGGACTGCGGGCGTGGATGCTCCAGGGAGATTCCCTTTAACGGTGCATTCATCGTATCCGTGTCGTAATGCTAAAAAACGGCTCAACAGAGCCGTTATTTTCATTTGTGCTTCACCGTCTTTGGACAAAAATCATGAACAAGGGCTGCTGCCCGCGGTCGATACATTCATTACAAGGTTATCAACAACGTACACATCTATACAATCATTATGACAGCCACACTACAGAAGGCCGGATCGGTAGCGGCGACGATGGGACTCGTTCTCTTCGGCGCGGCACCTGCGGTCTTCGCACAAGACATAACTGTAGACAACCAAAACAGCGCGACTGTAACCAATTCGGTCAGCGTGTCGGCGAGTTCCGGCAACAACACCTCGTCCGGCGGTTTTGGCGCGCGCGCGGGCAACGGCGGCAGCGCGTCTTCTTCCGGGGACGACGGTAACTCTGCGAGCGGCGGAAACGGCGGAAACGGCGGAAACGGCGGCGACGGGGGCTCGATAACGAGCGGCGACGCGATCGCGACGGTGCAGATAGAGAATGATGTGAACAGCACCGAGACCACGATCGAGGACAACCACTCGGATGAGAACCAGTTCGACGAATCGCTTAGCATCCGCGCATCGCGCGACACGACGCATGAGGCGGACCAGCAGTCGGCCTCGAGCGACTCGCAGGAGAGCTCCAGCTTCGACGCCTCGAACAGCGAGAGCTCGTCTGACGAATCTTCGAGCGACTCCTCGGATTCTGACTCCTCGAGCGCGAGCTCGAACGATGACGACGAGTCTGCGTCTGAGTCGGATAGCTCGGAGAGCTCCGAGTCGGAATCCTCGTCCTCGAGCTTCGACGCGAACAACGAAGAGCACTCGCAAAGCAGCTCGGCAAATCACGAGCAGAACCAGTCCTCTTCGGAGGCCGACAGCGACAGCGCTGACTTCGCGCTCGATTACACGAGAACCTATGTGGGCGACGACGACACCATCACCGTTCGGAATCGCAATGACGCAGCTCTGGACAACAGCATGGCCGTTGCTGCGACGAGCGGCGACAACGCCTCCACCGGCTTCGACGGTGCGCGAGGCGGCACGGGCGGCGGCGCATCGACATCGGGTGATGACGATGGGTCTGCTTCCGGTGGCGACGCGGGAGACGGCGGCGACGGCGGCTCCGGCGGCGACGTAACCTCTGGCAGAGCGGATTCACTTGCATCTGTCGTTACGGTTAGCGGCAGAACGGTAACCCGCATTGTCCGAAATTAGCGTAGTGCATCTGAAAACAGGATCACCTCCTGTTTTCAGATACGTCCTGAACATGCTTGAGGGCGTATCGAGAAAACAGCAGGGCCGTTAACGATTCCATCTATGACCACCATACATACACGAGCGATAGCACTCATTATCTGCGGCACCATTCTCATTCAGTACACGCTTCCGCTTTCGCTCGCATGGGCGGACATCGATGAAACGAGCACAGCCGATCAGGCGACTACAACGCAGTCCGAAGACACCACTGAAGTGAGCGCTAGCACTGCGGAGGACGGGCACGTGCCCCCTTCCGATGAGGACATGACCGCCTCCTCCTCTACGGAGGAGAGCGCTTTGGAATCGATGAATCAGACGGAGGTGGATGGGGCAACGACCACCCCCTCCACACCTACGGAGAACGCCACATCATCTTCGGAGACATCGTTCGCGGCGACATCTACTGAGAGCACTGAGGATGCTGATCTCGCCACGACAACGAGTACGACCACTGCCCGTCTCTTTTCCGATGTTGCCACAACGACAATAGATCTTTTGGGCGAATCGACCTCGGGCACCACCACCGAGGCAACCTCGAGCGAGCCGTTTGTGCTTGGGGCAAGCGGCGAGAGCGCGTCGACTACCGAGCGTTCGGAAGGGGACGGGGAAGATGGCGGCGGCAGCCCGACGATCGTTTCGGGAGAGGCGGTCGCCATGGCAAACATACTTAACATCGTCAATACGAATCTCGTCAATTCGGACGGATACGTTTACTTCTCGAATTTGGTCAACCCGTTTACCGGAGTTCTCGATTTCCGGCCCGGTGGGGAAACGGCATCCGGAGGATGCGCGCTTCTCCTGTGCAGCCAGGACCAGAATGTGAACGTGCACCTCCAAGACAGCGCGTACATCGATAACGCCATACTGCTGCGTGCTCTCACGGGCTCAAACGCGATAAGCGGCGGGAGCACCTCCACGATAGATACGGGGAACGCGTACGCGGGTCTGAATCTCGTAAACCTTGCGAATACCAATTTCGTCGATTCGAATTACCTGCTCGTTACCGTGAATGCATTTAACGGCATAAACGGGGATATCGTATTCCCGGGCCTCTCAAGCTTTCTCTCTTCGATCGCGCAGGGCTCTCCTGCAAGCGTCGCCATTCACGACGAGGCGGAAGTGATCAATGACGTGGATGCATCTTCAGGAACGGGGGACAACGAGATCGACGGCAATGGAGCGATCACGACTGGAGATGCGCTCTCGTCTTCCAATGTGTTCAACCAGCTCAATACGTCCCTCATAGGCGGCGGCAGCGTCTCGATCCTCCTGCGTGTCCACGGCAGTTGGGCAGGACAGGTGTTTGGCGCACCGCAGGATTTCGCTTGGACCGAAGGGCCGGACGGAAACGTGTATCTCTTCGATCTCTCGACGACGACGAGTCCCGGTACCTCGGGGCTCACGAACGTACGCGCGACATCGAGCGCATTCATCCACAATGACGTGCAGGTAGTCGCCCTTACGGGGGACAATGAGATCACCGGCGCTGATTCGGCGCTCATTACCACGGGGAACGCACTTTCCGCGGTTAACCTGGTCAATATCGCGAACGGAAACATCATCGGCCGCAACTGGCTGCTGGCGATCATAAATATCTTCGGGGACTTTAACGGGAACATCGCATTTGGCAGGCCGGACCTTTGGATAGGCGCGCAGGCGGAAGCGCCCGCATCGATCAAAGAAGGTAGTATCGTTACGCTAAAGTTCTCGGTCATAAATAATGGAGATGCGGAGGCCTCCGATGCGATAGTTACCGGCTCAATGAAAGGCATGGCCTTCCTCGATTCACCCTTCGCGCATGATATGGATGGTGAAAATCCGGTATGGCCTGTGGGAGTACTTCCGCCGGGTAGCGCGACAGAAATAACGTACCGTGCCCGCGTTACGGAAACCGGAGCGGCACAGGAACTTCCCGTCGTCGCGTCAGTATCGGAGAGAGAACCGGACAATGCGCTTGAAGACAATACCGACACGCTAACGCTGCGGACGGATCCTCCCGGCTCGGCAGGCGGAGGCGGAAGCCCGTTCTTTGCACCGCAGCCGCAACATACCGGGAATGCGCTCCTTGCGCTCGGTGCCACGCTCATGGATCTCTCCGTGGAGCGTGTCAGCTCAAGCACCGAAATCCTGCCTGGGGATACCGCAAGCGAGCGTCTTATCGTCCGAAATTCCGGCGCATTCGAATCGGATCCGATCATTCTCCACGATATTCTGCGCAGCCCGAACGGCGAAGTGCTTCGGGATGAGGTGTGGGATCTCGGCACTGTTCTTCCCCACGAGGAAATCACTGTGCAGTATGACATCACCTTCAATGATGGCTCCGCGCCGGGAGTATACTTCCTCTCCACCGAATTGAAGAAGCAAAACGGCGATACGTCTCCCTACGAACACAATGGCGTCATCATTGTTGGCGAAGCACGGGAACCGGACAGCATCGACGTAGCGTCCGCACCGGAGACTGCTGTGACGGTAGAGCGACACACCGAATCGCGTGCGATCGTGCCCCCTCCCGAGGAGGCCACCTCCACGCCCGCTACGACCACGGCGGCCGTGGGAAACAGAGTCCAATTCGCGGCGGCAGCGGCCAGCGGCGGTTCTCCCTTTGGGTATGTCGCCATGGTTCTCGGTGCGACGGCTGCGGGAGGGGCGCTCTTCTGGTTCCTCGGCGCCGCGCTTACGAGGCGACGAAGCGGGGAGTTGCGTCTCGAGTAAGCTCGTCAATCCTCGCTCTTCTCAATCCTTCGTATCGCACGCGACAGATCTGCGCCTTTTGAAAGCGTCTGTCTCCAAAGATCGCCTCTCCTCTTGATACGCGCAGGAGCATTGCGGATCGTGAAGGCGCCGGGCGTGAGTCCCTTTCGCACCTCTTTCCACTCGAGCGGCATCGAAACGGGAGCGCCTGGCACCGGGCGCAACGAGTAGGGAGCGCAGATTGTTTGGCCCCGGCGATTCTGAAGGTAGTCGAGATAAATTTTCTTACGCCGCTTGGAAGGGCTACGCTCCAATGAGGTGAGCTTCGGGTAGCGGGCGTGCACGAGGCGCATGATCATTTCGGCGAAGGGACGCACCGTATCGTAGTGGTAGCGTCCCCCGAGCGGCACAGCGATATGCATACCCGTTTTGCCGCTCGTCTTGGGAGTGTGGTCGACACCCGCGCTCTCGAGCACCGCGTGGAGCTCGCGTGCCACAAGGATAAGTTCTTCAAACGTGTTGTCGCCCGGATCGAGATCGAAAATCATGTAGTCGGGATACTCGAGCGAGTCGATACGGGACGCCCACGGATTGAGCTCAATGCACCCGAGGTTTGCGAGATAGCGCAGGGTCTCGGCGTTATCGCACACGAGGTAGGGAATGGTCTCTCCGTTGCTTTCGGACCAAATGTCCGCCCTTCCGACGAAGGGCGGGGCGCCCTCCGGCATGCGTTTTTGATAGAAGCTCTTGCCTCGTATGCCGTTTGGATGGCGGTGCAGATTTTGGGGTCTGCCCTCAAGATGCGGAAGAAGCAGGGGAGCGAGCGCATCGTAATAGGCGATCACGTCTCCCTTGGTGTAGCCCTCGTCCGGCCAAAATACCTTGTCGGGGTTGGTAATCTCTGCGGTATCCGCCTTTTTCTCGGCGCTCTTTCCCGTACGCGTCCGCTCGTGCTTGGGACGCTCGATGAGGACCTCTTTGGCTTTTTTATCCTCGCGCAGCCCTTGGAATATGGGATGGCGCATGCGACCTTCGGGAGTCCATTCTGTAAAGCGGATTTGGCACACGTACCGGGGACGCACCCAGTGGATGCGCGCGTTTACCGGGACGCGCTCTTTCACGGGCGAGATCTTCGTCTCAATACGAGTGAGTTTTTCGGAGAGTCCTTTGAGCTCCGCCTCGCTGAAGTTGCCGCCACTGTGCCCGATGTAGCGGAGCGTGTCGCCATCATAGGCAGCGAGCACCAGCGCGCCGAAAAATGCGCGTGAGCCCCGGGGCTCCGTCCAGCCGATGATGATGGCCTCTTGCTCGTGGACGGTTTTTATCTTCAACCATTCCTTGCTTCGCACGCCGTCTCGGTACGGGCTCACGCATTCCTTTGCCACGATTCCCTCGAGTCGTTCGGATCGGATTCGCTCGAAGAAACGCTTCCCGCGCGTTTCGACATGTTCGCTATAGAGAAGCAGCTCCTCCTTTCGGGGAATAAGATCGCGAAGCAGGGCCTTGCGCTCCAGGAGCGGGCGCTTGCGCATGTCGACTCCGTCGAGATACAAAAGGTCGAATACCGCATACTGGAGTGGCGCGCGAGTCTTGTTCCATTGCTGGAGCGTATGGAAATCCGGCTTGCCCTCCTTGAGCGCGATGATTTCCCCGTCGATAACGCATCGGCGCTCCAGGGCCGCAAGGGCAGCCTGAACCGGCGGATACTTCGCTCCAAGCGGAAGGCCACGTCGAGAGTAGAGTCGCGGCCGCTTCTGCCGCACGTCGGCGATCGCGCGGTACCCGTCCCACTTCACCTCGAACAGCCAACCCTTGCGATCGAAAGGCTCGTCGACAAGCGTCGCAAGCATCGGCTTGATGCGCTCGGGGAAAGGAGCGCGGCGGGCGCTCATACGCGTCGCTTCGAGTCGCGCGGCAGCGTGTCCCCGGTGAGGACGGACTTTACGGCCCTCGTTACGTCCTTTTCGATGTTTGCGTACGTATCGCGCTCCTTGATCAAGAGCCATGCATTCGGCTCTTTCGCGCCTTTCATGGCGACCAGCGCAAAGGCGCCTTTTAATTTCTCGCCGTAGAGCACGATCTTTAACTCGCCGCGCTCGATGCCGGATTCGAGCGCGCGGTATCCCTCGGAAAGATCAGACACTTCGGACGATGCATACAGTCCCTTATCCCACACGATGACATCGCCCGCGCCGTAGTTACCTCGCGGAATCTCACCTTCGAAATCCATGTAGGAGATCGGATGGTCTTCTACCATCATGGCGAGCCGCTTATCCGCGGGGTTCATCGAAGGTCCTTTCGGTATGGCCCAACTCTTGAGTACGCCGCCCATCTCGAGCCGGAAATCGTAGTGAAGGCGCGACGCGTCGTGCTTTTGTACGACGAAGTGCCGCGCCGCCCCCTTTTTCCGCGTTCGGCCTCCTCGCGGCTCGGGTGTTTTTCCGAATGAGCGTTTACGCCGGTATTCGGAAAGTCCCATATGCTTCACACGGTAGCGTGCGCGCGTTTGCGGCCCCCGCGCTCCGCTCGCTTTTCCTCATCAAGGCTCTTCTTCAGCATGCGCATAAGATTCCGCATATCGGTAGGTGTCGGAGTCGTATCTTTGGAGACGCGCACGGTCTGCCCCTTTGCTTTCCTTGCGATGAGCTTTTTCAGATCATCGGTATATGTGTCTTTGTACTCGGAAGGGTCGAAGTGCTCCTCGAGCTGCTGTATGAGCGCAAGCGCCATATCGAGCTCTTTTTTTGAATGCTTCGCTTCTTTCGGAATATTGAGATCGCCCTTATCCCGCAGCTCGTTCTTGTATCGCAGCTGGATGAGCATGATCGCACGCGCATCCGGCTTTACCATGGCGACCCGCTCCTTGTTGCGGAGCACCCACGTAGCGATGCCGACTTTCTTCGAGCGCGCCAGCGCATCGCGCAGCAGTACGTATGCCTTTTGCGCCGACGTTTCGGGTTCGATGAAGTAGGGCTTCTCTATGTACTCGCTGGGGACCTCGTCCTCGTCGACGAAGTGGAGAATATCGACGGTTCCTGTCTTCCTCGGCGCGGCCTTCGCGAAATCCTCATCGGTCAGAATGACATACTCGCCCTTCTGGTACTCGTACCCTTTCACGATATCCTCGTACGGAACTTCGCGATTCTCCGCCCTGCAGACGCGGGCATAGCTGATAGGGCAATGACCGTTCTTGTCGAGCATGCGGAATTTCAGCGCGCGCTCTTCAGAGGCGGCATAGAGCTTGACGGGGATATTGATGAGTCCAAAGGAAAGGGCTCCCGACCAAATCGAGCGCATACCGTAATCCTCGCGCACGCGAGTGAGGAATGCGTGAGTCGATCCTTTCACAAGCGGTTCATTCTGGTATGCTGCTCTTTATCGATATGACCGCTTCCCGGTGGATAGCTCTCGTTATCCTCGCCATCGTTATCGTGGTCGTCGGCACCTTCCTCGTGGTGCGCACCTTGCCGGACCGGGTAGGTCAACAGGAACAGCAGGAAGCCCCCGAAGGAGAGGAGCCGGCGGCGACGAGTACTCCCGAGCGGGTAGTAGGAAGCGAGGCCTACGGTTTCGACCTGCACTTGCCGCGCACCTGGAGCTTCTCTTCTTCGACGCGCGCGACGCCGATGTTCAATGCCTACGAGTACTCGCCCAGCGCGGAGCGCGCGGTTCCCTTTGAGCACCACCAGAACGTAACGAATGTCTCTGTATTTCCCGACGGCGTGCCGACGGAAGGGGTGTTCGCAGAGACGAAAGAGGTTGACTTCGAGACGCCGTTCGAGTTGCGCGAAGGGTCGCGCATGTTCGTCCTACGGGATGGCACCCCCTTTGCCGCCTACCTGCTTCCCGAAAAGGTGCCGACGGGCTGGTCGGACTTCGGATTTGTATGGATTCGCGTCTATGCAGACGACCTCGCTACACACTGCATTGATGCGAGCGGGAACGATACGGGAGATGCCTGCGACCCGCTCGGCGGCAGCGAATCGATCGAGCTTAGCGGAACGGTAGATCCTGCCTCGTGGCAACAAGCGCTAGACGTTCTGCAATCGCTCTCCCTGCACTAGGGCGCCATTTTCGCAACGCCCTCTTCGACCGTGATCGGCGTGATGTTTTGCTGCTCTAAGTATTCGACGACCTGCTTCAGGAATTCAGGCGTTACGCTGTACGTATTGCCGGAATTGTTCACCTCGTGGAAGAGAAGGATTCCCCAGGAGCGATCGCGCATCGCCTTCTCCACGTAGGCCTTTACCTCGTCGAGGGTCGTCGTATTCACGATGCGCAGGCGACGAAGGGCATACTTGTCGCTCTCCCGGGTGTTCCAGCCGCCGTCGCTCGAGCGCCCGGCGATAAACCCGGCATCTTTTACCATCTGTTTGACTCTGTCGTTGTATGCGCCGAAGGGGTAGGCGAACGTCGTAACAGAGGAGACTCCCATATCGAGTAAGTCCTGCTTTGATTTTTCTATTTCCGTTTTCGCGCGAGAGCGGGAGAGTGTCGTAAGATCCGGATGCGTGAGCGTATGCGCTCCGATCGTGTAGCCGCGGGCTTGCAGATCGAGCACCTCTTCTTCGCTCATATAGCCGGGGAAGTAGTCGCTCATGTGTTCTGTAACGATGTACGCATCCGCCGTGAATCCTGCGGCGTCGAGCACGGGGAATGCGTTCTCGTAGGCGCTGCGCCAGCCGTCGTCGAAGTTCAGAGAAATGTATCCGTGATCGAATTTTGTCGGGTCCGAGGCGAGCGGCGCCATCGTATAATCGTCCACCTCAAGCCAGCCGTTTTCTTTGATGAGATGGAACACCGTAATCGAAACAACGCCAGCCGGTACAGAAATATCTCCGGTAAATTGCGTCCAATCCTCTGATGCGGGCAACTCGCCGATGTCCTGATAGGTGAGTGCCCCGCTCGAGTGCTTGAATTGAACGGTAACGTATGTTTTTGCGGACGAGCGATAGTAGTCAGTGAAGCGATAGGCAGCGCCTGCTTGGACGGGCACGTCGTCGAAGTACCATTTCGCATCCCCCGACACCCAATTATTCATATCGACACGTGCCGCCTTCGCGCCCGTATGCCCGGCCACAGGATAGGTGAACGTCGGGGACGAGCTGCCCCACCGCCCTTGGTGCCACGAATCCGGCGCCGTTCCGCTCACAGACATTTCAAGTGAAGGATTGGGAATAGTGCCTGGAGTCGGCGCAGGCGCGGCGTGCAGGTCGTACGTGTCGACTGTGAGTGAGCCGACAGATTTTATGAGATGGAATACGGTCGCTTTCGCTGTGTTTGGTGGCGTTATGAACGAGCCGGAAAAAGCCGTAAAGGAACTCGCGGGCGGCAGCGTGCCGATATCTCTGTACGTTCTCGTGCCGTCGGCAGCGGTAAACTCGACGGTTACATAGCTAGTCGCCGTGGATTTGTAGTGATCGGAAAAAGAGTATGTCGTGTTTGCGGAAACGGAGAGTGGCGTGAAGTACCACTTCGAATCGCCGGACATGTAGCTCGTAATATCGACACGCGCCCCGGGGTTTCCGTCGAAGCCGTCGGCGGGGTAGGTGAACGTCGCAGCATTGTCTCCCCAGTGGCCACGGCCCCAGCCTGTGGGCGTACCCGAACTTCCGTTCGCGAATGTGGGGTTTGGAACGAGGTTCGTCGCCGCGCTCGCGGCGACGGGCGGCAGGAGTAGCGATGCTACGAGTGCGAAAGTGAGCGCGCTATAGAGCGCGCGTGAGATACTCCGGCTGAATATTTCGTACATCCCCGCATCATGACGAAGCCTGCATGAGAAATCCGTGAGAATGACGGATGCCCAGATTCATGAAAGAAAGGTTAGGCCTCTTACATTGCGCGAGCTGGACTCTTCTTCACACAATCGCGCGCAAATTCCGCTGCTCCCACGAGTCCCGCTTCGCGTCCCAGCGCAGCGACTGCTATGGTTGGGAGCGTAGGGTAGACCCCGTTCAGCAGCCGTTCAAGCTCGCTCGAGACGAGCGGAACGGGAATGCCGTCGACGCCGCATATAAGAGAGCCGCCGAGCACCACGACGTGCGGCGACCAGTGGACGATCGCGTTTGCGATACCAATTGCAAACTCCCGCGCGGCGCGAGCCCACACCTCGGGATCATGTATTTCTTTTGCTTCCTTGCCGCCGGTGCGCTCCTTTAGGCCGGCTCCGGCGACGAGACGCTCCAAGTGTCCCTTCGCGGGTGGGTAGAGCGTGTGATCCGCATCGATGATCTGAAATCCCGGCTCGAAGCCCGCGGCGTGCGCGTCTATCGCGCCTCGAACGACGCGTGCACCGCCGACGCCCGTGCCCACGGCAAGGTAGGCGACGATCGCATGATCCTTGCCGGCACCGACGCGCGCTTCGCCAAGCGCGCCGAGTGCGGCATCGTTTTCGAGGAAGACGGGGGCGCCCGCGCTGCTGGATAAGTCGGTGGAGAGGGGCCTGCCGACCCAGCCGGGGAGATTAGGCGCTCGCACGAGTGACACTTTGGCCGCATCAAGAAGACCGGGGACACCGCCGGCGATCACCTCGATAGGCGAGTCTGCCGCGCACTCACGCACCGCATCGGAGAGCTTGGAAATCGCTTCTGCGTAATCCTGCGGCGTGTCGTACGCGATGATGCTCCCCAGGCGATTGTTCGGATCCGCCTGCGCGATGCGAGTGCGCGTCCCGCCGATATCAAAAACGATGTGCGCCATACGGATCAGGATACCAGACGTTTCTTGAAGTCTTCGATGAGCGGCGTATTCAGCGGATCGGCGCCATACGCCTCGCCAAGCGAAGCGCCCGTCCAGAATCCAAGGAGCGCTCCCTGAATGACACGCGAGAGGCGCGAATTCCCGGAGAGGGGAATCTCACGCGTAGAGAGCCCCCTCTCTTCGAGCATTTCGCGCGAGAGCGTCAGGCGCTTTGCGATACGCGGGTGGTCGTCCGGCGCTGTGAGGAACAAAAAAGCGAGGTGCTCGCAGAGCGACTTATGTGAGGATTCAGCGACGCCGGACATCTCATTGTGATTGAATTCGGGGAACGCATATCGGAAAGAAGGGATCTTCGCAGTTTCATTGAAGGCGACTTTCCAGATATAGGAAACGCCGCTGTAATCCTCCGATGCATACACAACGGGGATGCGCTCCGCGAGGTCTCCGGCGATTCGCGCCCCTTCTTCCTTTGCTTGTTCCGGATCAAGCGAGTCGGCCTCATGCGCGAGCGCTTCATAGAGATCTTTTTCGCCGACGAGTCGCGCTAGGGCGCGCATGCCCTGCCCGAGCGCGAGTCGAGGCACCGGTACGTCCTTCGGAAGCGCGACATAAGGGACGGCGGAAGCACGCGCCAGCTCTTGAAGCGCGCCGCCGGAAGATACGATTGCCAGCGGATAGGAGGCGCGCAGCGCCGCTTGTGCGAACGAGATCGTCTCCTCGGTATTTCCTGATTGGGAGTAAGCGATGAAGAGCGTGGAGGGTGCCTTGGCGCTAAGGTGTTTTGGCAAATCATAGGAGCTATAGAGTTCTATGTCGCGCTCGGGAAGCACGTCTTTGAGTAGTCCTGCCGACAAGTGGGAGCCGCCCATGCCGCCAACCACAATGCGTTCGAGCCCTCCTACGAGCTTGTCCTCGTGCTCAATCTCGGGCACCCAGGCAAGCTGTGAGCCGAAACCGCGCAGCACGTCTTCGATTGCCATATCCGCCTATTCTACCGCAGCCGCGGCGGCGGGCGCCTCCCGCTTCACACTCTCTAGGGTCGATACGGATTCGCGCTCGAACATGTCCACCACGAGCGTGCCCCAGGTGAAATCCGACGCGCCCAGACCCTCGCCCGTTTCCGGGTCGAAGTACTCGCGGAATCCGGATTGCTCGACAAGCTCGAGCGAGCGAGCGCGAATCGTGTGTGCAATATCCGTGAATCCGTACGAGAGCAGTCCGCGATAGATAAGCCAGTGTGTCGCGATCCACACCGGGCCTCGCCACCAGCCCTTCGGGTCGTAGGAGGGCTCGGTCTTCGCGACGGTGCGCACGCCGTGCGGCGCCCAGAACTCGGCGGCGTTTTCCAGATGCTTTTCGACGAGCGAGCGTGCCTCTTCCTCCGAAAGAATCCGCGCATACAGCGGCGAGAAGATGGCCCACGTCTTCACGGGAATGAGTTCGTAATCCGGTCCTTCGAGAGACCAGAAAAGTTCCTCGCGCATCATGCGATCCCGCATCGCCTTCACCAGATCGACGCGTCGCTCTTCGAAGCGAAGTGCGTCCTCTTTGAAGCCGAGCGTATCGGCGATGCGCTCGAGATCGCGCAAACCTTCGGCAAGGATGGCATTGAAAGGAACATCCTTGATCCAAAAGTGATTTTTCATACAGAAGGGCGCGTCGAAATTGCACGTCTTATTGAGCGCGATCAGCTCCACGCGCTTCGCGAAATTCTCGGTGATGTTGTGCTGCGGCGGCAGGCCGACGGCACGGTCAAATCGCGGAGAATTGTCCTCGCCGCTCTCATCGGGATTGATGACGCTCACGAGGTGGTTATTGCGCGGATCTCGATCCGTGAGCAGGTAGGTATAGAAATGGTAGAGCGCGGGATACATGGTTTCAAGGAAATGCCGATCACCGCTCTTTTCATACACGGTCCAGACCGCGGAGGCGATTATCGGCGGCTGCGTGATCGTCGACGTATCGGGGCGGCCCCAGTCGATGTCGATCGCAGCGGTGCGCTGCCAATAGATCATGTGTGGGAGGAGTCCGTTGCCGAGCTGCTTTGCCGTGAGGGAGAGAAGCTCTTTTTTCGCATCTTCCACGTCGTAGTGCGTCAGCACGATCGCGTGGAAGCACGAATCCCACAGCCACTGGTACGGGTAGGTATCGGGAGAGGGAACGGTGTATTGGTACTGCTCAAAGCGCCGCCGATTCGATAAGAGCAGATCGTGTGAACGGCTCTTCATTTCCTCGAGTCGCGCTGCTGAAATTTCCATGATCTTGCAAAAAGTGTAACACGCGCCGGAAATTCCTTCATGAATAGCTCATCCCGTGCCGCTAGTATGGGCGGGCAGCACTTGGGATTTCATATGCGCTATTCCCCGCTTTTTTTCATACGCCGAAGAGAGTTCAGGAATCTCCTGATCCTATGCAGCATTGTAGGAATTTCCCTCGCTGCGTACGCGTTCTTTTTCGAGCGCGGACTCGCGGCGCAGAGCAAAGACAAGCGCTCGTCCGCTGCTGAAATCGGGTATGTCTACGCGGACAAGGATTTGGAAAGCGACTCCGAACTCGCCGCACACGAAAAGCCGCTCCCGCCGCCCCTGCGGGCAAGAAGAAACGTGCAACCCAATGCGCAGCCCTCGAGTTCTGGGCGCGATGCCCGTCCGTCGCGCACGGAAGCGCCGACAAGCGCGCCGATACCGCACCTGCCGCCGCGTACCATTCCGCATGGCGGGCCGATCATCTCGTTCAATTTCGACGACGGATTTCGATCCACGTATGAGCATGCCGTACCCATTATGGACGCGGCGCGGCTTCCCGCGACGTACTACATCATCACATCGTACTTCGGGTACGAAGGATACATGACGAAAGAGGAGATTCTCGCGCTCCAAGAGCGGGGAAATGAAATCGGCGCGCACACGCGGACGCACCCGCACCTCGATCAGCTCTCCGCGAACGAGGCGCTTGCGGAAATTGCCGGATCGAAGCAGGACTTGCTCACTATGGGCGTCACTTCCGTGGACACGTTCTCGTATCCATACGGGGACTACAACGATACGGTCGTGAGTCTCGTGCGCTCATCCGGGTACAGCGGCGCGCGTACCAGCGACGATGGACTGAACGACTCTTCCACAGATCCGATGCTCTTGAAGTTCATCTGGGTTACGCCCGAGATCACGTTCGCCGAGGTAAAAGCGCAGCTCGACCAAGCGGTAACAGAGAAAAAATGGGCAATACTTCTCTTCCACGCGATAGACGAGCCGAAGCGAAATGAGGAGAGCGTTCCGCACGAATTTCTTCAGCAGATCGTCGATTATGTGAAAACGCTCGGCGTCCCCGTGGTAACGAACAGCGAAGGTATACGCGCGATGGCTGGCTAGCCGCGGCGCGCGAGGTCTTCGCCGTATTCCGTCGCGAAGAGATTGAGCACGGAGAGAAACAGCGCCGCAATAACCGGGCCGAGCACGAACCCGGCGAATCCGAATGCGGAAACGCCTCCGAAAATCGAGAGGAGCGTCAAGGCCTCGGGGACGCGCGTGCCGCGGCCGATGAGGTAGGGCCGCAGGAGATTGTCGATCATGCTCACTACGAAGAGTCCGCCTCCCAGTACGACGATGCCCTGCCAGAGCGAGCCGCTCGCGATGAGGATAATTCCTGCGGGAAGCCAGATCGCTGCGGAGCCGATGGAAGGCACGAGCGAGGCGAGCGCGGTGAGCGATCCCCACAGCAGGGCTCCACTGAGCCCGGCAATTGCATAGATCGCCCAGGCGGCCGCTCCCTGAACCAGCGCGACAAGGAGCGTTCCCTTGCAGATCGCATAGACGGATGTCGCAAAACTCGAGAAGAGCTTCCGCTCGCGCTCGTCGCCAAGCGGAAGCATGCGGTGGAAGTATGCGACTAATTTCTCGCCGTCACGCAAAAAGAAGAAGAGGACGTAGAACGTGAGGCCGAGTTCGAGGAGCGTATGGAACGTCGCGATGCCGATTGAGAGCGCCTGCGAGGCGATCCAGGAAGAGGCGTCTCGCGCGAAGGAGAGCAGCAGCTCTGCGGCGCGTGATGCATCGAAACCCGCTTCATGCAGCAGAGGCGCAATGACCGGCGCATTCTCAAGATAGGCGAGGTATTCTGTCCCGTGCTCGGATAGGTGCATGTAGAGCGACGTCGCCTCCGCCCCGAGCTGGCTGCCTAGGAAGTAGACTGGCGCGAATACGAGTATGAGTATGCAGAGGATGGTACCCAGCGCTGCGAGCGAGCGATGCTTCAGTCTCGAGAGGAAGAAGGTGTACAGCGGATGCGAGAGGATTGCGAGCACGGCTGCCCAGAAGACCGGGAGCATGAACCCCCACACGATCCAAAAGAAAAACACGGTGATGCCGATGAGGAGGCCGAAGTAGAGGATACGCTGAAATACGCCAAAGGAGTCCATTAAGTTTATAATACGGTGCACATCCGCACTTGTACATGAACGCGAATCGAATGGTAGGATGCGGATATGCTGCAGGAGTCATTCTATGATCCGCAGAAATCGTACGAGGAAAATTACGAGAGCGGACCCTTCGGGGCCTTCGCAGACGGGGAGGATCTGCGTTCGCGCGGAGCGCCGAAAGAGCGTTTCCTAGGACATCCCGTCCATTCGAGATTCGGTATTCCTGCCGGGCCGCTCCTCAACAGCGCGTTCTGCAAAGCGGCGTTTGAAAAAGGGTTCGACATTTGCGTCTATAAGACGGTACGCAGCGACGCCTTTCCATGCCACCCACATCCGAACGTGCTCGCCATCCATCCGGAGGGCGATTTGACTATGGAGAAGCTGCAGCACCCACTCATCGCGGATACGGAGTACGCGGAGCCGCTGTCGATCACAAATTCCTTCGGTGTGCCTTCCAAGATGGCACCCGTGTGGCAAGAGGATGTTCGCAGGGCGATTGCGGCGGCGGGGGACGGGCAGGTGCTCGTCCTCTCTTTTATGGGGACCGTTCGCCCGAACCAGACGCAAGAAGAGTTTGTCGAAGACAATGTGCGAGCCGCGCAGCTCGCCAAAGAGACCGGCGCGAAAGTATTGGAAATAAATCTCTCCTGTCCGAATATCGGAAATGAGGGGCTGATCTGTTACAACCTTGACGCCTCCGAGGAAATCGCAAAGCGTGTGCGCGCGGCAATCGGTGACACCCCGCTCATTCTCAAGGTCGGGTACTACGAGAAAGACGCTGACATGGAGCGGCTCGCGGATATCGCGGCGCAGTATGCCGATAGTGTCTCCGGCATCAATACGCTCCAGGCAGAGGTACGCAATGCCGAAGGCGCGCAAGCCCTGCCCGGCTCGCCTGCACGGCTCCGGAGCGGCGTCTGCGGCGCCGGCATCAGGTGGGCGGGACTCGATTTCGTCCGACGTATGAGAGAGATCCGCGACCGCAAACGTTACTCGTTTTCCATTGAAGGCGTGGGCGGCGTTACAGAGCCGGAAGATTATGGCGCGTACGAGCAGGCGGGGGCCGATGCGGTCATGAGCGCCACCGGCTCCATGTGGAATCCGTACCTTGCGCAGCGGATTAAAGAGCGCTACGGGGCGTGATGCTATGAGGGAAATCGGCGAGAAGTGCGGTGTATTCGGCGTTTTCGGAAGAGAGTTGGATTGCGCGCGCCTCGCGTACTTCGGCCTTTTCGCGCTGCAGCATCGAGGCCAAGAGAGCTCCGGCATCGCCGCGACGGATGGCGCGCATATTCGGGCCCATCGCGAGATGGGCCTTGTCGCGCAGGCCTTTACTGAAGAGGATATCGCGAATCTCGCGGGGCATATCGCGATCGGGCACAATCGCTACTCGACTCGCGGCGGCTCTAAGCGCGAACACATGCAGCCCTTTGTCTCCGGCGAGAATCCGATCGCGCTCGCGCATAACGGCAACATACCGGTAACCGAAAAGCTCGAATCCTTTTTGCGCTCATACGGGTTGGATCCGTCGGAGTGGTCGGACTCCCGGATGATCTCCGAGGCGATCGCCGCGCTCGTCTCAAGCGGGAGCGCTCTCGAGGATGCGATCCGAGACGTGTACCCCCTCATCACGGGCGCATTCTCAATTCTCGTCATGAGCAGGGAGAAGCTCGTTGCCATTCGCGATCGCTGCGGCATACGGCCGCTGTGCCTGGGGCAGCTCGGCTCCGGATACGTCCTCTCGTCGGAGAGCTGCGCGCTTCATCCGATTGGCGCTACTTTCGTGCGCGAAGTGGCACCCGGAGAGATGGTGGTCATTTCAGATTCCGGCATCACGAGCGAACAGCTCGCCCCTGCGGATCCGAAATTCGATATGTTCGAGTTCGTCTACTTCGCACGACACGATAGCGAGCTTCTTGGCCGCTCCGTATACAAAGTGAGAGAGCGCTGTGGGGTCGAGCTAGCGCGCGAGCGCTCGATCGAGGCAGACCTCGTGCTTCCAGTCCCAGAGACCGCCGTTCCCGTCGCGATCGGGTATGCGCGCGAGAGCGGCATCCCTTTCGAGATGGCACTCGCGAAAAATCGGTACATACACCGTACGTTCATCGCGCCGGAGCAGCACCTGCGCGATCAGGGTGTGCGCACGAAGCTCTCTCCGATACGTCCGCTTATACAGGGAAAACGAGTCGTCGTGATCGACGACTCTATCGTGCGCGGCACGACCTCGCGCCAGATCGTAAAGATGCTATTCGATACCGGAGCGAAAGAGGTGCACTTCGTCTCTTCGTCCCCGCCGGTGCGTTTTCCCGATTTTTACGGGATCGATACGCCGAGGCAGGAAGATCTTATCGCCGCTACGCACTCGCTGAAGGGAATACGCGAATACCTTAGCGCGACCTCGCTTCAGTACCTCTCATACGAAGGACTCATCCGCGCCATCGGAGTTCCCGAAGACCAACTCAACACCTCGTGCTTCACGGGGCGCTACCCCATAGATATCGGCGCGCGGGCCGAGGAGATTACCTTTGACGCGATTCCCCGTGCGCTCCTCACATCCGAGTCTCGTCGCGCCGTGAGCAGCGCGTAGTATATACCATAGTATATACTATAGTATATACTACGCCGCACCTCCGCTCGCCTCGTGCGCGGATCGCAGCAGACAAAGCGGCTTCATCTTCGCTACACCCTAGGGCGGTGTATGCTTCATCTATGTGCGGCATATTCGGCTATACGGGCGCAAACGGGAAGAACGCTGCCACCGTACTTTTGGATGGTCTCGCGACCCTCGAGTACCGGGGATACGACTCGGCTGGGCTTTTCCTGCCGGAGGCGGGCGGCATCAAATCGGCGGGAGCCGTTGCGGCGCTTCGCGGACGCGTTCCAGAACGGTACGAGGGGAAGAGCGGGATTGCGCACCTGCGATGGGCGACCCACGGCGAGCCGACTGAAACGAATGCGCACCCGCACGCCGACTGCGTCGAGGACGTATGGCTTGTACACAACGGCATTGTAGAAAACCACCGAGAACTGAAAGACCGCCTCGTGCGTGAGGGACACACCTTCAGGTCGGAAACAGATACGGAAGTGCTCTCGCACCTCATCGAGCATCACTTGAAGAATGAGCAGGGCTTCGCGGAAGCGGTACTTGCGGCACTACGGGAGGTGCGCGGCACCTACGGCATAGCCGTCATGCGCAAAGGCGAGCCCGATACGATTGTCGCGGCGCGAATGGGCGCCCCAGTCGCCGTAGGGCTCGGCGAGCATGAGAATTTCGTCGCGTCCGACGCGACGCCGATCCTGCGTTATACAAAGCAGGTGATTTTCCTGGAAGACGGAGAGGTGGCGGTAGTGCGGCCGGACGGGCACGTTGTCATGACGCTGCAGGCACAGAAAGTCGAACGCCCTCCAGAGCTGCTCGATTGGAGTGCGGAAGAGGCGCAGAAGGGCGGCTACGAGCACTTCATGCTGAAAGAAATCATGGAGGAGCCTGAGACCATCGCGAATACGATGCGTGGTCGGCTGATTCCGGAGAAGGGGCTCGCGAAGCTCGGAGGATTGGAGAGCGTTGAGAAGAAGCTTCGCGATATTAAGCGGCTCATTATTGTCGGCTGCGGCACGGCATACTACGCGGGATTGGTGGGCGAGTACATGATCGAATCGCAGGCTCGCATTCCCGTTGAAGTCGAGCTCGGATCGGAGTTTCGTTATCGTTCGCCGGTGCTCTCAAAGGGCACTGCGCTGCTTGCGATTTCGCAATCCGGCGAGACTGCGGATACCCTTGAAGCCATACGGGAAGCGAAGCGGCATGGCTCTCTCGCGCTCGGCATCGTCAATACAGTGGGCAGCACTATCGCGCGGGAGACTGACGCGGGCGTCTACAATCACGCGGGTCCGGAGATCGGCGTCGCCTCTACCAAGGCATTCATCTCGCAGCTCACCGCACTCTCGCTCCTCACGCTTTTCCTTGGCAGGCAACGGGAAATGCCGCTCTCGGAAGGCGCGCGAATCGCCGAAGAAATTGCGCAGCTCCCGGAAAAGGCCGCACGTATTCTCGATGGAGCGGATCACATACAAAGGGTTGCGGCGAAGTACGCGAAGTTCAGAGATTTTCTCTACATCGGTCGCACGTTCAACTATCCGGTGGCCTACGAGGGCGCGCTCAAGCTGAAGGAAATCTCGTACGTGCATGCAGAAGGGTGCGGGGCAGGGGAAATGAAGCATGGCCCGCTCGCGATGATTGACGAGAATTTCCCGACCGTCGCGATCGCGCCGCAGGACTCCGTTTACGAAAAAATGCGATCGAACATGCAGGAGATACGCGCGCGCAAAGGGCCGATACTCGCGGTCGCGACCGAGGGAGACGAGGCGATACGCGAGCTCGCCGACGATGTGCTCTACATACCGAAAACCCTCGAGATGCTGACGCCTATCCTCTCCGTTATTCCGCTGCAGCTCTTCGCCTACTTCGTGGCGACGGGGAAGGGGTATGACGTGGATCGCCCTAGGAATCTGGCGAAATCCGTAACTGTCGAATGAGTGCGCTTCAGACGGCGCTTAAAGTTTTATGACCTCTTCCCACGATCGCCCCGCGACACCGAAGTGGCCGTACGCGGCCGTCGCCCGGTAGATCGGGCGGCGCAGATCCAGGCGCTCGATGATTGCCTTCGGTGTGAAATCGAAATTTTTGCGCACGATTTCCGAAAGATTTTCGCCGCTCTCGTCGTAGGCCTCGACCATCACCGGCTCCGCGCGACCGATGGCATAGGCCACCGAGACGAGCACCTTCTTGCCGTACCCGTTCGCGACGAGATTTTTCGCGACGAAGCGACACATGTAGGCCGCAGAGCGGTCTACCTTCATCGGCTCTTTTCCTGAGAAGCAGCCGCCGCCGTGCGGCACCAGTCCGCCGTAGGTGTCCACCTGTATTTTGCGCCCGGTGAGTCCGGCGTCCGCCATGAAACCGCCTTGTACAAAGCGGCCGGTCGGATTGACCAATATCTCGATATTCGAGAGATCGCCGAGCACCGGCTCGAACATATGCTGGACGAGACCTGCGCGCACATCCTCAAGCGAGACTTCTTCGGAGTGCTGAGCGGAGGAGAGCGCCGTTACGACGCCCGCACCGTTGTCGATCGTAACCTGCGTTTTTCCGTCGGGGCCGAGGAAGGGAAGCG
>CAZRXN010000003.1:0-29543 GCA_964604085.1 uncultured Candidatus Saccharibacteria bacterium | reverse complement strand
AGTGAGGTGCCCATGCGCGAAAGATCGGCTGCGAGGCGCGCCTCCATGTCATCCAGTTCATACTCTTTCATAACGGCTGGATAGGAGATCTTCGATTTTTTTACGATCTCTTCAAGCAGGGCTGCGCGCCGTTTTTCGAGTTCGCGCATTTCCTTCTCCGTCTTAATATTCTCTCGCAATTTCTGGGAAAACGCTTCGGCATTCTCAAAACCCATGCTCTGCACGAACGCGTCGTCCAGATCCGGCAGATCGCTCTCATTCAAATCGCGCGCTTCCTTAGCCGCTTTCGCCGCATCTTTGCCCTGCTCAATCCGCTCGATGCGGGCACGTTCGCGTTTCAGGTGCGCGAGCGCCTCTTTGTATTCCTCATCTGAAACCTCGACCGGCTTCGCCGCGTTGTTCGCCGCACGTGCCAGGGCGGCATAGTCTCCGAGTTCGATTTCGGGCGCAAGCGGCGCGCGCGCGGTAAACGCGAGCGGCTTGCCCTCGAGTGGCGGCTCGATCGAAACTTTCGGCGCATCCACGATATTCGCTTTTTCTGCAGCGAGGAGCTCGGGGAGCACATGCCGCACGGCGTGCTCCGCAGCGTGCCGCATCACTTCCGCTTCTCCGTAAATGCGCAGGATGGCTTCCTTCGGCGCGTGCCCGGGGCGGAAGCCGTCGAGCTTGACCGTCTTTTGCATCTCTGAAAGCGCCTCATCACGAAAATGCGCGAGTCTCGCTGCGGGGATCTCTGCCTTCAGTTCTATTTCCCAAAGTTTGTCGTCGCGGACTGCGCGAACGTTTTCGACATCGGTCATCGCAGGAGTCTAACAAAAAACGCGCCCCGCGTCAGGCGCGCTCGGTTTTGAGCGGAATCGGCCGCCTACTCCTGCGTGCCGGAGTCCCCGAGGATGTAGGGTGGAATGTCTGGGGCTGCGTCCCGCTGCGTGCCGAGCCAAAAGTAAAGGGCGCCCGCGATGAGGAGCAGCACGATAATGAGCGCCCCCACGAAAGGCCCGATGGGCTTCCTGGGTGAGTCGTGCGGCGGCTCTTGAGAGGTCTCGTCCATACGGCCAGCATACTGCGCTCTCCCGCAGCTTTACCGGGGGACGGTGTTGATAAGTGGACCTGGCTACGCTTCAATGCGCGGCTTGTAGTCTTTCTCGAAGCGCTCGCGGGACTCCCGCACGACCTCGAGTGCCGCGGACGCATTCAAAAACTCACTCACCACGCCGGTACCGGGCTTCTTCAGCGCCTTGTAGTTCTCCCAAAAGTACTTCATTTGAGTTTTGAAGTAGTCGCCTAGATCGTCGATGGACGTAAGGTGCTCTACGCGCTTGTCATTGGCGAGTACGGCGATGATCTTGTCGTCCACCTCGCCCTCATCGGTGAACTTCATACCCCCGATTACACGCGCTTCCACGACGGAGCCGGGGATGAGGGGCTCGGTAACATTTGCAATCACGATGTCGAGCGGATCGTTGTCGAGATCCCACGTCTGCGGGATGGCGCCGTACGTGAAGGGATGTGCCATCGATGAGTAGCCGACGCGATCGAGCTTCAACTGGCCCGACTCCGTAATAAGCTCGTACTTATTAATAGAGCCGGCCGCTATCTCTACGATCGTATGCACGACTCCCTCCTCTTCGTTGGCGAATGTGGGAAGCGCAAGGACGAGATTCAGCATGTAGCGCGATGGGGTACGATCGATATTTGCCATACGTGTGGTGATTTAGGAATGCCGTAATAGGGACAGCATACCAGATGGAGCTCACTCTTCGGTGCTGCTCTGTTTCGGCGCTTCCGCTGCCTCTTCGGAAGCGGGCGCATCCGGAGTCTCTGCTCCTGCCGACGCAGCGACCTCTTCCTCGACGGCTGCGCGGGCTTCGTCATCTGTTGCATCGGGAACTTCCACGCGCTCGCCGTCTGTTTCAGCGACGGTAGCGCCGCCGATTGAGCGAATATCGATCTTCCATCCGGTAAGGCGCGCCGCGAGCCGCACGTTCTGGCCACCCCTGCCGATTGCGAGGGATTGCTGATCTTCGGCAACCTGCACGACGGCGCGGCTCTCGTCTTCGAAGAGCTGAATGTCGAGTACCTGCGCCGGCTTCAGTGCCTCTTTCACGAATTCCGCCGGATTTTCAGACCACTCAACGACGTCGATCTTCTCGCCGCCGAGCTCGGAGGTAACGACCGCGACTCGCACGCCGCGCTGCCCCACGAGCGACCCAACTGGATCAATGTGTTCGTCATTCGAAAAGACGGCGATTTTCGCGCGGCTGCCTGGCTCGCGTACGACGCCCTTCGCCTCCACGACGCCGCTCGCCATTTCCGGCACCTCGGCTTCGAAGAGTTTCACCAAGAAGCGTGGATGTGATCGCGTGAGGCGGATAAATGTGCCGCGCGCCCCCTCGTCTACGCGCAAGAGGAGCGCGCGCACGCGCTCGCCCTGGCGGTAGCGCTCGCCGGGTATCTGTTCGTCATAGGGGAGCACCGCGGTTGCGCGCCCGAGATCGACGTAGAGGTTGCCGCGCTCGAATCGCTGCACGTGGCCGGTAACGATCTCACCCTCGCGCTCGCCGTACTCGGAAATGATGCTGGCGCGCTCTGCCTCGCGGATTTTCTGCATGATGACTTGCTTTGCAGCTTGAGCAGCGATGCGTCCGAAGTCCTCCTTCGCCTCAAGCGGGAAGCTGATCTCCTCATCGAGCTGCGCGTCTTTGCGGATCTTCCGCGCGTCCTCAATCATGATGTGCTGCTCCGGGTTGAAACGGGAGCGGTGGTCGTCTTCTCCCGTCGGCTCCTCCTCTTCGCCGCGCACGAGCGTCTCGTCCACGACGATTTTCGCCTGGCGGAACTCGACATCGCCGGTTTCGGGATTAAAGGTTGCGCGAATGATCTGACCGCGCTTGCCGTATTCGCGGCGATATGCGGCGGCGAGCGCCGTCGCGAGCGCCTCAACGACGCTCTCGCGCGACACGCCGCGCTCTCCCTGTAGCTCGTCGAGAGCCGCGTTCAGGTTTTTCAGATCGAATAGTGCCATACGTAATAGAGTAAGAATTTTATTAAAAATGTCCGCCATCGGCGGACTGAATATCGACTATTCAGTTGTATGCACAGTATATAGATGTATAGAGGAAAGGTCAAGGCGCCGGACCGAAATGGTCAGGCGCCCTGCATCGCTGCTCAAATTGTGGGAAGCCACTCGGGTGCGTATACGACACACCATGCGATGTACACCAAAAGTAGCGCGACTGCTACGGGCAGGTTCGGATCGGGCCGCAGATTTGTCTGCGCATCCCGGAAACAAACGTACCCAAAGATGATCACTATGCCCGCGACTTGCCAAGCTCCCCACGAGTACCTGAAATTGAATTGCTCGTGGTACCAACCGAAGCTTGCGTAGACTCCCGCCAGTGCGAGGAACACGGGGACGAGAGCGTACTGTATTTTCTTTCGCATGTCATACCTCCTGCCCGCTTCATACCATAAGAGGATACGGATAGACTAGTGCCCTCTGGAGGGAAGGCCTCACCACAGGTACACTTTGAGGAGAGCGGAAAGGGGTTGGGTATGGATATATGGAAGAAAGCCCGAATCGTCAGGGTGAACGACTATGGCCTCGTCATTACGGAGGATATCGATTCGGGCAGCACGCGCTGCTTTACGATGAATGTCGTCGAGGGGTTCGTGAACCCCGATTTTGATGAGCGGACGCTGCGCTGCGGCGGCACCGTCTGCCTCGGGATCGGCGAAACAGGTACCGTGCGAGAAGCCATCCTCATTGATTGATCCCCGATGTGTTCAGTAAAGAGGAGAGCGTGAGCTCTCCTCTTTGATTTTGGTGTTACAATTTCTCCTATCTGTCGATGTGATGTATGTACATTTCCGACACGCACCTCAAATCGTTCCTTTCTGACGCCGGACTCGTGGCGCAAAAAGAGTTCGATGCGGCCGAGCGCGAGGCAAAGGAGTCGGAGCGCTCCATTGGCGAAGTGCTGATCGCGCGCAATGCGATCGGGGAGGACGAGCTGCGCCGCACCTACGCCTACATCCTTGGCATTCCCTTCGTTTCGCTCACGGGCGTGAAGATTCCGTACGAGACGCTCTCGCTCATCCCCGAGCCGATCGCGCGGCGCAACAACATCATCGCGTACAACCATGATGGCGACGAGCTCGAAGTCGCCATGCTCGATACCGACGACCTCGCGGCTATCGATTTCATAAAGAAGAAGACGCGCCTCAAAGTCATGCCGCGCCTCACGGATGTCGCCTCGGTGAAATCCGCGCTCAAGCTCTATCAGCAGGGCTTGAAGGATAATCTCGGCGAGGTTATCCGGAGAGAAACGGAAGCGCTCGGGAAAGATACCACCAATGCCGGCGAGGAGGGGCTGCGGCAAATGGCCGCAGGCGTCTCGGCGGTGCGCATCGTAGACACGCTCCTGCGCCATGCTTCCGCGCAGGGCGCCTCCGACATCCATATAGAGCCGCTCGAAGAGGCGCTGCTCATTCGCTACCGCATAGACGGAATCCTGCACGACGCTATGGAACTGCCGAAGCATGCGGCCGCGGCGATCATCGCGCGCATCAAAGTGCTCGCGAACATGCGGCTCGATGAACACCGTTTGCCGCAGGACGGTCGCTTCGGCGTAGAGGCCGGTGGCGAGCGGATCTCATTTCGCGTTTCCGTGCTCCCGACCTACTACGGCGAGAAGGTAGTCATGCGGCTCTTGCGGGAATCGCTCGGCGGCTTCACGCTCGAGGCGCTCGGCTTCCACGGCGCGGCGCTCGAGGAGATGCACAAGGCCATGCACAAGACGACTGGAATGATTCTGACGACAGGCCCCACCGGTGCAGGTAAGTCGACGACCCTCTATACGCTCCTCGACATCGTCAATACGCCCGAGGTGAACATCTCCACCATTGAAGATCCGATTGAGTATCAAATGCCGCGGGTGAACCAGACGCAGGTGCGACCGGAAATCGGCTTCACCTTCGCCAATGGCCTGCGCGCGCTCGTGCGCCAGGACCCCGATATCGTCATGGTCGGCGAGATCCGCGATAAGGAAACGGCTTCCCTCGCGATCAATGCCGCGCTCACAGGCCATCTCGTGCTGTCGACGCTGCATACCAATTCCGCCGGGGGTGCCATCCCGCGTCTGCTCGACATGGGAATCGAGCCCTTCCTGCTCGTCTCGACCCTGCGCGTCGTGATCGGGCAGCGGCTCGTACGCAAGCTCTCCCAGAAACCCGAGCAGTACCAGCTTTCCCGCGACGAGCAGTCGCGTCTAGAGCAAGCGATTGATGCACCCGCCGTACTGCGCGCGCTGAAAGAGGAGAAGGTTATCGCGAAGGATGCAGCGTGGAAGAACGTGCCGTTCTATCGTCCGCGCGAATCGGAGAGCGGCGACGGCTATAGCGGCCGGGTCGGCATCTACGAGGTGCTTCCGGTAACCGACACGGTTAAAGAGCTCGTCATGGGAAGCGCGACGAGCGATGCGATCGAAAAGCAGGCGCGCAGCGAAGGTATGCTCACGATGAGCGAAGACGGCATCTTCAAAGCCGCACAGGGACAGACGACGATCGAAGAAGTGCTCCGCGTGATCACGGAGTAATCCGCCCATGAGCCGTTTCAGCTACACCGCGGAGAAGACGGACGGCGAAGTGTACAAGGGGAGTGCGAGTGCGCGCGACCGATTTGAGCTCTACCGCATCGTGCGGCGCGAGGGCGGTCGTATTCTCTCCGTCGCTGAAGACGAGAGTGCCTCGGTGTGGCGGCTCTCATACTGGAACGCGAAGCTCACGACGATCGCCGAGTACGACAAGATACTCCTTGCGCGCAATCTCGGTGCCATGCTCGGTGCGGGACTCTCGCTCGCCCGTGCGCTCGCGGTGCTGGAGCGGCAGACGAAGAACCCCCGACTCGCGCGAACTATTTCTGAAATCGGAAGCGACGTGCGGCGCGGCGAGTCCATGCATGCGGCGCTCGGAAAGTTTCCCCGTGTTTTCCCGAAGCTCTTCGTCGCCATGGTGCGCGCGGGTGAAGAGAGCGGCGAGCTGCCGCAGGCACTTGGAACGATAGCCGACCAGATGGAGCGCATGTACACGCTCAAGAAAAAAATTCGCGGCGCGCTCATTTACCCCGCGATTATCGTGATCGCGATCATCGGCATCGGCGTACTCATGATGATCAAAGTAGTGCCGACGCTCGCGCAGACATTCAGCGAACTCGATGCTGAATTGCCGCACTCGACGCAGCTCATTATTGCGACGTCCGATTTCCTCGTGCACCACACGGTACTGGCACTCGCCAGTTTCGTGCTTGCGGTCGCGCTCTTCTATTCGCTCGGGCGCATGCCCGGCGGCAAGCGTCTGCGCGACCTCGTGTTTCTGCGCATGCCGCTCATCGGCGGGATGGTGAAAGAGGTGAACGCGGCTCGCACCGCGCGTACGCTCGCCTCGCTCCTTGCCTCCGGCGTCGACATGCTCGCCTCGCTCGAGATTACCGGAGAGGTGGTACAGAACTCGTACTTTCGCGCGGTGCTCACGAGCGCACAGGAGAGCGTGGGGAAGGGCGAGCCGCTCTCGGCCGCGTTCACGCGGCGGGAGGATCTCTACCCGGCCTTTGTCGGCGAGATGACGGCGGTAGGAGAAGAGACGGGACAGCTCACCGACATGCTGAAGCGTCTCGCGCAGTACTACGAAGACGAGGTGGATCGAAAGACGAAAGATATGTCCACGGTGATCGAGCCGTTTCTCATGGTGGCGATCGGCGGAGCCGTCGGCTTCTTCGCGGTCGCGATGATCAGTCCGATCTACCAGCTTTCGCAAAACATCTGATCCGCGTATGCACGCTCCAGTAGGGCGGCATTCACTCGAGCGGGGCGCAGGACTCCTTGACGCCGTGGTCGGCGTCGCGCTCATGCTCGTCGTCTTTCTCGGATTCGCGAGCGCGTTTCAGCTTGCGCTCGAATCCGTAACGAACAACAAGGCGCGCGCAGGTGCGATCGCGCTCGCGAACGAGCGGATGGAGTATATTCGATCGCTCGAGTACGAGGAGGTCGGCACCGACGGCGGCGTGCCGCAGGGCGTCCTGCCGCAGAGTGAATCGGTGTCGCTGGGCGGGCTTTCGTATACCCGACGCGTCTTCATCGCGTACCGCGATGATCCGAAAGATGGCGAAGGAGAGGAGGATGAAAATGACATCATCGCCGATTACAAAATCGCCCGCGTCGATGTCTCATGGGAATCGAAGAACGGCACGCGACACATCGTGCTTGCCGCGCGCGTTTCTCCTTCCGGCCTCGAGCAGAGCGTCTCCGGCGGCGTACTCACCATCGCGGTGAATGACACGTCGGGCGCGCCGGTGTCGGGAGCGGATGTACACATCGACAACGATGACGTTTCTCCAGCGGTGTCCATCGACACGTTCACCGATGCGTCGGGACTCGTTTCATTGATCGGCGTGCCGGAGGGAGCAGGGTATCGCATCGAGGTGGAAAAGAGCGGATACGGCAGCGCGCAGACGTACGACGTTTCAACCGAAAATACGAGTCCGAATCCGGGGCACCTCACGGTCGCGAACGGCGAGACGACATCCGCGACCTTCGAGATCGGTGTGCTCGCCTCCAAGACGGTACTACTTTTCGATGGAGAGGGAGAACCGGTCGAGGGCGTGTCGTTTTCACTCACTGGTGCGCGCACGATCGGCACCGGCCCAGATGGTCCCGTCTATAAGTACGATGAAGTGCTCGGCGGCACCGCGACGACGGTCGTCGCGTCCCTCGAGCCGGACACGTACGAAATTTCAATTGACGGTGAGAGTGAAGATTTCGACATCGCGTCCTCCTGCGAGCCGCAGCCGGAAGGACTCGCGGAGGGCGACGCGCAAACGACGCGTCTGACGCTAGTGCCGCACACGGCCAACTCGCTCCTCGTGGATGTCGCCTCCAGCGGCGGCTCGCATCTCGAGGCGAGCGTAGAGGTGCACCGCACGGGCTTCGATGAGACGCGTGCGGCAGATTCGTGCGGTCAGGCGTTTTTCAGCGGACTTGAATCCGGCGCAGTCGCGGACGGTACGGAGTACACGGTAGATGTGAGCGCGGATGGGTACCAGTCCTACAGCGGCAGTGCGGATGTTTCCGGTGCCTCTCGTATATCGGTCATACTCAATCAATAGTATGGAACGCCACCGAGGACTGACGCTTATCGAAACGGTCGTGTGGATCGGGATCGCGACCGCATCCATGATCGCAACGCTCTCGAGCATCCAGTACTTTTATCGGGCGAATGCGTACACGGTCGAGCAAGCGGATGCCGTCGCTTCCGCACAGCGGGGCATGGAGCGCATGGTGCGCGTCCTGCGCGAGGCGGCGTACTCGTCGGACGGTGCCTACCCGATAGAGCAGATCGATTCCGACGGTATCGTCTTTTACGCTGATGTCGACGCGGATGCTTTCATCGAAAAAGTGCGCTACTACATCGATGACGGAGAGGTGAAACAGGGCGTGATAGATGCGAGCGGGGATCCGCCTTCCTATGGAGGAACCGAGGTGGAAACGACGATCGCGACAAACGTGGAGAATGATGCGGAGAATGTGGATTTGTTTACCTACTACGACGCGGAAGGTAACGAACTTGAGCATTTCGACAATGTCGCGCTCGTACGTTTCATCGTCGCACAGGTAGTCGTGGACGCCGATCCGAACCGTCTTCCCGCTCCCGTATCCCTGCGCTCATCCGCCGCGCTCCGCAACCTGCGCTGACTCGTATGCATACGCCTATGACAAAAAGATACTCATCGCCGCGCGGCGTAACGGTAGTACTCGTTCTCGTTTTCATGGGCGTGTTCGCACTCATCTTGAGTGCGATCGTCGGTTACACGCTCGAGCAGTCGCGCTACGGACGCGCGCTCTACGCGCGGGAGCAGGCGTTCACGATCGCCGAGTCCGGGCTCGAGTACTATAAATGGTTTCTTGCACACTACCCGGACGATACGACAAATGGCACGGGCGGCGAAGGTCCGTACACCTACAGGGTGGCGGATCCGGAAGGAGGCGAGCTCGGCTTCGCGCTGGTCTCGACCAGCGCCGCACAATCCTGCGGGGTCACCCAGTGGGTAGACCTGTCGTCGGAAGGGTACTCGAACGCGGACACCTCATTTGCGCGGACACTCGCCGCGCGTTACATGCGCCGCTCGGTCGCGGAGTATTCGTACATTCTGAACTCGAATGTGTTCGCGGGTGCGGACCGCGACATCACCGGACCCTATCACTCGAATGGCGGCATCCGCATGGACGGCACGAACAATTCGGACGTAACGAGCTCCGTCGCCTCATGGGACTGCACCGAATCGTACGGCTGCGACCCCGAGCAGCACAGCGCTGCGGGCGTCGTGGGGAGCGGCTCCGGCAGCGCGCTCTGGCGCTACCCGGTGCCGCAAGTGGACTTTGCAGGGATCGCGAGCGACTTTTCGGCACTCCAGTCGTATGCGAGTGCAGATGGCATTTTTCTCGACACTACGAAAGCGAAGGTCAACGGCGTGCAGCAGGGAGGCTCGTACTCGTCCGTCGGCGGCACGATCCAGCGGGGCTATCATCTGATCTTCAACTCGAACGGCACGGTGTCGGTGTACCGTGTGACGAGCACGAACGGCACGAGCGCCTACAACAGCACGCTAGGCGATTACACCGACTACTCGCTCATCAAAAAGCAGACACTCGTCGGAACCTTTACCCCGCCCTCGGATTGCGCGGTCATATTCGTAAAAGCGCAGACGTGGATCGAGGGCACCGTGTCGGGGAAGGTAACCATCGTCGCCGCGGATACCGGGAGCTTCGCGCCTGACATCATCATCTCGGACAATCTCACGTACGCGACCAGCGACGGGAGCTCCGGCCTCACCGCGACCGCCGAGCGCAACGTGCTGATCGCGCCGGATTCGCCGGACGTCATGTCTGTGCGCGGCGTCTTCGTCGCGCAGACTGGAAATTTCGGGAGGAACTATTTCTACAGCAGTTCCTACGCGTACCGCGATACGCTCACCATTTTTGGCAGCGTCGTTTCGAATGCGCGCGTCGGTACGCAGTGGAGCTGCGGCGGCGAGTACTGCAACGGCTACGAGGAGCGCGTAAACCTCTACGACCGACTGCTGGCGTTCTCGCCGCCGCCGTTCACTCCGGCGGTTACCACGGACTACTCGTTGGTGTTGTGGCGAGAAGAGTGACGCTTCGCGGGCGTGTGTTCCCTTGGGTACGCCGTCGCGCTCCGAACCCCCTCGGGAACACACGCCCGCTTCACTATGGTGAGAAAAAATTGAGCCTATTTGAAAATTGACCGATACCCTGCTCCCATAACCTATACGCTGTAGTAGATACTATAGTATATACTATAGTACATACTATTTCCGCACAGCGGCAGGGCGCTCTTGCGTGGTATAATCAACGCATGGCAAAGGTGCTCGTCGTTGCGAACTGGAAAATGAATCCGGCTACGTTCCGGGAGGCGAAGAAGCTACTCGCTGTGGAGAAGAAGACGACAGAGCGTGCAAAGAAGCGCATCGCAGTCGTCATCGCGCCGCCCACGCTCTACCTGCGCGAGCTTGCTGTGGCGAATCGCTCGCTCGCGTTCGCCGTGCAGGACGCGGAGGCCGAGCCGACCGGCTCGCATACCGGATCGATCTCTTTTGTGCAGGCGCGCGATGCGAAAGCATCCTATGCGATCATCGGCCACGCGGAGAGGCGCGCCGCAGGGGAGAGCGATGAGGCGATCCGTCGAAAGGTGCCCGCCGCTCTTGATGCGGGATTGATTCCGATCCTCTGCATCGGGGAGTCGGCGCGGAGCGAAGACGGCGCCCACTTCGAGGCCGTACGAGCGCAGCTCTCGAGTGCGATTCGCGACATTCCGGACAGTAAGCTCTCGAAGGTGGTGATCGCGTACGAGCCGGTGTGGGCGATCGGTGCGTCGGAGGCGATGCGTCCGCGCGACATGCATGAGATGTCGATTTTCATACGCAAAGTGGCGGTTGAATCCCGAGGCGACGCAGGGCACACCCTAACGATTCTCTACGGTGGATCTATAGATTCGACCAACGCGGCCGCGATGCTCGAAGGGGGAGATGTTGCCGGCTTTCTCGTTGGCCGCGCCAGCGCCGATGCGAATAAGTTCCGCATGCTTCTTGAAGAGCTCGCAGAGCGCGCATGACCATCCGCTACATAGATGAGGTACCCGCACACGGCCTGAAGGGACTGCGGGTTCTCGTGCGTGCCGGGTTCGACGTTCCCCTCGTGGACGGCAAGGTTGGCGACATGTTCCGCGTGCGCCGCTCCGCGCAAACGCTCTCCTACCTCCATAAAGCCGGTGCGCGCGTGATCGTGCTCTCGCACCTCGGTAGAGATAGTCAGACGACGAATGCCCCAGTCGCCGCGGCACTCAATACGGTGTTGCCGACAACGTACGTGCCCGACCTTCTTGGGCACGCCGCGCGCAACGCGATCCAAGCAATGCGGGACGGCCAGGTGCTGCTACTCGAAAATCTGCGAAGCGATCCGCGAGAAGTCGCCTGCGACGAGGGGTTCGCGCGCGAGCTTGCCTCGCTTGGCGAGCTGTTCGTGAGCGACGCCTTCTCGGCGGCGCACCGGGCGCACGCGTCGACGGTGGCGCTTCCCGCGCTCCTCCCGGCATTCGGCGGCATCCTCATGCGACAGGAGCTCGAGGCGCTCTCGAGCGCCCGCGCGCCGCGCTCGCCCTCGTTCGCGATACTCGGCGGGGCGAAATTCGAGACGAAAGCACCGCTCATCCGCTCTCTTCTCGAATCCTACGACGGGCTCTTCGTCGCAGGCGCGCTCGCCAATGATGTCCTTAAAGCGCAGGGCTATCCGATAGGTCGTTCGTTGATCTCGAAGGAGCTCCCGGGGGAGGATGTGCTGAAGCACCCGCACTTCATCGCTCCCGCAGATGTCGTCGCAGAATCCGAAGACGGGCAGGTCGCAACCAAAAAGCCCCAGGATGTGGGCCCCGGCGACAAGATCGTGGACATCGGACCTGATTCCATCGCTCGCATCACCCCTTCCATCGAGCAAGCGGCGTTCATCTTATGGAACGGTCCGACAGGACTCTACGAAGAAGGGTACCGGGCGTGGACGGAGCGCATCGCACAGCTGATCGCGAAACGTGTCGCTGCGGGCGGTCAGGCAGTGATCGGCGGCGGCGATACCATTGCCGCAATTCAGGGCGCGGGTGTCGCGGAGGAAGATCTCGGATTTCTCTCCACAGGCGGCGGCGCTATGCTCGAGTACCTTCTCTCCGGCACGCTTCCCGCGATCCAGGCGCTCGAAGGCGAGAGCGGCAGAGCGCCGCTTCCGCCTGCGCTGTAGACGCGCTACACTCCACGTGATGCAAGCGGTAATACTGGCAGCCGGAAGGGGGACACGCATGCGAGGACTCTCGGGCGATCTTCCGAAGACGCTCCTAGAGGCAGGCGGAAAGTCGCTCCTAGAGCATAAGTTCGACATTCTCCCCGAAGAGGTCCACGAGGTCGTTCTTATCGTGGGCTACAAGGGCGATAAGGTTCGCGAACGCATCGGAGATGCATATAAAGGAAGGAAGGTGCGCTACATCACGCAGGAGAATCTCAACGGCACCGCAGGCGCGCTCTGGCTCGCACAAGACACGCTCTCGGAACGGTTTCTGGTCATGATGGGCGACGATGTCTACTCCGCAGAGGATATTGCGCGCATGCGCGTACACGATTGGGCGCTGCTCGTCTCAAAAATGGGCGATACGTCCGGACTCGGCAAGGTTATTCTCGATGAACGCGGCGTGGTGGAGTCTGTAACGGAAGGCGAGGAGCACACAGGCGGGCCGGGCTACATCTGCACCAACATGTTCATGCTCGATACGCGCGTCTTCAAGCACCCGCTCATCCCCAAGCACGGCGGCTCCGAAGAGTACGGGCTGCCGCAGACCGTTGCGGCGGCGTCCAAGGAGCTCGGCATACCGCTCTCTGGCGTAGAGGCGACCTTCTGGCTCGCAGTCAATTCGCCGGAAGATCTCGTGCGCGCCGAAGAAGCGCTCTCAATGCGCAATCAGTAACCCGACTCCTCTTTGAGCGCGTCGCGGATGGCCTCTGCGGTTTTTTCTTTTTCTCCCTCGGGGTACGACTCGCCTTGCCACAGAGAGTATCCGTCGCCAGTAAAGCGAGGGACGACGTGCATGTGCGCGTGGAAAATCACCTGTCCGGCAGGGGCGCGATTATTCATCATCAAATTGACGCCGTCAGGCGAGAGCGCGCGCTCGATCGCGTGCGCCACTCGGCGCGCCGCGCCGCTCTGGGCGAGCCAGTCGGCCTCTCCGATTTCAAAGAGATCGCTAACGTGTTTTTTCGGGATGACGAGAGTATGCCCGGGATTGACCGGGTGAATGTCGAGGAAGGCGAGCGTCTCCTCGTCCTCATATACGATATCCGCGGGTAGGCGCTTTGCCGCAATAGCGCAAAAGATGCACTCTTCCATAGGGAAAGTATAGCGCACCGGCACCGCTTCCGTCCGGTAAGTTCCCGTGCGATACTACGTCTGAATATACGATGAATCGGGTACGCACTACGGCACTCGCGCTTCTCATCGCGGCACTCGCACTCTCGCCGGCTGCCGCCTCCGCGCTTTCCATCGCGGATATTCAGGAGCAGATTCGCGCGCTTACCGATCGTATCGCGGCGCTTCGCGAAGAAATGCGCATCGAAAGGCACGATCCCGACCAAAATACGAAGAATGAATCCCGGGCGTCGATTTCGGCGCGCCATGGCATCTGCCGCGCCCTCTCGCGCGCGCTGCGCGCTGGAGAGCGAGGCGAGGACGTGCGCGAGCTCCAGGATTTCCTGCGGCTCCAGGGTTTCTTCTCTGGCGAGGCGACTGGGTATTTCGGCCCGATCACGGAGCGGGCGCTCCAAAAGTGGCAGGCCGACCGCGGAATCGTCGCCACCGGCTCCCCGCGCCTTACGGGCTGGGGCGTCGTGGGTCCGCGTACCCTCGCACGCATACGCGCATGGTGCGGCTCGTCAGCGCTCTTTGATGCATCGCCTACGGCGGGGAACGCGCCGCTCACGGTTTCCTTCAGCGCGAAGGCGGGCGGATTCACCCCGTATCGGTACGCTATCGATTTCGGTGACGGCACCGATCCCATGGAGGTGCGCTGCCCTGAAGACCCGATGATCGCGGACGTGTGCGGCGATGGCGCGCGCGTCTCGCACACCTACCAGAGTGATGGGACCTATACAGCGGTGCTCTGGCAGTTTCCGTCCAACGGGAGCGTCTCCGACGAGAGCCGCACCGAGCTCGGCAGGGTTTCCATACGCGTGGGCTCACCGGTCATGTGTACGCAAGAGTACTCGCCAGTGTGCGGCCGCCCGGCGGGATGTGCTCCCTCGCGGAGCGGCACGAGCACCTGCGAGCAGCTTCCGCCCCGCACGTATGGCAATCTCTGCACGCTGAATGCCGCGGGCGCGTCGTACCTTTCGGAAGGCGAGTGCCCGCAGGCACCCTTCGTTCCTCCGGCCTCCTGTAGAGCGTGGTACGACGGCTGCAATTCATGCGCCCGCAGCGGTCCCAATGATCCTGCGGCGTGTACGCTTCGCGCATGTATCTGGCAAGCTCCGGGCTACTGCACCGACTATTTTACGGCGGAAGCGAATTCGTAGGCAGTGCTACAATCGGTCGTGATGGCCTCTTCAATTCACGACGAACTGATACGGAACCTCCTAGAGCGAAGAGGTATTACCGAAAAAGAGGCGCAGGAAGCGTTCCTGTGCCCCTCCTACGAGCGAGATATTCGCCCGTCGCAGGCGCTCCCCGGAGTAGAGCGCGCGGCGGCTCGCATCCTCTCGGCAATTGAACGAGGAGAGCGCATTGCCATATACGCGGATTTCGACTGCGATGGAATCCCTGGAGCCGTCGTGCTGCATGATTTTTTTCGTAAGGTCGGGCATGAGCACATTGAGGTGTACATTCCGCACCGAGACCGCGAGGGATACGGCTTTCACGCCTGCGCGCTCGAGGGACTCTCGCGCGCAGGCGTGTCGCTCATCATCACTGTGGATGTCGGTACGACCGCGCTCGAGGCGTGCGCACGGGCGAAAGAGCTGGGTATGGACGTGATCGTTACGGACCACCATGAGCCACACGGCCCGCTGCCGGAAGCGGTCGCGATCGTAAACCCTATGCTCGCAAAGGACGCTGCAGAGCCGAACGTGTGTGGCGCCGCGGTCGCCTGGAAGCTGGTGTGCGCGACGCTCGAGGCTGGCAGAGCGCGGGGACTCGGATCTTTCGAGGCGATTCCCCTCGGATGGGAGAAGTGGCTCCTCGATATGGTCGCGCTCGCGACGGTCGCGGATCTCATGCCGCTGGTCGGGGAAAATCGCGCACTCGTACACTTCGGCCTCACCGTGCTGCGTAAATCGCGGCGCACCGGCATTCGCGCGCTCGCCATGCGCGCACGTATTCGACAAAACGAACTCTCCGAGGAGGACATCGCCTTCGCGCTCGCTCCCCGTATTAACGCGGCCTCCCGCATGGACAATCCGGAGCTCGCATTCCGTCTCCTCACTGCCGGGTTCGAGGAAGCCGAAGCGCTCGCAGAGCGCCTTGAGGAGCTGAACGCGAGTCGCAAGGCGAGCGTGGGCGCCCTCGTGCGCGAAGCGAAGAAGCGCGCCAAACAGCGCTTCGCCTCCGGCGTGCCTGTCGTGATGGGTGATACGGCATGGAAACCGGCGCTGCTCGGACTTGCCGCGAATGCGCTCATGGAGGAGCGCGGCGGGCTCGTGTGCCTCTGGGGACGCGATGCGAGCGGTAATCTCAAGGGCTCGTGTCGCTCGGACGGCAGCGTCTCGGTCGTCGAACTTTTTTCACACGCGAGTGCCGGCCTCGAGGCCTATGGGGGGCACGCCCACTCTGGGGGGTTTTCCGTCTCGCATGAGCGCGTGCACGCGCTCCCCGACTCTTTCGCGGAAGCCGCGCTCGCTCTCGAAAAGGCGCCGATTGCACGCGAGCCGCAGACCAGCGAGGGTGTGCTCGGACTCTCTGAGGTTACGCAAGGCCTCTTTTCAGCACTCGGTCAGCTTGCCCCATTCGGCCTGGGGAATCCCAAACCGGTTTTCCGCATCCCGCGCGTGCGCATCGACGATGTAAAGCGATTCGGGCGAGAGAAGAATCACACGGAGCTTTCTCTTTGCAATGAAAATGGTTTCTCCTGCCGCGCATTCCAGTTTTTCAGGGCGCCCGGGGATTTCGCCCTGGAGCCGGTTCCCGGCGCTACAGCCGATATCCTCGCGACCGTAGAGCGTGATTCCTATCGGGGCGGTATAGCGCTGCGCGTCGTCGATGTGGCTTCGGCGCTCTAGCTGTGTGGACATGAGGGACGCACGCGGAGCGCCCCATGCTACACTTCCCGTATGAACACATTCAGCGCGATGGAGTGCCTGCGGTTTGGCTGGGAGACATTTAAGTCTCGCCCCTGGTTCTTCGTGGGGGTAACCGTGATCCTGCTTATCCTGCAAACGATCATTTCATCGGTCTCCAGCTTGTCGGAAAAATCGGGAGATCCGCATGGGCTCGCGCAGGTCGCCCTCGGGGTAATTATCACTGCCATAGGGATGGTCATCGAGATTGCAGCGATTCGCTTCGCGCTGAAGGCGCATGAAGCGCCGCATGAGGTTAGTCTGCATGATGCCCTGCCAATTGCGCCGTTTTGGAAGTTCGTCGGCGGTCAAATTGCGGTGGGAGCGGCCGTACTCGTCGGGCTCGTGCTGCTTGTCGTCCCCGGCGTGATCGCGGCGATCGCGTTTTCACAGGCGCAGTTCCTGATCATTGATCGGCGTCTCTGGCCGATCGAGGCGATGAAGGAGAGTTGGCGCATTACCAAAGGACATTGGATGCAGCTCCTCGGGCTCATCGTCTTGCTCATGCTCATCAATATCGCCGGAGCAATCGTACTCATGGTGGGTCTCCTCGTCAGCATTCCGGTGTCGTACCTGGCAATGGTGCGCGCCTACCGCATGCTTGAGCACTCGGCAAGCGAGATGGTGCCGGCCGCTCCCGCCCCTGCGCTCTAAGCACGACCAACCGGGAAGCTTCACGGGCCCGGGATTCCCACTATGGGCGCACTTGATTTTCTATGGATAAAATAATCATCTATACGGATGGCGGAGCGCGGGGAAATCCCGGGCCGGCCGGAGCAGGCGTTGTCATATACGAGCAGGGCGCGAAAGTAGCAGAAGTGAAGCGCTACCTCGGCGACCGGCAAACGAACAACTGGGCAGAGTACGAAGCCCTGGCGCTTGCGCTCCAAGAAGCAAAGAAGCGCGGCTTCTCCAAGCGCGCGATTGAGGTGCGGATGGATAGCGAGCTCGTCGTGCGTCAGCTCACGGGCGAGTACCAAGTGAAGGAAGAGACGCTGTGGGGGCAGTACATGAAGGTACACAATCTCCTCGTCGCGCATTTTCCGGATCATGCGTTTGTACACGTGCGCCGAGAGGAAAATAAAGAGGCGGATCGCCTCGTGAACGAGGCACTCGATGAGGCGGCCGCGTAGCGGCCGCGCTCATTTTGTATAATGCCTCTATGGAAACGCGCGAGGAGGTGCGCATCGTGAGCGAAGAGGAAGCAGCCCGAGAAGAAACGCTGCGCTCGCTTCGGGAGCGTACGATTCTCTCTCGTCCGCGGGCGACCTTCGTCGGCTTCGCGGAGTTCATACGCGAGCGAGCCGTCGTAGGACTTGCGATTGGTTTCGTGCTTGGCGGCGCCGTATCGAAAATCACCACTTCTTTTTCCAACGATATCGTAAATCCGATCCTCGCGTACATCTTCGGCGGCACGCAGCGCCTGGGCGATCTCATGATCGGCTCGGTCGCGATCGGCAAGTTCATCGCCTCGCTCCTCGATTTCTTTATTCTTGCCTTTACGGTGTACCTTATTTTCAAGGTGCTCCGCCTCGACAAGCTCGATAAAAAGTAAACGCATTGACGGCGCCGACTTGTCGGCGCATCATCGCCGCAGAACTATAGAGTAAGGAGGAGGAAGAATTGAACAATTCACACGAAGAATACGTGCGTACGCGCGTTCGCTTCGCGCAGCTATGCGCTCAGCGCGTTCCAGAAGAGTACGACACGCGCTATCACGAAGCACTCGAGGAGTTCGACCAGTTCTGCAGTCATCCACTCGTTACGCATGTAGCGGCGGATCTTCAGCAAGAGCTGTTCGCGTTCGCCACTGGGCTGATCACCTTGCAGGAAAAGGTAGAAAGCCAAACACGCGGCCCCGGATTTTTTCTTAGAAGCGAAAAGCCGGGACGGCGAAAGCTGATCGGGCACTTCCTGTGCCTCATAAAAGAGGATACGTATACCGTCGAAAACGTGTCGGATCCCGTGGATGGCAAAGCGCATCCTCACGTGCAAGGTAATCCAGGCACGTTCTGCACGAGGTGGGATCGCTTCAGAGTCGCACTCGCAAACGGAGCGCTTGCGGAGGCGGGATACTTCATTCTAGATGCGCTGCAATCACACGGTCCGGGAACTGCTTTTTTGCACATCTCGCAATGGCCCGATGTACAGGAGTAGTCGCAGATGCTTGAGTACCGAACACTGTTCGACGGGCCACGATTCGCCCAAGAGCTGCACATCGTCGGCTGCGGAGGCGTTGGCAGCCATGCGGCACGTATAGCGGGAAAGGAGGGCTTTCCAAACATCCATCTCTGGGATGGGGATATTGTGGAGGCGAAAAATACGAGCAACCAGTGGTTCGACGAAGCGTGCGACATCGGCGAGTACAAAACAGACGCGCTCACGCGCAAGCTCTCTCGCTGGACGAAGGCGGTATCGCATCCGGAGTACATCGACGGCGCGCGGCCGCTCTCAGGCGTCGTGTGCCTCGCCACGGATTCTATGGAATCGCGCAAACTCGTGTGCGAGAGCACTGTGTGGCGGCGTACGGGGGTATCACTTCTCGTCGAAGCACGTATGGATGCGGAGTACGTCTTCATACAGGTTGTCGATCCGCACAGCGAAGTGCACATTGCCCGCTGGACGCGCAATTGGTATCCACACTCCGAAACAGATAACCGCACGGCTGGATGCGCTGGAGGGGCGACTGCGGTCGGCATCATGGCGTCAATCGCCGCGGACCTCATGATTGCGCAGGTGATCCGTTACGCCGCCATCCTTGAGGGGCGGGACGACACGCTCGACAACCACATAGAGTTCATTCTGCGTCCGCTTCGCGTAATCACGAAGCGGTGGTAGTACCTATGCGCCCGGCGGGCTTGACCGCCGGGCGCACTCTTTTTACGCTATATAGAGCCCGGACAACCGTTCGGGTAAAAAAGGAGAGAAACATGTCTACGATGGAAAGCAAAATGGCTGCACTCAATTTGAGTGCGGTCTCGGTGAATAATCTGGGCGGTGGACGTAGTGCCTCGTCGCCGGGCAGCGGGACCGGAGGTTCCACGCGTCTCGACGCGGGTCCGAAATCCGGTCCTTTACGGAAAGTAGATCTCGCATAAATACGTCGAGGAGCCGACCGGCCGGGCCGCGAGCGCAAAGCTCGCGGCCTTTTTGTTTGGTACGGTATGTGCATGGCCGTGCGGCTGTTCTTCGCAGTGGTTGCGGGATTTTTTGCGGGCGTATTTCTTAGAGCGGTTTTTTCCTTGCCACTTTCCCTATGCATTGCCCTTGCGCTTGCCGCTTCGGGTTCGTTCGCTGCAGCCGTGCTTACAGGCGGGCGGGCGCATGTGTTCATCGTGTGTGCTGTCGGAGTGCTCGCACTCGCGGCAGGGGTGCTGCGGATGGATGCGGCGGCGCTTGCGTACGATCCCGCGCTCATGGAAATGCTCGGCGAGCGCACGAGTGTGGAGGGTGTTGTCTTCGATGAGCCGGATGCGCGCGATTCAAGCGTCCGCATTCCCCTGGAGACGGAGAGCGGCGCCCGCATCCTGGTGATCGCGCCCGCCCACGCCCCGCAGCGCTTTGGAGACATGGTGCGCGCGACAGGCGTGCTGCGCCTGCCGGAGAGATTCGAAGAAGGCGGGAGAAGTTTCGATTATCCGGGCTATCTTGCGACGAAGGGTATTACGTTCGAGCTGGCATTTGCTGACGTATCGACCATCGAGCGCGCCTGGACGAACCCGCTCAAAGCAGGTGCGATCGCGCTCAAAGAGCGCTACACAGCGGGACTCTCACGTGCGCTTCCCGAGCCGCACGCGGGGCTAGCGGCCGGAATCACCGCGGGAGACAAGCGCGCGGTGAGCGGCACGCTGGCCGACGATTTTCGTACAGTCGGTCTCTCGCACATCGTCGTACTCTCGGGGTATAACATCACCGTCGTGCTCGACGCGCTCGCGCGGCTCTTCTCGCGCTTCTCTCGATCACTGCGACTCTCCATGGGAATAGGTGTTGCACTCTCCTTCGTGTACATGACCGGAGGCGCCGCATCATCTGTACGGGCCGCTGGCATGGCGGCGATCGCTCTCTATGGCCGGGCTACGGGCCGCATGTATCTTGCCTCACGCGCGCTCGCCTTCGTTGCCTTTTTGATGGTGCTCTGGAACCCGCTCGTCCTCGTGTACGATCCGGGTTTTCAGCTTTCGATTATCGCGACTGCGGGGCTCATCGCGCTCGCCCCGCTCATCGGCCCCCGGCTCTCGTTCGTGCCGGAGCGGGGCGGCCTACGGGAGATCGCCACCGCGACGATCGCGGCGCAGTGTGCGGTGCTCCCGCTCCTCTTGTATCAAAACGGACAGCTCTCTCCTTTCGCGCTGCCGGTGAATTTGCTCGTGCTTGCATTTATTCCGGCGGGAATGCTCTTCTCGTTTATCGCGGGAGTCGCGGGAGCCGTGCTTCCGAGCGCCGCGCCCTATGTCTCGGCACCGGCATACGCGCTTCTCTCGTGGGATATTCGTGTGGCCGATCTCTTTGCGTCACTCCCGTTCGCCAAAGTGTCAATTCCCGGGTTCAGTGCCTGGTGGGTCGTGCTCGTATATGTGCTCGGAAGCGCGGCAGTGTATGTCGCGCACAGGCGCGCGCATGCGCGAGAAGACAACGTGCAGCGGCTTACTTCTGCAGCGCCTCGAAGCGCTCCTCCAGTACCCGCCAGTTGAGGTTGGCGAAGAATGCGTCTAGGTACTTCCCCTTGCCGGAGGCGCCGTAATCGAGAAGGTAGGCATGCTCCCACACGTCGAGTGCAAGAATGATCGGAAGCGTCGCGAAGTGCCCCTGATGCTGCTCTCCGGTGAATCCCGCCAGAAATTGCCCGGCTTCCGGGTCGAAGTAGAGGATCGCCCAGCCCGGGCCGCGCATGTTACCGATCGCCTTGAGGTAGGGCTCGACGTGCGCGATATTCACGTACTCCTTCTCGAGCGCCTTCCCGAGCGCGCTATCCGGATTGAGGGGCGCAGGCCCGCCCTCGAATTGGGGAAAGTAGTGCTCATGCAGGCGCATGCCGCCGAACTCGAACGATCTGCGGCGGATCAGCTCCGAGAGCGCGTGCGCATTCGTCTCCGAATCCTTTGCGTACTGCGGCAAAAGCGCCGACATCGCATTAAAATTCTTTACGTAGCCCTGGTAGAGGGCGAGGTGCTGCTGCACCGACTCGTCCGAGATGCCGGGCATGGAGGGTAGGGAGAACTCCTTTGCGGTGTATTCCATAGTAGAGATCGGCTAGATGGGTAAGTTTCAAAATTATAGCACCGCCATTCATGAAGCATGCATGACATACTGATGCCATGCGGAGCGCGACGATCATTTGGGGCTGCTCGCTCGCGCTTGCGGGACTGTCCTTCGCTCTTATGCAGCTCGCCTTCGCCAGCGAGCGCAATGTACTGCGTGTCTCATTCTTGGATGTGGGACAAGGAGACTCGATTCTCATCGAGTCTCCGGCGGGGGCGCAGCTGCTCATCGACGGCGGCGCGGGTAGGGCTGCCCTAGAGGAGATCGGAGAGGCGCTCCCGTGGTGGGATCGTTCGCTCGACATGGTAATCGCTACGCATCCCGACGCCGACCATATCGGTGGACTCCCCGACATCCTGGAGCGTTACGAGGTGGGCGTGGTCATGCGCTCGAGCGTAGAGGATCCGGGCGGCTCCGATGAAATCGCGCTCGAGCGGGCGATAGGGGAAGCGCAGGGGCGCGGCGCGGCGCTCGTCACCGCGACGCGTGGGCAGGTGATCTCGCTCGGTGGGGGCGCCTATCTCGAGGTGCTCTTTCCCGATCGCGCTGTGCCTCGCGTAGAGACGAACACCGGCTCGATCGTCGTACGCCTTGTGTATGGACATACCGCATTCCTCCTCTCCGGCGATTCTCCGCAGGGCGTGGAGGAGTACCTCGTGCGGCTCGACGGCGCATCCCTGGATTCCGATGTCTTAAAAGCGGGGCACCACGGTTCCCGAACCTCGTCCTCGCCACTCTTCGTGGGAATGGTATCGCCGACGTTCGCCGTGTTTTCCCGCGGGTGCGGCAATTCGTACGGCCACCCGCATGAAGAGGTGGTTTCGCTCTTTGCCTCCCTGGGCATTGCGACTGCGGATACGTGTACGGAGGGGACCGTTACGTTCGTATCCGACGGAGAACAGGTCCGGAGGGCTCCGTAGTATGTACTATAGTATATACTATAGTACATACTACGCTCGTGTAGCGCTGCGCTAGGCGATAATACCGGCTTTCTTCAAGGTCTTGTAGGTGCCACGCTTCTGGAGCGTCTTCAGGGCCTTCGCCGATACGGTGATCGTAACCTTCTTGCCGAGCTCGGGAATGAAGAGTGTCTTCTTTTGCAAATTCACCTGCCGCCGGCGGGATCCCGTCGGATTGAATTTCGTCGCGCGGATACGGTTGGAGTACCCGCCGCCGACGCGGCTCTTTTTTCCGGTAACTGCGCATTCGCGTGCCATAGCGCCGCATGCTACCACGCGGCAGCCATTCACGCAAAAAACACCTGCGGAAGCACATCGTGCTAGTATTGGGCATGCTTGACTCTCTCTTTTTGATCGCGATCATCATGTTTTCAGCCGTCGTGCACGAGGTGGCGCACGGGGTAGCAGCCGATCGGCTGGGGGACCCGACGGCGCGCATGGCGGGACGCCTCACTCTCAATCCGCTTCCTCACCTCGATCCGTTCGGCTCCGTCCTCCTGCCGCTCCTTCTTGCGCTCTCGGGAAGCCCCGTATTTTTCGGCTGGGCGAAGCCCGTTCCGTATAACCCCTACAATCTCTTCCGTGCGCCGAAGTGGGGAGAGGCGATTGTCGCCTTCGCTGGCCCAGCGATAAATTTCGTCATCGCGATCGTCTTTGCGCTCGCTATGCGGGCGGGCTTTGTGCCGTTCGAAGCATTCAGCATCGTATTCCTCATTATCGTGGTGAATGTGATGCTCGGCATATTCAATCTGATTCCCGTTCCGCCGCTCGACGGCTCGAAGGTGCTCTCCGCACTGTTGCCCGGCGGGCTCGGCATCGCCTACGACCGGCTTCGCAGCCAGCTTGAATACAACCCGTTTCTCGGCATGGGCATCGTGCTCGCGATCGTGCTCCTCTTCGGAGGGGCGTTTGGTGGCTTCATCCAGTGGGTCGCCTACGCGCTTGCAGGCGTTGCTTAAGTGCGTATACTCCCGTTAGGAAATTCCCGGGAAACCCCCCGTGCCCGGGAACCTGAGGCGGTCGCATCCATGCCCCCGTGGGATGCGGCCGCCTTTCCTTTTGTTTAATGCATATTTTCGGGCGTTTTCTTGCGTTCGTTGCGAATGAATAGTACACTCCGCTGACCTTGCCTTTCGGGCGGGTTTTCACCATGGCAACCATAAATCAGCTTGTGCGCCGGCCGCGCCGTGCGCCTGTGAAGAAAGAGAAGACCGTCGCGCTCGGCCGCGGTTTCAACACGCTCCGCAATCGACCGACGCGTTTCGCGTCGCCCTTCAAGCGCGGCGTCTGCACGCGTGTTACCACGAAGACCCCTCGCAAGCCGAACTCGGCGATCCGAAAAATCGCACGCGTACGTCTCACGAACGGGCACGAAATCACGGCGTACATTCCGGGAGAAGGGCACAACTTACAGGAGCACTCGGTTGTTATGGTGCGCGGCGGGCGTGTGAAGGATATCGGTCTTCGCTATACCATCGTACGCGGACGTCTGGATGCCACCGGCGTGGAGAAGCGTCGCCGCGGACGCTCGATTTACGGCGCGAAAAAGCCGAAGGGAGAGTAATCATCACCTATGCGAAAACCCGTAAAAAACCGCAACATGCCCGCGCCGGACTCGGTGTACGGCTCCGCGAAAGTCGCGAAGCTCATCAACTACGTCATGGAATCCGGAAAGAAGGATACGGCGCGTACCATCGTCTACAAAGTGCTTGCGGAACTAAAGAAGGAAGGAGACCCGGTCGTCATTCTGGACGAGGCGCTTGAGAACGCGTCGCCCTCTGTGGAGGTGCGCTCGCGACGCGTCGGCGGTGCCAACTACCAGGTACCGCGCGAAGTGCGCCCCGAGCGGCGTATGGCGCTCGGGATGCGCTGGATCGTGCAGGCGGCGGAGTCCAAGAAGGGTATTCCTATGGCCGCGTCGCTCCTCACCGAAATCAAAGCCGCGCACCGAGGTGAGGGGGAAGCCGTAGCGAAGAAGGAAACGACCCACAGGATGGCCGAGGCCAACAAGGCATTCGCCCACTTCGCCTGGTAGACCTACCCCTCTTGCGCACCCGTCTGCGATCGGGGAAAGAGGTTTTGCATTTTGGCTGATATACAGTACAGTGCGGACACGCCTGCGGGCGTTTTAATTTTGATATATGTCTAGAGACTATCCATTAGAGAAGGTACGAAACTTCGGTATCGTCGCTCACGTCGATGCCGGGAAGACCACCACGTCGGAGCGCATCCTCTACTACACCGGCATGAGCCACAAAATCGGCGAGGTGCACGAAGGTGCGACTATTACCGACTGGATGGAGCAGGAGCGTGAGCGCGGCATTACCATAACTGCCGCCGCTATCACCTGCTTCTGGACGCCGACGTATGCGCGACTCAATGACAAGGGCGTTGCGGAGGCGACGACTGCACACGACGATGCGAAGCACCGCTTTAACATCATCGACACGCCGGGACACATCGACTTCACCTCGGAGGTGCAGCGCTCCATGCGCGTGCTCGACGGCGCGATCGTCGTATTCGACGGGGTCGCCGGGGTGGAGCCCCAATCGGAGACCAACTGGCGCTACGCCGAGGACGCGAAAGTCGCGCGCCTCTGCTTCATCAATAAGCTCGACCGCACCGGCGCCTCATTTGAAAAATCATTCGCCAGCATCCAGAAGCGGCTCTCGAAGAATGCCATCCGCATGCAGATCCCGATCGGCGAGGAGGGGGCGCACGAGGGAATCGTGGATCTTCTCTCCCGCAAGGCGTACCGCTTCAGCGGCGGCATGGGCGAAGAAGTGACGATTAGCGATGACATCCCCGAAGGGCTCAAGTCGGACCTGGAAAAATACCGAAGCGAGCTCGTTGAGAAGATCGTCGAGCAGGACGACGCGGCAATGAACGCGTACCTCGAAGGAAAAGAGCCGGAGCTCGCGGAATTGAAGAAGTTGCTGCGCAAAGGGGTGATCGAGAACACGATTTTCCCTGTGCTGTGCGGCTCCGCGCTCAAGAACATCGGCGTGCAGGCCGTGCTCGACGCCGTCGTAGACCTTCTTCCTTCGCCGCTCGAGGTGCCGCCCGCGCACGGCACGAACCCGGACAACGGCGAAGACCTCTATCGCAGCGCGTCGGATACGGAACCGTTCTCCGCACTCGTCTTTAAGCTCCAGACCGATCCTTTCGTCGGTCAGCTCTCATTCTTCCGCGCCTACTCCGGCGTCGTGAATGCCGGCGACACTGTACTGAATGCTTCCACGGGAAAGAAAGAGCGCATCGGCCGAATCGTGCGATTGCAGGCAAATAAGCGCGAGGAGATCAAGACGGTGTACGCGGGGGAAATAGCGGCTGTGGTCGGCATGAAAGAGGCGAAAATCGGCCAAACGCTCTGCGACCCGGAGGCGCCGATCGAGCTCGAGAAGATCGCGTTCCGCGAGCCGGTCATTTCCATGCGTATCGAACCGAAGACGAAAGCAGACCAGGAGAAAATGGGCATCGCGCTCTCGAAGCTCGCGGACGAAGATCCGACCTTCCGCGTCTCCTCGGATCCCGAGACGCTCGAGACGATCATCTCCGGCATGGGAGAGCTGCACCTCGACATTCTCGTCGATCGTATGAAGCGCGAGTTCAACGTGGAAGCTACGACGGGCAAGCCGCAGGTGGCTTACCGGGAAACCATCCAGGGGAATGCGGACGTCGAGTACAAGCACATCAAACAGACCGGCGGCCGTGGCCAGTACGGGCATGTCAAAATCCGTGTTAAGCCGCTTGAGCCGCTCGTGGAAGGGGAGAAGATCAAGAACAACATCGAGCGGGAAGACCATTTTGAATTCATCAATAGCATCAAGGGCGGCGTGATTCCTGCGGAGTACATTCCCGCGGTCAAGAAGGGCGTGAAGGAGGCGATGGGACGCGGCATCGTCGCGGGCTACCCCATGGCCGACGTATCCGTCGAGCTCTACGACGGCTCGTACCACGATGTGGACTCCTCTGAAATCGCCTTCAAGCTCGCCGCCATCCAGGCATTCCAGGAAGCGGCGAAGCAGGCGCGTCCTGTGCTCCTGGAGCCGATCATGAAAGTCGAAGTCGTCACGCCCGAAGAATTCATGGGCGATGTGAACGGTTCGATCAACGCGAAGCGCGGCCACGTAGAGGGTATGGACGACCGAGGCGAGAGCAAGGTCGTTACCGCGAAGGTCCCGCTTTCGGAGCTTTTCGGCTACACGACGGAGCTACGCTCTATGACGCAAGGCCGCGCGACGCCGACGATCGAATTCTCGCACTACGCGGTCGTTCCCAAGAGCGTCGCCGATGCGGTGATTACGGCGGGGAAGTAATCTCTGCGCGACTCGTATCAAGAAAGCCGCCGACCAACTATGATCGGCGGCTTTTTCTGATGAATCAGTAGCAGCCGACGGACAGCAGTGTTGCCGGACCGCAAGTGTGACTGTCGGTGCCGCAACTCGGACTGTCGCCTACCCCCTCCAGGCCGGAGCTCCTATATGTGCATGACTCTGGCGCCGTGTTGGCAAATGCATGATTGCCCGTACTGCATGATGTCGCTCCCGAGCAGCCGTTCGAATTGCTTCCGCTACACGAGCGCGATTGCGTGGAGCTCCAATTGCTGAGCTTGGTCCAACCAGCGACGCATGAAGATCCGGCAAATTCACAAAGATAGTCTCCGCCGCTGATCGCACGAAGCGTGCCGCCCGCAAGGGCGCAATCGCCACTGTCGTGGGTGCCATTGTGAAGTTGGGTTACCTCGTCTTCCTCTTCTGTCGTAAGCGAACTAAAAGGCGTCCATGTGCCGCCTGAATCTTTATATTCCATCACGCCCCCGTTATCGCGGATACCATACCCTTCGGAGCCCGAGTTCGCGCCGAAATTCAGGTAGAGACTGGAGCCCGAGAGGATTTGGTTGCCAAACACAGCAAGCGCGTTCACGCCGAGCCCGCCATCCTTAATCTGATCCGTGCTCCCGACATTGATCGGCGCGGCCACGTTGTTTCCAGGCGGCGCGGCAGTGGGGCCGGTCCATGCGGAGAGGAGCGACGTGGCAAAAAACGCGAGCAGTATCAGAGTGAGAGACAGGAAGAGCGAGCGGTACGAGGTTTCTCGATGCATACGCGTATGTTATCGCTCCTGCCAGGCGGGAACAACGTCTACGATTGCGCTCTGGTGCAAATCTCCCCCCGCGCCCGTGCAGTCGAGCTTGAACTCGGTGCGCGAGAAGACTGGTTCCGACATGTGGAAGCCGCTCGCGCCGCTCCATGCGCCGACATTCGGCGTGCTCGTAATGCTGCAGCTATCGGCGTAGGCGACATTCCATGAGACGCGTGCCATACCCCCCGAGCGCACGAGCGACGGGGTCACGCGCAGCGTGCCATCGCCGTGCTCGTCCGCCGTGGGCGTCGGCGCGGGAGGCGGGACGCATGCGCCGAGCGAGCAGGAGTAAGAGCAGGATTCTACGAGCTCTTCTCTGCAGAGCGTGTCTCTGCTGTAGCGATCATTTTCGCTGCAGAAGAATGCGGCGGCGCACTCGGTGTAGTCAGTCGTGATGCCCGAGAAATCTACCCAGCCGACGACATCGCTGCCCCACGCATAGCCCGAAAACTGTCCCGACGTATCCGCGGTCGGCCCCCATCCGCTTCCCGAAAGAGAGATCCAGCCGTCCCACCCGCCGCTCTCATCCGATGCGCCGCCGCCCCCAAGCGCCTTGAGCCATCCCGAAAGGGCCCCTTCATGCATCGTGGCGCTGCAGGGTGCCTCCGGGCACCCGGAAAGATCGGCGGGCTCGGCGCTCACCCAGCCGATTGCGTCGCTCCAGCCATACCCGGAGAGCACGCCACCTGCACCGATGTGCATCCCATACCCGGAGCACCCGTCCTCGCAGCCAAGAGAGATCCAGCCAATCGTATCGCTCCATGCATAGCCCGAAAGGGAAGACGTCTCCTCGGAACTGGCGCGCGGCGCGGCGAAGATAGCGGCAAGAAGCAGGGAAACCAGCGCGAGAGTGAACGCGAGAGAGAGTGAACGGGCCATACTATCGGAGCGAGCGAAGCACATCCATTTTTTCTTGTTCTGACGGGCTGGCATCGATTTCCGCATTTGATGCGCTCTCGAGTACTTCCGCCCTCTCCTCTCTGGAGGGTGCTTGCGAGGAAGCGGAAAGCTCGGCAAGGATAGCTGCCCGCTGCTCCGACTCGCTCTTTTCAGGCTGCGGTTTTCCAAAAGGCCAGGATAGGAGATCGCCGCGACGCATCTCCATGTAGGCAATCGCCGCGACGCCGATGAGTGCGGCCGCGATCGCACCCGCTACGACTAAAATCACCGCGCGGGGATTGAGCTTGCGTCTCGGTATGTGCGCTCCGTTCTCATCCATTCATCTATATTGTATACCGGCTGCGGTACGCTCCCCTTGGGGTATGGGGACGGGAGGCCCCGTTTTTGCACATGAAGACTTGACGGGGGAGGCCGCTTTGGTACTATGCTCCCACGCAAGGGCGTTTTTCTTTTGCCGCAGTTTTTCCGACGAGCAGGAGAAGCGCCGCTTTTATGCGTTTGACTACGTTAGCAATTACTAATCTATTCGTAATCTAGTATGGCAGCAGAATTTGATCGTTCGAAGCCGCACGTAAACGTCGGCACCATCGGACACGTAGACCACGGGAAGACCACGCTGACCGCGGCCATCCTCGCCGTCCTCTCGAAGGCGGGCAATGGCTACAGCGCCAACGTGAAGGGCGTCGACGACATCGACAAGGCCCCGGAAGAAAAGGCGCGCGGCATCACGATCTCGCTCTCGCACTCGGAGTACGAGACGCCGACCCGTCACTACGCTCACGTGGACGCGCCGGGTCACGCGGACTACATCAAGAACATGATCACCGGAGCCGCCCAGATGGACGGCGCCA
>CAZRXN010000002.1:5507-42657 GCA_964604085.1 uncultured Candidatus Saccharibacteria bacterium | reverse complement strand
CTTGTCGCTACCTTGACATCTATTTGGTTTGAAGATATAATGCCATTCATTAAGAAATAAGCGCTATTACCTATGAGTTCAGCCATCCAGCGTTTTCTCCTCTCCGGGATACTGATTTGTGCAGTATTCGTCGGAGTAACTTCCATCCCGCAACAGACGTTCGCGCAGTTCGATTGCTGCGAATACGATTTTGGTTACAACGACGCTGCTTTCGATCTGGGCTATAACGATTTCTCCTATGATCCCGGATTCAATGACTTCGACTTCTCGTACTCCTATAACGAGCCGGAGTACGATTGGGGTTACAACGATACTCTATATAGTTTTGACTACAATGATTCCTCCTTGTGGTACGACTATAACGATTTCTCCTACGATCCAACCTTTAACGATTACTCCTCATATTACGAGTACAACGACTCTGCGTTCGACGTCGCCTATAACGATTCCACGTTTGACTTCGACTACAACGACGCCACATTCCCATTCGACTACAACGATCCAGCGTACAATTTCGACTACAACGATCCACTGTATGATTACGGATATAATAATGCCGTAGACCCGTACGATGTATACGACGTGTATGATGTCTATGGCAGCGCCTACGATGTATATGACGTCTACGACGCGTACGTGCCGACGTACTCCTACACGAGCTACTCGACGCCGATAGCGATTTCGGCTCCGATTTCAATCGCGCAGCCGATCACCGTGGCGAACGTAACGCCGATCACGACCTCGAATTATCATCCGGTCCAGTACACGTTCAATCAGCCGAGCTGCAGCATCACCGCCACCCCGGGCAGCATCACCTCCGCACAGTCGGTCTCGCTGGTGTGGCACTCGAACTACGCCACCTCGGCGTCGCTCTCCAATGTCGGCTCCGTTTCTACGAACGGTTCCCAGTCGGTATACCCGAGCCAGACGACGACCTACGTCCTCACCGTCTACGGCCAGGGCGGCACCTCGAACTGCCAGACGACCGTCTATGTGAGCCAGCAGGCGCCTTCGTGCACCATCTACGCGTCTACGACGAATCTGAACTCGGGCTCTCCAGTAACGCTCACGTGGAATAGCTCCAATGCGTCTTCCGCTTCGCTCTCCAATATCGGCTCCGTCTCTACCAATGGCTCCCGGACGGTGTATCCGAACGGCACCATGACCTACACGCTTACCGTGTACGGATACAATGGCCAGAGTGCGAACTGCCAGGCCACCGTCTACACCAGTAATCAGGGCGCGCCGAGCTGCTGGATCACGCTCTCGCCTTACTCTTCGTACAACAATCAGTCCACGCTCTCCTGGGGCTCGACCAATGCGACCTCCGCTACGATCTCGCCGAATATCGGCTCGGTCTCCACGAGTGGGTCGCGCACCGTATACCCGTCGAGCGGCACCGTCTACTCGATGACTGTGTACGGGTACAACGGACAGAGCGCGAACTGCCAGACGGTAGTTAATCAGCAGCCGGTTTCCTGCACGATCTCCGCAAGTCCCGCGTCGATCCGCGATGGCGAGACGTCGTACCTCTCTTGGACCTCCGTAGGTGCAAACTCTGCGTACCTCTCTGACGGGCTCGGCTCCGTTTCCGCGAACGGCTCGCTCGGCGTCCGCCCTAATACGTCCCGCACCTATACGCTGACCGTGCAGGACTACCAGGGCCACACGTCCACCTGCCAGACCTACGTAACCGTCTCGGGAAGCATCTCGCTCACGCAGATTCCGTACACGGGATTCGACTTCGGGCCGATTGGAAACGCTCTGTACTGGCTCTCGCTCCTTTCGATCTCGGCGGCAGCCGCGTACCTTCTCATCTACTGGAAGGGAGGCATGGTCGCCTTTGCCACGGGACTCGCGTCAAGCGTGCGCCGCACGGGCGGAACGCAGCCGAGCGCGAGCGAGCAGATGGAAAGGGAAGTGCGCCCTGCCGTGCTGCCTGTGCAGCCAGTCGCGAGCGAAAGCTCTTCCGATCGTATGTCATTCATACAACCGGAAGACGGGGGAATGCCGCGCATTGTCATTAAGCGAAATTAATAAATGAGGACGGGTGCGACTCCAAGTGAACGAAAAAACGGCCGAAAGGCCGTTTTTTCGTGCTCATGAGGCCTTCATGGATTCATGAGAAAATGCTTGACAGATAGGTAAAAATGATGTAACCTTTTAGATAGATAGCACGCTAACTGCGTGCTTTATTAACGGAGGAGGAGATGAAAAAGTTTTCTCTGGGGGTTCTGGTTGCTGCGATGGTCTTTGCAGCTTCCTCTCAGGCGTTTGCGGGCACGTACTGCATACGCGGGACTGGGTTCGTCTACCCGGGAGCCTGGATTACATTGGGAAAAGCTTCTCAATGTCCAGGCCACCGGTGTTGGCAGACCGGAAAGATTACCCTCACTTCCAATCAAGGAGGGTACCGCTGCGGAATGGCGGACATCCGCCCCAGCTGGGAGTGGTGCACGATCATTAAAGGTGTGCGCTACACCGTGAGTCGAATTATTGGCTCGACCGTCTATCTCGACCGTTAGTTCTCTTTTCGGAGGCGGGCAGTCTGCCCGCTTCCGAACCAACCTTACGTACTATTTATCAAATTATTCAAATCGTATATGTCTATCAGCCGCGTTTTCAATCGTTACTGGGTTATCGGTTTCGTTATCGGCTCTGCCGCACTCGCGATTTCTGTTGCGATGGCGATGCCGTTTTCCATTGAACATGGGAAGGACGGATCGCTTTCGATTGGCGTACTGCTCTCGCACGCCGACGGTGGTGATGGCGGCGGCGGCGGCGACTGCTGCGGCTCTGGCGGCGACGGCTCTTCCAGCGGCGATTTCAACCCTGGTGGCTGGAATTTCCACAAGAAGCAGCCGCCCTCCTGCGACATAGACGTCTCGATCAAGACGATCGTGAAGGGCGAGACTACGACGCTGATCTGGGAATCTACCAACGCGGACGATGCATTCATCAATCATGGGATAGGGAACGTGCCGGACGATGGATCCCGTGTCGTTTCCCCGGATACGACTACGACCTACACCCTTACCGTCTCAAACGATGACGGGGACGAGGACTGCAGCGTCAAAGTGACCGTAATCCCGCCGCCGCAAAAGCCGAGCTGTACGCTCTCGGCGAATCCTGGTGTCGTCGAGTACGGCGGCTCGTCTACGCTTACGTGGACCTCCACCAACGGCACCTCGGTATCGCTGGATCACGGCATTGGCTCTGTCTCTAAGAACGGCTCGCACACGGTTTCGAATCTGACTGGCGATGTTACCTATACGCTCACCGTCACCAGCCAGGGCGGCGTCGCGAAGTGCCAGACCACGATCATCGTGAAAATACAGCAGACGCCCTCGTGCACCATTTACGCGAATCCTACGCAGGTGCAGTACGGCGGCGCGTCCACGCTCGTTTGGACGTCTACGAACGCGACTTCGGCATCCCTTAATCACGGCATCGGTTCCGTCTCGCTGAACGGCTCCCGCACCGTGGACAACCTCACTTCGACGCGCACCTACACGTTGACGATTTCCGGACCGGGAGGTACGGCGCAGTGCTCGACCACGATCGTTGTGGAGGTGCAGCAAATGCCGACCTGTTCGATCTATGCCAACCCGAGCTCCGTGCAGTACGGCGGCTCCTCGACGCTCTCGTGGACGTCCACGAACGGCAGCTCTGCATTCATCGATGGCGGTGTCGGATCCGTGGGTCTTTCGGGATCGCGCACGGTGAACGACATCTACCACACGAAAACGTACACGCTCACGGTGTATGGCACGAACGGACAGAGCGTGCAGTGCCAGACCAGCATCTACGTAAATCAGGTCGAGACGCCTTCGTGCAGCATTTACGCGAACCCGACTTCGATTTCACAGGGCGGCAGCTCGTACCTTTCTTGGTCGTCCTCGAACGCCACGTCCGCCTACCTCACCAACATAGGGTCCGTCGGCGTAAACGGCAGCCAGAGTGTCTACCCGAACACGACGACCACCTACACGCTCACGGTGTACGGGTACAACGGGCAGAGCGCGCAGTGCCACACGACGATCTACGTGAACACGTACACGCCCGGCCCGAGCTGCTGGATCACGCTATCGAACTACAATCAGTATGGGTACGGCAATCAGGCGACGCTCTCGTGGGGTTCGACAAACGCGACCTCCGCGTATATCTCCAACATCGGCTCGGTAGCCGTCTCGGGATCGCGAAGCGTGCAGCTTAGTGGCTACACCCAGTACACGATGACCGCGTACGGCACAAATGGGCAGAGCGTAACCTGCCGCACGGAGCAGTACATTCCGCCGGTGGTACCGCCGTATATCTCCCTGACGCAGGTTCCCTATACGGGGCTCGACCTCGGACCGATCGGCTCGGCAGCCTACTGGCTCTCGATTCTCTCTCTCGCGGTAGCGTGCCTCTACCTTGGAGTCTACTACCGCGCCACCATCGCAAGCACGGCGCGCGCGTACGCGAAGAGTGCGACTGAATTCCGGATTCCGCAGGCCCTTCGCACGGCCGGGAGCCGAACCTATGGCGCGCAGTTCGCCGATGTCATGCGCATGATTCCTTCTAAGGGAGGCGAAGCGCCGCGCATCGTGATTCATAGAAGTTAAGAAGAGTAACGGCGATTAAAAGCGGCGGCCCTTAAGGGCCGCCGCTTTCGCTTTCATGGAGCGCTCACGAGGGAGCATGAAAATGGTCACATTAACCAAATCTTTTATGCGGGTATGCAAAGCATACAAAAATTTTTTGCGAGGTTTTGGCAGATAGGATTCATTATCGCGATCGTCGCCGGATCAGTCATTTTCTTCGAGGCTGTTCCATTCGCGCTGGTCGGTTCGGGAGCAGTCGTACATGCAGACTCCGCTAGCACGACCGCCAGTTCTACGAGTACGTCGGTACCTGCGTGCTATATCGAAATGCGGGACATGGGCGCGTCGGGGGTGCTCGGCTGGTCGGTGGCAAACGCGTCATCGGCCTCGATCGATCACGGTATAGGCCCCGTACCGCTTTCCGGCACGAGAGCGGTCGCAAGCCCCACTGAGGTATATACGCTCACGGCGGTAGGGCAGGCCGGTGAGACCGTGTGCAGGAGCACCGCTTCGAGTACGACAATTTCGGTCTCCAGTTTGCCCTATACGGGTTTCGACTTCGGGCCGATAGGCAACGCATTGTACTGGGCAGGTCTTATCGCCATTTCTATCGCAGGGGCCTACCTGATTGTATTTTGGCGCGGCGGACTGTACGCACAGATGCTGCGCGCTCTGCGGCGATTCGGCTTGCGCCGCTAGGCGCGCGTGCGAATCTCCTCAATGAGATCGTCCGCGAACTCCTCTTTCGAGCGTGCGCCGATCTTTCCCTTGTCTCGGCTCTCCACGGTGACGGATCCGGCCGCAACTTCGGTGTCACCGACGACGAGCACGTAGGGAATTTTCGCGAGCTTTGCCTCGCGGATCCGCTTGCCGAGTGTCTCGTTCGAATCGTCGAGCTCAGCCCGAATACCGCGCTCACCTAGAAATGCGCGGACCTCTCCCGCGTATGAAGCATGCTTATCAGATACGGGGAGGATGCGCACTGGATAGGGCGCAAGCCACGTGGGGAGTGCTCCCGCATAGTGCTCGAGAAGAATGCCGAGGAAGCGATCGGGCGAGCCAATAAGCGCACGATGGATCATGACCGGAATTTTTTCCGAGCCGTCGGAATCCGCGTAGGTGAGTCCGAAGCGGGCCGGCTGATTGAAATCGAGTTGCACCGTCGAAATTTGCCACTCTCTTCCGAGGGCATCCACCGCCATGATGTCTATCTTTGGGCCATAAAAAGCCGCTTCACCCTCCGCCTCCTTGAACTCGATTTTCTTTTTTTGCAAAAGGTCGCGCAAGATCGTCTGTGAGGACTGCCAGATCGCATCGTCTCCGAGGTACTTCGCCGTATTATTTTCATCGCGCAGCGAGAGCCGCATCCAATAGTCGATCTTATATGTAGCGAGCGCGTCTTGAATCGCTCCGAGCACCTCCGAGACTTCTTCCTCGATCTGATCAACTCGGCAGAAGATGTGGCCGTCGTCCTGCGCGAACGCGCGCAGACGCGTCAGTCCCGATAATTCTCCGGGGCGCTCGTCGCGATAGAGGTTCGCGAAGTCAGCGTATCGGAGCGGGAGGTCGCGATAACTACGGGGCCGCGAGGCGTAAATTTGCGTGTGCTGCGGGCAGTTCATGGGCTTGAGAAACATTTCATCGGCTACGTACTGGGAGCTCACCGAGAGCATGTCGTCCTTGTACTGATCGTAGTGGCCGGAAATCTTGAAAAGCTCCGCTTTGTTGATGTTTGGCGTATGCACCTCTCCGAAGCCGAGGCGCTCGTTGAGCTCGCGCGAGTAGGCAACGATCGCGCCACGTACGAGATTGCCGCGCGGCGTATAGAGCGGCATGCCGCTTCCGACCAGGTCCGAAAAAATCAGGAGGTCTTGCTCTTTAGCGATTTTCCGGTGGTCTCGGCGTAAGGCCTCTTCGCGCATCGCGAGGTACTCGTCGAGCGCAGCTTTCGTCTTGAATGCGAGGCCGTAGATGCGGGTGAGCATGGGATTTTTTTCGTCGCCGCGCCAGTATGCGCCCGCAATGCGGTCGAGCTTGAAAGAATCCGGCTTGATCTCTTTCGAGGGGTGCTCCGTGTGGCCGCCGCGGCACAGGTCGGTAAAATTGCCGCACGTATAGAGCGTGATGGACTCCCCGCGATCCGCTATTTCCCGAATGAGCTCCTCCTTATAGGGATTCCCGGCAAAGAGTGCGAGCGCTTCCTCTTTCGATACTTCTCGGTGGGTAAAATCGTCCCACGTGGGAAGGAGCGCGCGCATGGTCTCCTCGAGTTTCGAGAGATCTTCATCGGAGATCTTTTCGCTGCCGAAATCTATGTCGTAATAAAATCCCGTGTCGATCGCGGGTCCTAGGGTCAACTTCGCGTCCGGATAGTGTTCGCGAACGGAGGCGGCGAGGAGATGAGCAAGTGTGTGTCGCGTATGCGCAAGTGCGTCGCCGTCCGCCATAGTTCATCTACTCTATAGCGCCTTCACTTTATCCGCAACAAAGCTTGGCTCGCCGTTCCGTTCGGAGATCTTTCCTTTTAGCATAATGCAGGCGCCAGACACGAGTAGCTCGCCGTGCTCCTTCAAAAGGCGCGGAAAAGCGACGACTTCTATCCCATCGGAATAGTCAGACACTTTGAGAAATCCCATTCGATCACCGTGCTTCGTGAGGATCGTTTGCACGCTTTCGATGTATCCGGCGATCACGGTCTCTGCGCCGCGGAGGTGCTCCTTCGTGTGCTTGATGTCTTTGGCGCGCCCGAGCTTCTCCCGGTGCCGATCGAGCGGGTGACCGGAGATGTAGAAGCCGAGCAGCTCCTTCTCCCAGGTGAGCCGCTCCTCAAGTGAGGCGGGCGTCGCACGCTCGGGGAGTGTCAGCTTCATATCGCGTGGAAGCGCGCCGGAGAAAAGCGATACCTGATCGCTTGGCGCTTGCGTGTGCTCCTTATGGAATGCGCGGAGCGCCTCGATATTGGCGAGGAGCAGGTTCCGCTCGCCGAAGTGGTCGAGCGCGCCGCACTTGATGAGCGATTCCAGTGCTTTCTTATTCAGATTCTTGTCGCTTATTCGTGAGAGGAAGTCCGCGAGGTCGGCAAACGGTCCGTTTGCTTCGCGCTCTGCGATGATCGAATCGGCGACGCCGGTGCCGAAATTTTTTATCGAATACAGGCCGAATCGAATCGTCCGATCGTCCGTGACCGTGAATGTACCCCGGCTCTCTTCGACGGACGGCGGCAGGATGGTGATGCCCATGCGGACGCACTCCGACACGATCTCGGCGATCTTCTCCACGTCGCCCGCATCTGCCGAGAGGACGCTCGCCATGTAGTCGACCGGATAGAGCGCCTTCATGTACGCGGTCTTGTAAGCGAGGTTTCCGTAGCTCGCCGCATGCGCCTTGTTGAAACCGTACGCGGCGAATGTCTCGATCTGCTCCCAGAGCTGCTTTGCGACGCTCTCCGTCATGCCGCGCTCGACGCACCCCTTGAGAAAGCGGTCCTTCTGCGCGCGCATCTCTTCAGGTATTTTTTTACCCATCGCTTTGCGGAGCTTGTCCGCCTCACCCCAGGAGTAGCCGGCGAGCTCTACCGCGATCGTCATGACGTCATCTTGATAAATGAGCACGCCGTAGGTCGGCTTCAGTATGCTCTCGAGGCGCGGGTCAAGGTAGCGCACGCGCGCGGGATTTCGCTTGCGCTCGATGTACTCGGGGATGAAGGCCATCGGACCGGGGCGGTAGAGTGCGACCATCGCGTTCAGGTCGTGTATGACGGTGGGCTTCAGATCCTTGAGGTAGCTCGTCATGCCGCTGCCCGCCATTTGAAATACGCCGAGCGTTTCGCCGCGCGAGAGCATCTCATACACGGCGGGCGCATCGAGCGGGATGCGATCGAGATCGACTCGCTCGCCGAGCCGCGCTTCGACGCGCGCGACGGAGTCCGCGAGCACGGAGAGGTTCTTAAGACCGAGGAAGTCGAACTTAAGGAGCCCGACTCCGCCGTACTCGTCGGCGATGGAGTACATATCGTACTGCGTAATCGTCTTGCCGCCCTTCGGGTCGAGCTGGATGGGGACGTAGCGTGTCGCAGCTTCCGGCGCGATCACGACGCCCGCGGCGTGGACGCCGACGTGCCGGGCGTTGCCTTCGATCTTGCGCGCGAGATCGAGGATCTCGCGCGCATCCGCATCCATGTCGTACGCCTCTTTCAGTTCGGGGACCGATTCGAGCGAACCGGCGATCGTTACGGGGAACCCTTGCTTGCCGAAGGGGATGAGCTTGGCGATCCGGTCGCCCGTTCCGTATGAGTGTCCGAGTGCGCGCGCGACGTCTCGCACGGCTGCTCGTGCCAGCATTGTGCCGAACGTGCCGATCTGCACGACGCGATCTTCGCCGTACTTCGCGCGCGCGTAATCTATAAGCTCGTCTCGGCGGTTATCGGCGATATCCATGTCGATATCGGGTGCCGAAGGGCGCTCGGGATTGAGAAACCGCTCGAACGGCATGCGGAAGGCGAGCGGATCCACGGTGGTGATGCCGCACAGATAGGAAACGAGCGACCCGGCAGCCGAACCGCGCGTGTTTGTATAGATTCCCGCGCCGCGAGCCCACGCGAGAAGATCGGCCACGATCAGGAAGTACGATGCGTACTGTTTCTTTTCTATGATCGTGAGCTCATGATCGATGCGAGCTCGTACCTCTGGCGTGTTCTCCATGCCGCGCTCCGCGATACCGCGCTCCGCCCTTGCGCGCAGCTCGGCGTCGGCGCTCGAGCCCTTCGGGATAGGGAAGTCGGGAAAAATCGCCTTTCCAAGCGTGAGCTCCAGCGCGCAGGCGTCCGCGATTTTCGCCGTGTTCTCGATCGCTTCCGGAAGGTCCACGAATGCCGCTTCCATTGCGGCGCTTCCTTTGAATGAAAAGTCGTGGACTGCATCGCCCCACTCTCGATTCAGCACGCCGCCCTCCCTGATGCGGACGACGAGCTCCCGCGCGAGTGCTTCGTCTTGCTTCAGGTAATAGCATTCGTGTGAGGCGACGAGCGGTACTCCCGCTTTCTGCGCCGCCGCGACGATCGCGCGCATATCCTTTTCGCTGCCTTCTATCTCCGGGTGCCGCGTTACTTCCGCAAAGCACTCGTCGGGAAAGATTTGTGCGTACCATGCGAGCGATTCTTGTGCCTTCCGTGCTTGGCCGTCGCGCACGGCACGCGCGTGCTCGCCCGCGAATGCCGGGAGGATCGCGATCAGCCCCTCCCGATGCCGTTCGATAAGCTCGCGGTCTATCCGCGGCCGGTGAAAGAATCCTTCAAGGTAGGAGGCGGAGACTAGCTGGATGAGATTCGCATACCCCTCCGCGCTTTTTGCGAGTAGGACCAGACGTGAGTGGTGCTCGTCGACCCGATGCTCTTTATCCAATCGGGTGCGGGGTGCGACGTAAAAATCGACGCCAATGATGGGCTTCATCTCCTGCTTGAGGCACTCCTTATAGAATTCAATCGCGCCGTAGAGATTGCCGTTATCCGTGAGCGCGAGCGCACTCTGGCCGTCCTCTTTTGCAGCGGAAACGAGCTCGGGGATCTTCGGGAGCGCTTCGAGAAGGGAGTAGTGAGAGTGGGTATGGAGGTGTACGAAACGCGCGCGCGACATGCTGCAAGTATACCAAGGGGTCGGGACTCGCTCTGGTATGATGAGCGGGTGCAGTACCTCGTGGGTGTGGATGAAGCGGGCAGAGGGCCGCTCGCGGGGCCGGTAGCCGTTGGTGCGGTGCTCATCCCCGCCTCGTTCGATTTTGAGCTGGTTCGCGGCGTGCGCGACTCCAAACAGCTCTCCCCGGAGGCGCGCGAAACGTGGTACCGTCGCATTCGCGAACTGAACCAATCCGGACTCCTCTCCTTCGGAGTATCGTTCTCCTCGGCTGTGGTGATCGATGAGCAGGGCATCGTCCCGGCTATTCGGTCGAGCCTTTCGCGGGTATTGAAGCGCGTGTCGGCGGACCCTGCGACGTGCGAGGTGCGTCTCGACGGAGGACTGCGCGCGCCCGCCGCCTATGGCGCGCAGCGGACGATCATCCGCGGGGACGAGCAGGAACCCGTCATTTCGCTTGCGAGCATCGTCGCGAAGGTGCTGCGAGACAGGTACATGCGTCGGCTCGCGCGCTCGTACCCCGTCTACGGCTTTGAGGTGCACAAGGGGTACGGAACGCCGTCGCACCGTGCGCGCATCGCCCGCTTCGGCTTTTGCCCGCTCCATCGAACGACATTCTGCACCCGCCTCCTCGCACCTTCGGATATTTTGCAAAACGCCGAAATATCCGTATAATGCGCGAACTATGGTAGTTCGAATGCGGGCGAACCGCTCGAAAACAGGAAAGCGCAGGAGCCATCAGGGGCTCTCTTCGCCGCGTGCAGTGCGCTGTGAGTGCGGAGCTCTTCGTTTGCCGCACCGCGCCTGTCTGGAGTGCGGCCGATACCGCGGCCGCGTCGTCATCGATGTCGTAGCCCGCGCCAAACGCGATGCGAGGCGATCCGCGCGCAAGGAAAAGGAGCTACGCGAGAGCGGACAGGTAAAGAGCACCGGGAAGGAACAGGAAAAGACAGAGGCGACGGCGTAAGCGCCTTGTCCCGACTTTTCCCGATCCCGCGGTGTTGCTCGGGGGGAAATTTTGTACACTAAGGAAATTGTTCTCTATGGCAAATAGGCATCTTGCGCGATCCGTCGTCCTTCAGGTCCTCTTCGAGAGGGATCAGTCGGGCGACACGTCGCTCGAGCAGTCCCTGGAGCATCTCTCCTCATATGCCTCCGAATTCGGCGCACGCCCGCAGGACATGCCATTCATGCAGTCGCTCCTCAAGACGGTCATCGCCAAGCAGAGCGAAATAGACGCGGTGATCGCGCGTGCGGCACCCGAGTGGCCTTTGGAAAAGATCGCGGCAATCGATCGAAACGTGCTGCGGATCGGCTTTGCGGAGCTGCTGTATGCAGACCGTTCCCAGGTTCCCGCAAAGGTGGCCATCAACGAAGCAATCGAGCTCGCGAAGACGTTTGGCTCCAGCGCCTCAAGTCGCTTCGTCAACGGCGTTTTGGGCGCTGTATATATCGAGCTCGGCGAGCCGGGAAAAGCAGAGGGGTCGAAGCGGAAAGAGAAGGGCGGCCCCATGCCGATCGAAGAGCTCGTCGGGGCAGTGGTGTACGCGCGGGATCCTGACGGCGTATACCTTGCCCTCGTGCACGACATTTTTGGACACTGGACGCTCTCAAAGGGGAAACTCAAGCAGAACGAGGGTCACGAGGAGGGCGTTCTGCGAAAAGTGAAAGAGGAAATCGGTCTTGATGTCGAAGTAGAGGAGAAGCTCGGCGAGAACGAGTACATCGCCAACGATTCATCAAATGGCGCTCACGGCAAAAAGAAACGGCATGCGACCTACTTCCTCGCGCGCGCGCCCTTTTCGGAACTGCGGCTCAAGAAAGAGGGCGGTCTGGACGACGCGCAGTGGTTTCCGCTCGCACGTGTCGGCGACCTCAATTTTTACGATGACATCCTTCCGGTGATTACGCGCGCGATCAACATCCTCGCGCAAAAGAGCCGCGCATAATTTCAATGCATATGGATTTCTCTCCTTTTGAGCAGCGCATAGGTCACGTCTTCCGCGACCGCTCACTGATAGAGGCGGCGTTTACGCACCGCTCCTATATCAACGAAAATCGGCGGGGAGCTCGGGAGCACAACGAGCGGCTGGAGTTCTTGGGAGATGCGGTTCTCGAGCTCGTCGTTACCGAATTCCTGTTCGCTAAGTATCCGGAGAAGCCGGAGGGCGAGCTCACGGCGTATCGCGCCGCGCTGGTAAACACCCAAAGCATTTCAGACGCGGGAACCAAGCTCGGCATGAACGATTTCCTGCTCCTTTCGCGCGGGGAGGCAAAGGACACGGGCAGGGCGCGGCAGATCATCCTCGCGAACGCCTTCGAGGCCGTTATTGGCGCGCTGTATCTCGATGCGGGCTACGATGTCGCGCGCGAATTCATCGCCGCGCAGCTTTTCCACAAGACGGACGAGGTCGTCGCAAAGCGGCTCTGGCAGGATGCCAAGAGCCGCTTCCAGGAGCTTGCGCAGGAAAAGGTCTCGATCACGCCGTCGTACCAGCTGCTCGATCAGTCGGGTCCCGATCACGACAAGACCTTCGTCATCGGCGTATTCTTGGAGGCAGAGCGCGTAGCGACTGGAGAAGGGCGGTCCAAGCAGGAGGCCGAGCAGGACGCCGCACAAAAGGCGATCGAGGCGAAGGGCTGGTAGCTATGAAAAATAGTATATACTATAGTATATACTATAGTATGTACGGAACAGGGAATACAGTGTAGTGAACAGGGCGTGGGCATGAACTTTTGCCTGATACAATAGGTAAACTAACGTGATGTACCTGAAATCCATAGAGCTTTCGGGATTCAAGTCGTTCGGCAAGAAGACCGAGCTCGTATTTACGTCGCCGATCGCGGCAATCGTCGGCCCTAACGGGAGCGGCAAGTCCAACGTGGCGGAGGCGTTCCGCTTCGTGCTTGGCGAGCAGTCCATGAAGTCCATGCGCAGCAAGCGCGGGGAAGATCTCATCTGGGGCGGCTCTCCCGGACTGCCGCGCACGAATCGCGCAGGAGTACGGGTTGTATTCGACAACAGTACGCGACTTCTCGACATGGATTTCTCCGAAATCGCGATCGAGCGCATCGTTTATCGCGACGGACAGAATGAATATCTCCTCAATGGCTCACAGGTGCGTCTCAAGGATGTCATCCGCCTCCTTGCCGGCGCGAACATCGGCGGCTCCGGGTATCAGATCATTTCGCAGGGAGAAGCCGATCGCATCCTGAACGCGTCGCCACGGGAGCGGCGCGAGATGGTTGAGGACGCGCTTGGCCTCAAGCTCTATCAGCACAAAAAGGCGGAGAGCGAACGCAAACTCGACGAGACGGCTGCCAATATCGATAAAACTAAGTCGCTGCGGCGTGAGATCATGCCGCACTTGAATTTCCTGCGCATACAAGTGGAGCGCATTGAAAAGGCGCGTGACATGCAAGGAGAGCTGAAGCATCTGCTCGCGGAATACCTAGCGCGCGAGAGTGCCTACATAACACAGGAGCAGGCGAGGGCACAGGAGGAAGATCGTCGCCTGGCGCAAGAGCTCTCCGCACTCGAGGCGCGCATCGCGGAGGCGAAGAGTGCCGCGTCGCCCCGAGAGGAGCGCGCGCCCGACACCGCCCCCCTTGAGGCAGCTCTTGCGGATGCGAGACGATCTCGAGAAGAGCTTGCCCGCGAGCTTGGCCGCGCCGAAGGGGCGCTCGAAGCCTCAGGTGCGGAGGGCTCCCCGGTGCCCCTTCCGCGAGCGCGCACCTTTGCGCAAGAGCTCGCGAAAATCATTTCCGACGCGCAGTCGCTCTCCGATCTTTCCGAAGTGCGCGGGCGCATGGCGCACGCGCGCACGCTGCTCGACTCATTCATAGCGGATCTGGGCGACGCGCCCGTCGACTCGAGTGCGCGCGCAAAAGTGGAAGCGCTTGCGCGGCGGCTCGCCTCCGCGACGGAAGCAGAAGAGGAGGCCGACCGCGCGCTTCGCGAGGCGCGCGCCGCTGCCGAGAGCGCGCGCGAAGCGCGCTATGACGCCGAGCGCCACATGCTGACCGACGAGGCGGCCCGACGAGAGAAGACGGCCGCCCGCGCGGCGACGGCGCGCCGTTTAGAAGAGCTCGCCCTCCTGCGCCAGCGTTTCGAAGAGGAGGTACGTGAAGGCGTCGTCCTTGCGGGGGTTGCGGCTTCCAGTTTCGAGCGGGCGGAGCTTCCCCCAGGGGCGCTGTCGGAGGATAGAGGGGAGCAGGAAAAGCGCCGACGCGCGATCGAGCGGCTCAAGATCAAGATAGAGGAAGCGGGACTCGGCGAGACCGAGAATATCCTAAAGGAGTTCACGCAGACGAAAGAGCGGGACGAGTTTCTCGCGCGGGAGCTCGCCGACTTGGAGCGTTCCGCGGCCTCCCTCAAGGACATCATTGCCGACCTGGAGAAAACGATTGACGAGCGCTTCACCGAGGGTCTCGCCCACATCAATGAGGCCCTCCGAGGTTTTTTCTCGAAGCTCTTCGGCGGGGGAGACGCCCGCCTTGAGGTTGACTCTCCCCGGCATAGAGCGGCCAACGTCGATCCGGAGGCGGAGGAAGACGCGCTCGAAGACGAGGAAGATTTGTATGCGGGACTTTCGATCCACGTATCTTTGCCTCGCAAAAAAATTCGCGGGCTCGAAGCGCTCTCGGGGGGCGAGCGGGCGCTCACTTCGATCGCACTCATCTTTTCGATGTCGCAAGTGAACCCGCCGCCTTTCTTGATACTGGACGAAACGGACGCCGCGCTCGACGAGGCGAACAGTCGTAGGTATGCAGACATGATTCGCGAGTTGGGTCGAAAGAGCCAGCTGATCGTCATCACGCACAATCGTGCGACCATGGCAGCTGCCGGCGAACTCTACGGGGTAACCATGGGGCATGACGGCGTCTCGAAGATTCTTTCCGTAAAACTAGAGGAGGCGGAACGCGTCGCGAAGTAAGCCGATTTTAGCGCAGGGCGATTTTTGATATACTGGTACCATGAAGATCGAGGAGCGCATGATGACGACGGCCTTCGAGCTGCCGGGGTATCGCATCGAGAAGAACTGCGGGATGGCGAAGGGTATCATTGTTCGCTCGCGCTCTATTTTTGGGACGATCGGCGGGGGATTGCAGACACTCTTCGGCGGAAACATCACGCTCTTCACGTCGCTCGCGGAGCAGGCGCGCAACCATGCCTATGAGCTTATGGCTGAGCATGCTGCGGAAATGGGAGCCAATGCGGTGATCGGCGTTCGCTACGACGCCACCGAAATGGGAGCCGGTATAACGGAAGTACTCGCCTACGGTACGGCGGTAGTCGTGCGGGAAGACCGGTAAGCGCCCGTGCCTTGAAATTCCGGGAAATCCTGCTACAGTGTCGCGACTTATCGTATGTTGAAGATTCGCATGCAGCGCATCGGCCGCAGGAACGACCCTGCGTTTCGCCTCGTGGTTACCGAGCACACGGCGGGGCCGAAGGCGGGTACATTCATCGAAAAGGTGGGCTCGTACAATCCGAAAACAAAAGCGCGCGCTCTCGCGGAAGACCGTATTCGATACTGGCTCTCGGTAGGGGCGCAGTCCTCGGGTGTCGTACACAACATGCTCGTCTCGGCGGGTATCGTGGATGGCAAAAAGGTCAACGTCCTGCCGAAAAAGCACCCGCCCAAGAAGGAGGCAGAGGAGCAGGCACCAGAAGAGACACCTGCAGAGGAGGGCGCCGAGGTATCGAAGGCAGAGGAGCCCAAGGGCGAGAAGGAGACAGCGGCCGCACCCGAGGAAGCGGCTCCGGCTGAAGCCGAAACTCCTGATTCGTCGGAACCGGAGAGCGCTGCGGCCGAGCCCAAAGAGGAAAAGAGCGATCAGTAGCAATTTGACGGCATCTCGCAAACCCGTACAATACAAAGGCCAGGAGAGGACCCCCGCCGCATGGAAAACGATCAGCAATTCCTAGAATACGTAGTCAAATCGCTCGTCGACAATCCCGATGATGTGAAGGTGGCGCGAACCGTCGATGAGATGGGCGTGCTCCTCACGCTCTCCGTCCATAAGGATGATATGGGCAAGATCATCGGCCGCTCGGGACAGACGGCAAAAGCCATACGAACAATCCTTCGCATCGTCGGCATGAAGTCGAATGCGCGGGTTAATTTGAAGATCGAGGAGCCGGAAGGATCCGAGCGAGAGGCCATGCGCGATCGCAGTGTGGACGACGTGATCGAAGATCTCAAAGCCGAGTAAACGAAAAATAGCCGATCCTACGGCAGGAGAGCTTCGTCAGCCCTGTCTCTCTGTCCGCCTCCTCTCTATGCTCCATTTTCATATCATCACGCTCTTTCCGGAAGCGATCGAGCCGTACCTTTCTGCTTCAATTTTGGGACGCGCCCAGGCGGACCGACGCATCCGCGTCTCGTACTACAATCCGAAAGATTTCGTTAAAAAAACGAAGCGCGTCCAGGATGAGAGGGTTGATCGCAGGCCCTATGGCGGCGGGCCCGGGATGGTGCTACGGAGCGAGCCCGTGCTGCGCGCAATAGAAAAAGCTGTTGGCCGAAGGCGCGGCGTCGAAACACTTTTTTTTTCTACGGATGGCTCGCTCTTCGATGAAGCGCGCGCGAAAAAGCTCTCCAAGAGGAAAGACATAGTGCTCATCTGCGGCCACTACGAAGGCATTGATGCGCGCGTGCAGAAGATCACGCGGGCAAAGAAGATTTCAATGGGGCCGTACGTGCTCACGGGAGGGGAGTTACCGGCTGCGACGGTCATAGACGCGGTGGCCCGCTTCGTGCCGGGCGTTCTCGGAAAAGCAGAGTCGCTCGAGCGCTCGCGCGTCTCGAGCCCAGAAGTGTACACTCGACCGGAAGTGCTCGAATGGAAAGGGAAGAAGTATCGCGTACCGAAGGTGCTCCTCACGGGCGATCACGCCAAAATCAACGAATGGAAAAAGGCGCACTCACCGAAAGCATCCACACGAAGGGGCTCTTGACCCTTGACAGCATTTCAGCAAGCTGTATACTCCTCCGGTATTTGCGATTTCCGGCTGATTGTGTTGCGGTGGCGCGCCTTTGAATGAGCAAAGACCCGGGTTCCCATCAAGGAAATATTCCTTGCGTTTCCATTAGAAGGATTACGAGCACATGTTCGCGCGTGTACGGTCCCACGCACGAGCAGAAAATCCTATCATCAGCATGAGTACAAAGGCGCGTATTCAGCAGAAGTATTTCAAGAGGTCGCAAGAGCCCCTCGTTAAGCTCCCGAACCTCGTCGAGAGCCAGCTCGAGTCGTTCCGCCAATTCGTCGAAGGCGGAGCGGAGCGGGTGTTCATGGAATTTTCACCCATAGCCGATCACGCTGGCAAGAAATTTGAATTGACGCTCAAATCGTTCGCGTTCGGACCCGTGCGTTGGGACGAGCACTTCGCGAAGCGCACGAACCGTACCTACGAGGCGCCTCTTTCGATCGTCGCGCACCTCAAGAACAAGACCACCGGAGAGGAGAAAGAACAGGAGATATTCCTCGCGGATTTTCCGTGGATGACCGACCACGGTACGTTCATCATCAACGGCGTCGAACGCATAATCGTCCCGCAGCTCGCACGATCCTACGGTGTCTTCTTCGAGGCGGTCCCGTACAAGGGTAAGAATTATTTCGCTGCGAAAGTTATTCCGTCGCGCGGCGTGTGGATCGAGATCGAATCCGATCCCGACGGCGGCATGTACGTCAAAATCGATCGGAAGCGCCGATTCCCGATCACGACACTCCTGCGCGTGCTTGGTCTCGCGACAGACAAGGAAATTCAAGGCGCGTTCGCGAACGCTGCGGGCCGCGACACCATCGCAACAACCCTTACGCATGACCACGCGAAAACGACCGAAGAAGCATTCGTCGAGATTTATCGACGCCTTCGCGATGGGGATATCGCAACGCCGGATTCGGCGCGGGATCACGTAGAATCCACACTTTCGGCGGAGCGTTACGACCTCTCCCGAGTCGGGCGCTTCCATTTCAATCGCCGCTTTGGTCTTGGCACGTCGGAAAAGGACCTCGCACGCTCGTCGCTCTCGCTCGATGATGTGGTGCGAATCGTCAATCACATCGCGGAGCAGAACGCGGACCCGGAAGCGACTAGCGACGACATCGACCACCTCGGTTTTCGCCGGGTGCGTTTCGTCGGCGAGCTGCTTGAGCAACGCATGCGCATCGGGCTCTCCCGCATGAAGCGCAACATCCAGGACCGCATGGCGATGGTGGATGCGGAGACGATCTTGCCCGTGCAGTTCGTGAATCCTCGCCCGTTCCAGGCCTCAGTGCGCGAATTCTTCACGACGGATCAGCTCTCCCAGCTCATGCAGCAGTACAACACCCTCGATGAAATCGAGCATCTGCGCACGCTCTCTACGCTCGGTCGCGGCGGTCTCACGTCGGAGCGCGCGGGCCTGGAAGTGCGCGACGTTCACGCCTCGCACTACGGCCGCGTATGCCCGATCCACACCCCTGAAGGAAAGAACATCGGCCTGGTACTCCACATGAGCTTGTACGCCCGACCCAATGAGTTTGGCATCATCGAGACTCCGTATGCGAAGGTTGAGAAGGGAAAGGTTACGAAAGAAATCGTATACATGAACGCGCTCGAGGAAGAGCAGTACGCCATCGCGCACGCTGGCACTACCCGCGACGAGAGCGGAAAGATCACGGAGCGGCTCGTTGAGGTTCGCAAAGAAGGCGAGCCGAAACTGGTGGAGCGCGAAGAAGTCGATTTCATGGAGGTTGCGACGAATCAGCCGTTTTCGGTCGCTACGTCGCTCATCCCCTTCGTGGAGAATGACGACGCGAACCGCGCGCTCATGGGCTCGAACATGCAAAAGCAAGCCGTCCCGGTCATCACGCCGGAGGCCCCCGTCGTTGCCACGGGAATCGAGAGCGAAGCCGCACGCGATTCCGGACGCCTCGTACTGGCAAAGGAAGCGGGCGAGGTTACCTATGTCGATGCGCGGCTCATCAAAGTGAAGAACAATGACGGCAAGACGAAAGAGTACGAGCTCGTAAATTTCTCCCGAACCAACGGCTTCACGACCTTCCACCAGCGGCCGCTCATTTCTGTCGGGGATTCGGTGAAGCGCGGAGATGTGCTCGCGGACGCCTCTACATCCTCGAATGGCCAACTCGCGATCGGTCAGAATGTCCGCGTCGCGTTCCTGCCGTGGTTCGGCGCGAACTACGAAGATGCGATCGTCATTTCAGAGCGGCTCGCAAAAGACGCGCGCTTTACCTCCATTCACATGGAGGAGTTTATCTGCGTCGTGCGCGACACGAAGCTTGGTCCGGAAGTGACCACGCATGACATTCCGAACGTGAGCGAATTCAAACTGCGCAATCTCGATGAGGAGGGCGTTGTGCGCATTGGCGCGGAGGTCCGTCCCGGCGATATACTTGTCGGCAAGGTAACGCCGAAAGGCGAGACCCAGCTCTCGCCTGAGGAGCGCCTCTTGCATGCGATTTTCGGAGAGAAGGCGAAGGATGTGAAAGATACGTCCATGCGCATGGAGGGCGGGAAGCGGGGCCGGATCGTAGGCATCAAAGTATTCTCGCGGGAGAACGGCGACCAGCTCGAGAGCGGCGTCATCAAGCGCGTACACGTCGAAGTGGCGCAGCTCCGAACGATTTCCGTCGGCGACAAGCTCGCAGGGCGGCACGGAAACAAGGGCGTCATTTCGCGCGTGCTTCCCGAAGAAGACATGCCGTACGACGAGAACGGCGAGCCGGTGGACATCATTCTCACGCCGCTTGGCGTACCTTCCCGTATGAATCTCGGACAGATCCTCGAGCTGCACCTTGGGCTCGCGGCGACCGCGGGTGGCTACCAGGCCGTCGTACCTTCATTCGCAGGCGCGACCGAAGAGGAAATCCGCGAGGAGCTGAAGTCTGCGGGATTCAACGAAACCGGGAAATTCACGCTCTTCGACGGCCGCACAGGCGAGCCTTTCGCGCAGCCCGTATCTGTCGGGGTGATGTATATGCTGAAGCTGCACCACATGGTGGAGGACAAGATCCACATGCGCTCTATCGGCCCGTACTCGCTTACGACCCAGCAGCCGCTCGGGGGTAAGGCGCAAAACGGCGGACAGCGTGTGGGAGAAATGGAAGTCTGGGCGTTCCTCGGCTACGGTGCGGCGTACTCGCTGCGGGAGATTCTCACCTACAAGTCCGACGACATCCTGGGACGCAGCGCCGCATTCGACGCGATCGTCTCCGGTGAGCGCATCAAGGAAACCAACACGCCCGCGACCTTCAATGTCCTCGTACGCCATCTGCGCGGTCTCGGCATCGATATCGAATTTATGGAGGAGGGACGACAAATAGAAACTTATTAGCTCCGGCAATACACCTATATGCAACAGAGAACACAATTCAGCAGAAAGGACGCGATCCCGCAGGATTTCGATGCGGTGGTCATGCGCCTCGCGTCGCCGGAGCGGATCATCGAATGGTCCCACGGCGAGATCACGAAGCCCGAGACGATCAATTACCGGACGCAGCGGCCGGAGAAGAACGGTCTCTTCGACGAGCGCGTGTTCGGCCCTGAAAAAGACTACGAGTGCTACTGCGGCAAGTACCGGGGCATTCGCTTCCGCGGCATCGTCTGCGAGAAGTGCGGCGTAGAAATCACCCGAGCCATCGTGCGCCGGGAACGCATGGGCCACATCGAGCTCGCGACACCGGTGTCCCACATCTGGTTCCTGCGCGGCATTCCTTCGCGCATCGCCCTCATGCTCGGACTTTCCGCCGCCGAAGTGGAGAAGGTAGTCTATTTCGCGGGCTACATCGTTACGTCGGTAGACGAGGGCGAGAGGCAGCGGCTCCTCAAGGATCTCGACCAGGAATTTCAAACGCGTACGAAGGAAGCGAAAAATGCGGACGAAAAGACGCGCGTCAAGGAACTTGCGACGAAGGCGAAGAAGGACATAGAGTCCATCCAGCAGGGCGTGGTGCTCGATGAAGCGGCATACCACCTGTTTGCCGTGAAGTACGGGGCGATGTTCCGAGCCGCAATCGGCGCGGAGGCGCTCTACAGCATTTTGAAGCAAATCGATCTCGAGAAGTTTATTGATCGGCTCCGGACCGACCTCGAAAAAGCGGGAGCAGGGGAGCGGGACAAGCTCCGCAAGCGGCTCGCACTTGCACAAGCCATGCAGCGCGCCGGGGTGCGCCCCGAGTGGATGTTTATGGTGCGCCTCCCAGTCGTCCCGCCTGCGTTGCGCCCGATGGTCGCGCTCGAAGGCGGCCGCCACGCGTCGAGCGATCTTAACGATCTCTATCGGCGCGTCATCAACCGAAATAACCGTCTCAAGCGCCTGCTCGCGATCCACGCGCCGGAGGTAATCTTGCGCAATGAGAAACGCATTCTTCAGGAAGCAGTCGATGCGCTCCTCGACAACTCCATGCGCCGGGGCAGCGGTGCGCTCGGTATTCTCGGCGGCCGTCGCCGCGCTTTGAAATCGCTCGCGGATTACCTCAAGGGCAAGCATGGTTACCTCCGGCAGAATCTCCTCGGCAAGCGCGTCGATTACTCGGGCCGCTCGGTGATCGTGGTCGGTCCCGACCTCGCACTCGATGAGTGCGGGCTCCCCAAGCACATGGTGTTGGAGCTCTTCCGCCCGTTCGTGATTCAGGGGCTGCTCGCGCGCGAGCATGCATACAACATCCGCGGTGCCGGTCGTCTTATCGAAGATGAGGCGCCCGAGGTGTGGCCGATTCTTGAGGAGGCGATCGCGGGCAAGTACGTACTACTCAATCGCGCACCGACGCTCCATCGCCAGTCCATACAGGCCTTCCGTCCCGTCCTTATAGAAGGAAACGCGATTCAGGTGCATCCGCTCGTTTGCCCCGCGTACAATGCGGACTTCGACGGCGACGCTATGGCGGTACACGTGCCGCTCTCGGAAGAGGCGCAGATGGAAGCTGCCAAGATAATGTCGGCGAACAAGAACGTTCTCAAGCCGGGTAGCGGCGATGTCGTCGTAGCGTCGAAACTTCTCGACATCGTACTCGGCTGCTACTGGATGACGAAGGCGGTCCCGGGCACGAAGGGCGAGGGTAGTGCATTTCCCACTACAAACGCGGCGATTACCGCCTATGATTTCGGGGCGATCGATTTGCGCGCGCCGATCCGCGTTCTTCCTTCGGAGAATAAAAAATATGCGCAGTTCGAAGGTGCTCTCTTCGAGACGACCGTCGGTCGCCTGCTTTTCAACTCGGTGCTGCCGAACGACTTCCCGTACATAAACGAAGAAATCACCAATAAGCGTATGGGCCGACTCGTCCAGGAGCTTGTGAACCACTATCAGCTCGATGGCATCCCCAAGATCCTCGACTCCATCAAACGATTCGGGTTCCGCTATGCCACGCACGCCGGAATCACCTGGTCGCTCTCCGATGTAACGGTGCCGCCCGAGAAGGAGGCGCTCGTAAAGGCGGGGCAGGAGCAAGTCGCGCGTGAGTGGGAGAACTACGAGGGGGGTCTCCTCACCAACGATGAACGTAAGCGCTCCACGATCGAGATCTGGGGGAAAGTGTCTTCCGAGCTCCGCTCGCACCTCCTCGATACGCTCGATCCACAGGGCTCGGTGCATAACATGATCACCTCAGGCGCTCGCGGCTCCGTCGTGCAGCTCCATCAGATGGCAGGTATGAAAGGCCTTATCACGAACCCTCGGGGCGAGATCATCGAATTCCCGATCACTTCCTCGCTCAAGGAGGGTTTGACTCCGATCGAATACTTTATTTCGACACACGGAGCACGGAAAGGACTCGCTGACACCGCACTCAATACGGCTCGCGCCGGGTACCTCACGAGACGTTTGTTCGACGTCGCACACGACGTGGTCGTGCTCGAGGCAGATTGCGGCACACGGGAGGGCGTGGAGATCCTGCGACCCGGAAAGGAGAATATCGGCGGCTCGTTCGCAGACCGCATTTCGGGGCGCACCCTTACGAGCGACGTTTCCTCGTCTGATGGTGCCGTCTCGTTCAAGCGCAACCACCTCCTTTCGCACGATGATGCGGAAGCGGTAGAAAAGAGCGATATTGCCGGCGTTACCGTCCGCTCCCCGATGACCTGCAAGGTGCACCGCGGCGTCTGCCAGCTCTGCTACGGCGAAGATCTCACGACAGGTGCAATGATCGATGTTGGAGAATCGGTCGGGGTCATCGCCGCACAAGCCATCGGCGAGCCGGGCACCCAGCTCACCATGCGCACCTTCCATACCGGAGGCGTCGCTACCGCGGGAGGCGACATCACCATGGGTCTGCCGCGCGTCGAAGAAGTATTTGAAGCGCGCACGCCGAAGCTTCCGGCTGCGATCGCACGCGTCGACGGGGTCATCGGTAGCGTCGCACGCGAGGGGCAGGAAACGGTAATCACCATCATTCCCGAAACCGTTACTACGAAGACCGGCAAGGCAGCGAAGCGCGACACGGAGTATCGTGTCCACCCTGCCCGCCAGGTGCTCGTGAAGGAAGGACAGACTGTCGAAAAGGGCGACTTCCTCTCGGACGGCTCCGCGGATCTCGAAGAGCTTTTCACGCTCGCGGGTAAGGAGCGCGCCCAGGAGTACATCATCAACGAGATCACCCGTATTTACGAATTGCAGGGCGTCTCCACCGCGCGCAAGCACCTCGAGATTATCGTGAAGCAGATGTTCTCCCGCGTATCCGTAACGGCATCCGGCGACACCGGCGTATCGGTAGGCGAGACGATTGCCGACTTCGAGCTGGATCGTATCAACAAGAGCGCCAAGGAAGCGGGCTCTACGGAAGCAAAGGCAAAGCAGCTTCTCATGGGAATCACCGAAGTGTCGCTCACGCGCGCCTCCTTCCTATCTGCGATTTCGTTCCAAAATACGCCGCGCAAACTTGCCGAAGCAGCGGTATCGGGAGCGGTTGACCGGCTCGTGGGCCTCAAGGAGAACGTCATCATCGGGCGTTTGATACCTGCGGGAACAGGCTTCGAAGGGAGCCGTAAGAGCGAAATGATTCGCGAGCTCCAGAAGTCGTTCGACGCGGGCAGCAGGGAAGAGATAGAGTAGCGAAGAGCCGGGCATACGCCCGGCTCTCGAGGTTCAGGCAGAGGGGGTCATGAATAGATACCCTCGTCCCCAAACGGTGCGTATGTACGCCGCACCTGTTTTTTTCGCGATCTGTGCGCGCATGCGGCAAACCTCGACGTCGATTATTTTCATTTCGGGCTCCCCATTGCCGACCGTCCCGTAGAGGTAATCGAGTAGCATCGCTCTCGTTACCACGTATCCGGCGCAAAGCGCGAGAAGCTCAAGAATCGAGTATTGGAGGTTCGTGAGCGCGAGCTGCACACCGTGCGCGAGCGCTTTTTGGTGCGTGTAGTCGAGCGTTAGGTTTCCGAACGACTCCACTGAATCACTTGGCCACGCTTCTTCAATCATGCGCGCTGCGGATCCGGCGCCTACACTTTCGATTTGCGTTTTAGAACTTCCGAGCGCCGGAAACCCTCCTGATTTGATCAGCGTGTGCCAGGCACCCAATTCCGTACGAGACAAGGCGTAGCGAAGCGACGCTTCGTCGAAAGAGAGTATGCGGCTCACGATCGCCGCATGCAGCTCTGCCTTCCTTCGGATGCCCCAGCGTCCCGCCGGGGAACCCGGAAGGGTCCCTATATCGATGGTGCCGAAAGGGCCGCGCACAAAACGCCGCGAAGCGACGCCTCCGCTCCTCTGGAACTGCATTTTCATGGGTTGCTCCCTTCTCTAGCCGTTCAACGATCCGTCCCGCGGGCGCGGATCCTAGATTTAATGCATACTATAGACAAGGTAAGACAGCATGAACTATGGCCGATACCGTTCAACACATTAAAGACAAGCTCTCCATAGAGGATGTCGTGGGTCAGTACATAAAGCTTGAGAGGGCCGGTTCATCATTGCGCGCGCGCTGCCCCTTTCATGCGGAGCGCACCCCGTCTTTCCATGTCTCGCCCGACCGGGGGACGTACCACTGCTTCGGCTGCGGAGCAGGGGGAGACATATTCACGTTTGTCGAGCAGATAGAGGGACTCGATTTTAAAGGAGCGCTAAAGCTTCTCGCCGAGAAAGCGGGTGTTCCGCTCACGTGGGAGCGGGGACAGAAAACGGAGGGGCGTGACCGCCTCTACGAGCTTCTCGAAACGGCGACCATACAGGCGATGCGCTCGCTCGCAGATACTCCCGCCGCGCTCGCATACCTCGAGAATGAGCGCGGTCTCCAAGCCGCGACCATTCGCGCACTTCGGCTTGGGTTTTCAGGAGCGGGATGGAGCGACATGACCGATCATCTAAAAGCAAAGGGGTTCTCCGAACGAGAGGTGCTTGATGCCGGAATCGCGAAGCGGGGAGAGCAGGGGAGAGTCTACGATCGTTTCAGAAATCGGGTCCTCTTTCCGATCGCCGACAGCGCCGGGCGGGTAGTCGGATTCTCTGGCCGGCTACTTTCCTCGGAGTCCGAACCCGAAGCCCCGAAGTACCTCAACAGCCCCGAAACCCCCTTATTCCAGAAGTCGCGGATTCTCTACGGGTTCGATCGGGCAAAGATGTCCATCCGTACGTCCGGATGCGCGGTGCTCGTCGAGGGACAGATGGACCTCGCAATGGCGCACCAAGCGGGATGGGCGAACACTGTGGCGACGTCGGGCACCGCATTTTCGCCCGAACATGCGACGCTGTTGCGCCGTCTTACCGAGAACCTGGTCATCGCGCTCGATGCGGACGAGGCGGGCTTCAAGGCGGCGGTTCGTGCCGCGCATGTGGCACTCAAGGCGGGCCTGAACGTAAAAATCGCGGAAATACGAGGCGGTAAAGACCCTGCCGACGTGCTGCGCGAAGGAGGTAAGGAGGCGTGGAGCGCGCTCGTGCGCGAGGCGCAAGATATTCTCGCGTTTCTGCTCGATGCGCTTGAGCGGCGTGCCGCGTCAAGCGGTGAAGATGCGCCACTTGCGCGAGAGCGTTTCCGCCGCCTCGTGGAGCGGATCGTGCTCCCGTTCCTGTACGACGTGGAGAGCCCGATTGCTCGGGAACAGTACGTTCGCGACATCGCTGCGCGCCTCGGCGTATCGGAAGCGTCCGTATCAGCGGCATGGGAAAAGATGCCCCGCGCACCCTCGGAGGGCGACGCGCGAGAGCCGATCGCTCCCGTTTCCGATGCGCTTGGCCGTGGCGAGCAAGCGTTTGCGCTGCTCCTGTGGCAGGAAGCAAGGAAAGAAAAAGACATTGATGCCGCCGCGTTCGCGCGAGAGCTCGAGGATGCGGTCGGGGCGGCTCCCTTCAAGCGGCTTCGCTCCCTGCCGGAGGAAGAGCACGAACGCCTGCGCTTTTCCGCAGAGCGATTATTTGCCAAAGCGCGCATTAAAGAAGAGAGCGCGACGCTCCTGCATCTCGTACGTAGGGAGAGGCTTACCAAGGAGCTCGATACGCTCACCATAGAGCTCAAAGAAGCCGAGCGGGCGGGGGATGAACAGCGCGTGGCGGCGCTCACGGCGGAGTGTGCACTGCGCACACGAGAGATTGCGGGCCTCTCCCCTATAGGGTAAAATACCCCCTACAACACGCGCCCCTTTCTCCAAGGAGAGGGGTGGGTTGGTTTTGCGACATGCCCCTTCACGGCAACTTCATTCAAAAGGTGTGACCTTAACTGATTGCGGTATTTGATTCTACTATGGCTCAACTCAAATCGGCAAAATCGAAAAAGAAGCGAACCCCTGCGCGCGCAAGAAGCGCGAGCGCACGCCGCGCACCTGCGCGCACGAGCGCGAAGCGGAAGGTGACTGCCCGGACGCATGCGCGGCGCACCAGCACGGCAAAGCGCGCCCCAACCCGCCGCCCTTCCGTCTCTAAGAAGGTGCAATCGGAGGGTCGGGTAGAGGCGCTGATCCGACTCGGTCGCGAGCGCGGCTATGTTACCTATGATGAGATCTTGCGAGAATTTCCGACGATTGAGGACAACGTACTGCTGCTCGAAGATATCTATGAGCGTTTCGGCACGGCGGGTATCGACGTACTCGAGGGAGGGACGCTGCTTGAAGATTCGGGTGCAGAAGGCGTCTTGGAGCGCAAAAAGCTCCAGAACCGCCGCTCCGATAGCTCCTATGATTCCGTCCAGATGTACCTGCGGGAAATCGGCCAATACCCGCTGCTCAATGCGCAACAGGAGCGCGACCTCGCGAAGCGAATCGTCGAGGGAGATGACGAGGCAAGAGGCATTCTCGCTCGTTCAAACCTCCGTCTCGTCGTTTCAATCGCAAAAAAGTACGTAAACCGTTCCCCGGATCTCTCACTCCTCGATCTCATCCAGGAGGGAAATCTCGGTCTCTTCAAGGCGGTAGACAAGTTTGATTATACGAAGGGATATAAATTCTCCACATACGCGACCTGGTGGATTCGACAGGCGATTACGCGCGCGCTCGCAGACCAATCGAGAACGATCCGTATTCCGGTACACATGGTGGAGACGATTGCCAAGTACAAGCAAAAAGTACGCGAACTCTCGCAGCACCTCGGCCGCGACCCGCTGCCGGAAGAAATAGCTGCAGAAATGGGCACCGAAGTAGAAAAAATTTATACCATACAGAAAATCAGTCAGGATACGGTTTCTCTGGAGAGCCCGGTGGGAGAGGACGACGATGAACGCAGTACGCTCGGAAGCTTCATCGCGGACGAGACGATTGCCGCGCCGGATCAGGACGCGTCCCGCCGCATCCTCTCGGAGCAGATGATGGCGATCCTGGACGAGCTCTCGCCGAAGGAGCGCAAGATTTTGGAAATGCGCAATGGCCTTACGGATGACGGTGTCTGCTACACCCTTGAGGAAGTAGGACGGGAGTTCGGCGTGACCCGAGAGCGCATCCGCCAAATCGAGGCGAAGGCGCTTGAGCGCATACGCTTTCACGAGCGCGCGAAGCAGCTCAAGAATTACTAATACAAAAACCGGCTGCCTTTCGCAGCCGGTTCTGTACACGCTACGCAGCTTGTCCGCCGCGACACGTTCCTCGCCACTCTTCGACGTTTGCGAAGAATGGTGCAGGATCGATTGTGAACGATGATGCTGGACCATCCGAAAGCGGGCCGATCTCGGTATCCCGCCCCTCCGCATCACGATTGAACTCATACATATTCTTGTCGAAGTACGCTATGAGAAACGGCACGGACTCCTTGTATGCGCCGCAGATGCGAAAGAACGCAAGACCCGCGTGCTTGGTTGAGCCGGCCTTGCCGAAATAGCAGCCCTTGATCAGCGCGGCTGTATTCTGCGGCTCTCCGCAGGGAGACTGCCAGGCGAACTGCTGGGGCAAATCCCATGCGAGTGCGGCCGGAGGGCCAAAAAGCATGCTGCCGACGAGGCATGCCAAAAGCGCAAGTGTACGCATGTGCGTGATCCTTCCTTCTCCATACCCCTTTGAGAAGGGTATCCCGCAGCTAGGCACTTGGGAAGAGGGGGTCAGGCGCTGCCTATGAGCACCCCCGCTACCACCACGAGCGCGCCTCCGATCACGACCTGCACGATAGAGAGAAAGACGTTCATTTCGAAAAAACGGTGACGAATGTAGGCGATCGCGAGAAGCTCGATTCCGACCACTATGTAGGCCAGGGTGAGAGCCGCCGAGAGGTCGGAGAGCAGGAAGGGAAACGCGTGCAGAATACCACCAACGAAGGTCATGCCGCCGGTCACGAATCCGCGACGCATCGGGTGCCCGCGCTCCGTGTGGATACCCGTGTCCGAGAGCGCTTCCGCGAAGCCCATGCTGATGGCTGCGCCCACCGCAGCCGAGACGCCGATGATGAGCGCGATGTGTGTGCTGCCGGTCGCGAATGCGGCGGCGAAGAGGGGAGCGAGTGTCGAGACGGTTCCATCCATGAGGCCGAGAAGTCCCGGCTGGATGTACTGGAGGATAAAGAGGCGTTTATCCATTGCGCGAAGTATAGCACGTATTGCCGATTCGCAGCTCGCGTAGTAGCATCTGCAGGTTATTACTTTCGGAACACGATCATGAGTTCACAGCATACGTTTTGCACGGTTTTTAATTGCATAGATGGGCGCTGCCAGGAACCGGCGCTTGCGTGGTGCAAGAAAGAGTTCGGCGCGACCTACGCGGATACGGTAACGATCGCGGGATGCGACGGTGTCCTTCTCAACGATGAGGGTGAGCGGGAGCGTGCTCTCATAAACGCGCGCATTTCCGCAGAAAAGCATGGAGCAAAGCGCGCGCTCATCGCGGGGCATTCCGCATGCGCAGGATATCCAACGGAAAGAGAGCAGCATCTGGAGGCCATCCAGCAGTCTGCAAAGATCGTCTCGGGCTTCGGCCTCTATGACGAAGTCGTCGGTGTGTTCATAGATGTTGCCGACGGCAGCGTTACAGAAGTCTGCCGCGGCTAGCCACCTATAGTAAAAGAAAAGCCGCCCAAGAGGGGCGGCTTTATACTTCTTGAGGCGCTCCTACGCGGAGCGCAAGATCTCATCCCTGAATCCGAGGAGATCAGTTGCTCGGACTCCGGAGTAGTCCAGGTGATAGGTTCTCCTCCCGTCCCTGCGGTGCGTCTGCAGCCAGGCGATTACCTGACTGCTCGGCAGGTTGAACTCACGCATGACGTTCTCCTTCGCGAGCGCAAGATATCGAACGTACTCGACTGGCGAGTCGAACAATTCAGCGACCTTGCCGCATACACAATGCGCGAGCAGAAGTACGACATCCAGCTTCTTCAGCCCCATGCTCTCATGCATGGAGGCGAAGATGTTGCGCCGCACGTTGTCCGGCTCACCCCGATACAGACGTATCTCGAGCCGAGGCACCGACAGAACGAAGGGCCCCCCGTTCTCGCTGCGCCAATGTATGCAATCGTCGCCGATCAGCTCGATGCCGAGCATTTGCTTCGCTTCGGTGAAGCATCCCGTCGCGTGCGCCGTAACATCGCAAAACTGGTGGCCATCGCAACAGGAGAGCGTCAGAAGATTCACATGCTGCAGCGGGCCGACGTTCCGCATGATTATTTTTGAGAGGTCTTGGGGTCGGATTTTTTGCAGGAGCCCTGCTTCCTTCAAAAGAGTAAAGCCGCGTTCATAACTCGTTGGGATCATCTTTTCTCCTCCTCACCCCGAAAAAACGGGGGCTCGCGGAATCCTATTCCTGCGAGTCCCGATTGTCAAAGCGCTAGCCGCCGACTGCGCTCCAGAGCTCCGTCGCCACAAAGACGATCATGAAGCCAATGAAGAACAATACGTAGGCATTCCATAATACGCTTCGTCCGATTTGTGCCATTGCATTTCTCCCAATTTATCTAGCAAGATTGTAGAATATAAAAATTCGGATGTCAAATGTAGGTTTGGACGCTCGCAAGTCACTGGAGCACTGCGTGATACACTCGGAAACATGCGCACGCTCCCTCGCATTTCTCCTGCCTTTTCAAAGCTCTATAAGGGGCTCAATTCAGCGCAAAGGGAGGCCGTCGATGCTATTGAAGGCCCCGTAATGGTGGTTGCCGGGCCGGGGACGGGTAAGACGCATGTCCTCACCCTCCGTATCGCCAATATTCTGAAGCAAACTGACACGCCGCCCGATGGGATCCTTGCGCTCACGTTCACGGAGGCCGCCGCCGCGCATATGCGGCGGCGGCTCGCCGCGATCATCGGCCAGCCCGCGTACCGCGTGCGCATGCACACGTTCCATGGGTACTGCCAAGACGTGATCGAGCGCTACCCCGATGACTTTCCGCGCATTATCGGGTCGGAACCCATTTCCGAGATCGAGCGCATAGACATCATGCGCGGCATTCTGGAAGGGGGCTCCTGGAGGGAAGTCGTAACGTTCGGCAGCCCGCTCTATTTCCTCCCCAGTATGCTCTCGAGCATCGCCTCGTTGAAGCGGGAGAACTGCACCCCCGCGGCGCTCAAGTCCTACATAGAAGAGCAGGAGGTCGCGTTCAGCGCGACGCCGGATCTGTATCACGAAAAAGGCGCGCACAAGGGCGCCATGAAAGCGGAGCATCAGAGGCGTCTGAAATTAATTACGCGCACGAAGGAGTTTGCCTCGGTCTACGAGAAGTACGAGGCACAGCTCCGGACGCGCAAGCGGTACGATTTTGAGGACATGATCATGGAGGTGGTCGCTGCTCTCGCATCGAGCCCCGAGCTTCGCTTGCGACTGCAGGAAGAGTCGCTCTACATCCTCGCCGATGAGCACCAGGATGCGAATGCAGCGCAAAACAAGCTATTGGAGCTGATCTCTGGATTCCACTCTTCGCCGAATCTTTGCATCGTCGGAGACGAGCGACAGGCGATTTTTCGCTTCCAAGGGGCTTCTCTTGAAAATTTCGCGCACTTCAAGCGCCTCTTCCCGGATGCGCGCCTCATTACGCTCACGGAGAGCTACCGCTCTGGTAGCGAGATCCTGGATGCCGCGCACTCGCTCGCGCAAACCGCGCACGTACCGCTCGTATCACGGACGGGCACGAGGAGCGAAGTAAAGATGGCGGCGTTTTCGCGTCCTGAGGTGGAGCGCGCATGGGTCGCGAGTGAGGCAGCTCGCCTCACTAGAGAAGGGGTAGAACCCTCCTCAATCGCAATTCTCTATCGAACCAACAAAGAGGCGGAGCCCGTCGCACGCGCGCTTGAGGCAGCGGGTGTCGAGGCGTCGGTCGAAGCGGGGGAGAGCGCTTTGCGCGACCCCGAGATAAGGCGCTTCCTCACATTGGTGCGCGCGGTCGCGCGCCCTTCGGATGAATGGATCCTCCGTACGTTGCATCTCAATTTTCTCCGCATTCCGCCCCTTGCGGCATACAAGGCGGCACAGTACGCGCGCAGGCACTCACTCACGCTCGCGGACGTGATTCGCAGCGGAAAACTTTGCACCGCCGCCGGCGTAGAAGGAGACGAGCTTACGGAGCTTTACCGGAAACTTGCAGAGTTTGCCTCCGCCCCGGGGTCGGTGCCACAGATTCTCGAGCGCATGGTGCGGGAGTCAGGATTTCTCGAGTATGCGCTCTCGTCCAGCAATCCCCCGGAGCTTTTGGAAAAGCTTGGGTGGCTCTGGGGCGACGTGGAGGTGCTCGCGTCCGGGAAGCTCGATTACGGGCTCGCCGATTTCGTGCGCGACCTCGATCTCTTCGACGAACACGACGTTTCCGTCCGCAAGGAGAAACGAGCCGCACCGCGACCTGGCGCCGTCCGACTCATGACAGCGCACCGAGCAAAGGGACTTGAGTTTGAGTACGTTTTCATCGTTCAAGCGGCGGACGGAGTATGGGGAGGCCGGCGCGAATCGAAATTCTTCCTGCTGCCGGACGCGGGTGTGTCCGGATCCGACGAGGATGAGCGGCGGCTGCTCTATGTCGCACTCACGCGGGGGAAGATTGCAGTGTGCCTCACCTTTTCGCGCGAGAGTGAGAGCGGGCGCGATCGGCTGCGCAGCAGGCTGCTCGAGGATGTGAACCCCGGATTGCTGCAGACCGTGGACGTCGAGGAGTTTGAGCGGCGCTTCGTCCCGCAGGCGCTCCGCCCCAAGGAAAAGCCGCCCACTTCGGAACACGCCTATTTGAGGGAACTCTTCGACGAGCAGGGTCTCTCGGCAACCGGACTCAATCAGTATCTCGAATGCCCATGGATGTATTTCTATTCGACCCTGATTAGTATCCCGACGGCACGAGGGAAGCACATGATTCTGGGCGAGGCGGCGCACGAAGCACTCAAGCGACTCGTTGCCGAGCACGTAGAGGGTAAGAAATCAAACGCGAAGAAATTGGTTACGTGGTATAGAGAATCGCTTGCGCGCAAGGCGCTCTCAAGGGGAGAGTATGAGGAGCTGCTGGAGCGTGGTTCGGCATTCCTCTCCGGGTGGTTCGCTTCGGCGCAGCTTCCGCGTCATGCTAAAACGGAGTACAAACTGCGAGCGGAGTTGCCGCTGTCGGAACGGAAGACGGTATCCCTCTTAGGTAAGCTGGACCGAATGGATTATCAGGACGATGGATCGGTCATCGTGATCGATTACAAGACGGGTAAGCCGAAATCGCGCAACGCCCTACTAGGCAAAACCGCCGACGTATCGGCCGCGGCGAACTATAGGCAGCTCGTGTTCTACGCGCTCCTCCTAGAATTGGATGGCACCCAGCGCGCACGCGCGGTCGTTCTCGAGTTTCTTCAGCCGGACGCCCGTGGCGCGTACCATCGCGAAGTGTTCGAAATCCCGTCCGCCGACATCGAGGAATTGAAGGCGACAATCGCGCGGGCAGCAGAAGACATACGCACCCTTTCATTTTGGGGCAGCACCTGCGGCAAGAAAGGGTGCGAGTACTGCGCGCTGCGGCAACTCACGGGCGCACGGGAGCCGACGCTTTAGAGGAGCGAGTCGATCATCCCCTTTACCACCTCGTAGGATTGCGAACCCTCAATGGGAATCTGCGATCCATCCGGCGCGATCAGGATGCTATGGGGCGTGCCTTGACCGCCGGCAGCAACCGCTTCGTTCCAATCTTTCTCGATTCGATCCGCGTACGTGCCGTCGGCGAGGCACTGTTCGAATGCTGCGACATCAAGTCCGAGCTCCTTCGCCATGTCGGAGAGCATACCTGCATCGGTATCGCTCCGTGGCTCATGTTGCGTGTAGTACGGCTTGCCAGTCGTAGGGTCGATGGGAGGGTTTGCGGGGGTATTGTAGATGCCGTCGTCGAGGGAGTTGTTTGAGTTTGTTGTTTCGTAGAGAAGGTCGGTGTACTTCCAAAACATCTCGTTGCCGCCCTGCGCCGCCGCGCACTCAAGCGCCTCGGCTTCTTTCGGCGCTTTCGGATGCAACTGCGAGAGCGGGAAGTGCCGGTACACCCACACGACGTCGCCGGAAGGGCCGTAATCCGTCATGAGTCGGTGCAGCGTCTGGTGGAATTGCTTGCAGAACGGGCACTCCGGATCGGAAAATTCGACGAGTACGACCGGCGCGTCCGGATTGCCGAGCGTGTGATCGTCCGCTTGCACGCCCCGTATATTTTCGGCAACAACGCCGCCCGAAGGGGGAGGGGTGCTGCCCGCGTTTCTATTTACATAAAAGACGGACCCTGCAATGAGGCCGCCCGCGATGACGATCGCGATGGGTATGGATAGTTTTTGCAGCGTTTCCATGTCGGAAGCGGTTACCGAGTATGCGCGCAGTATATCATGCACCCGCTCTTGCGGTACAATGCCCTCATGACAGTGCTCCAAGGGCTCCTGCTCGGCGCGGTGCAGGGTATTACTGAATTTCTGCCCGTTTCTTCATCCGGCCATCTCATTCTTGCGCGGGATGCCCTTGCGGTGGCGGGCGAGCACGCCCTCGCGGTGGATGCGATCCTGCACCTCGCGACCGCCCTCGCCGTGCTCGTATATTTCCGCTCGGACATCGCACGCATCATCAGCGGTGTCTTCCGTCGCGATTCGAAAGCATGGACGCTCGCACTGGCGCTCGCCGCAGGAACCGTACCGGCTGCGCTCATCGGCCTCCTCATCGAGAGCTACATCGAATCCACGCTGCGCGGGGTCGGCGTAGTCATTTTCGGCCTTCTCGCCGGGTCGGCCCTTATGGCCTTTGCGGAGCGCTTCAGGGATCCTGAATCGTCCTCGGATATTTCGGTGCGCAAGGGCATCCTCGTCGGCTGCTTCCAAGTGCTTGCGCTCATTCCCGGCATGAGCCGCTCGGGCATGACGATCTCCGGCGGTCTTCTGCTTGGCCTTTCGCGAGAGGAGGCGACGCGTTTCGCCTTCCTGCTCTCATTTCCGATTATTCTCGGAGCAGGGTCGCTCAAATTGAAGGAGCTCTACGAGACGGGGACGCTCGCAGCGGAGCCGCTCCCGCTCGCGCTTGCTGGGGCCGCGGCATTCCTCTGCGGGATCGCCGCCATACACCTGCTCATTCGCTTCCTGCGAACGCACTCGCTGATGCCGTTTGTATGGTACCGGCTCGCACTCGCGGCACTACTCACCGTTATCTTCGTTTTCTAAAAGCCGAGCGTATGCGTGAGCGCGGCGCTTTCGCCGGAGAGCCACCCAGCCGTCTCAAGCGGCACCTCGCGGACGCGGCCAAGCTCTTTGTATTTTACGGAGCCGTTTTCGATCGCGTGGTCGAAGAGCTTCTTCGTGATCTCCACGTCGCGCAGACAGTAATCGCGTACCTTTTCGACTTCGCCGCTGCGCCACCACTGGAGAGAAATGCCGCCGTGGCCGCTCTTTCGTATCCCGAGTGTCGCCTCCGCGACCGCATCGAGCTTGATGCGGCGTCCGGCAACCGCGTATACCTCCTTCATTAAATCGATGCTGCGCACACGGGAGAGGTCGCCCGGGTAGTACTTATTGAGCAGAGGGATGTCGAAATGGTCCGAGTTGTACCCGACGAGAAGGTCCGCGCCTTCAATGCGTTTCCAGAGCAGCGGAAGCTCGTGCTCGAGGTAGGAGCTGTAAGAATCGTTCTCCGAATCGTATGCGCCGACAAGCGCGATCTTCAGGTCTGCGGGATTGCTAGAGCCGATATCGGGGAACCAATTTGCCGTTTCGATATCGAACACGATCGTACGCATGAAATGGCAGTATACCCCGTTCGATACGATTTCTCTACGCACACGTGCTGTGCCTCGTTATCCCAGCGAAGAAAAGAGGTGTTCCGCAATGCGATCAGCGGGAAGCGTGATTTCCGCGCCGGTCTCCAGGTTTTTGACCGTGTAGCGGCCCGAATCGCGCTCCTTTTCTCCGACGGCAATCACAAAGGGGATGCGCATCGCGTCCGCTTGCCGGACCTGGTCGCCGATGCGCTTTCCAGAGAAATTAACGGCGACGGTTACGTCCTCGCGCCTAAGGTCCTGCGCGAGCTTGTTGGCGTGGACGAGCGCATCACGCTCGACGACGCAGAGCATGAGCTCGGTGGACGGAGTGTAGTCGGGGAGCAGAGAGTGGGTTTCGAGGAAGTCTCGTATGCGCACGTCGCCCATACCAAAGCCCACGGCGGGGATCTGCTTGTCGCCGAATTCGGCGAGGAGGTTGTCATACCGGCCGCCGCCGAAGAGCGCGCGCGAGTTTTCCTCATTTGTGTCGTACACCTCGAACACCATGCCCGTGTAGTAGTCGAAGCCGCGGGTGATACGCGTATCGACCGCACTGTTGCGGACGCCGAGGCCGTGAAGCTCGCTGCGTAATTCCTCCAGATACGCGGAGCTCGTCGTCCGCTCGAGATGCGAGATGAGCGCAGCAGCTTGCGTTTCGCCGACCTGCTCGGCGAGCGCCGCGGGGAAGTCGTCCAGTTTGTCACGGCGGTCAAGCAGGCGCGCGGTCGCCGCGTGCGACTCTTGGGGAATGCCGCATTCGTTGAACGCCGCGTCGAGCAGACGCCGATCGGAGAGTCGTATTTCGAAATCGCGCTCCTCGGCGCCGAACGAGCGCATGAGGTGATGCGAGAGCGCGATGATTTCGGCGTCCGCCTCCACTCCGGGGACACCAAGCAGATCGGCGTTTAGCTGCCAGTGCTCGCGTAGGCGGCCGCGCTGGGGGCGCTCATATCGGAAGACATTCGGGATCGAGTACCAACGTGCGGGAAACGGGATTTCTCTCGAGCGCGCTGCCACCATGCGCGCGAGCGTCGGGGTCATTTCTGGGCGTAGCGCAACCTCGCGCTCTCCCCGATCGACAAACGTGTACATCTGCTCGTTTACGATCTCCTCAGAGGTCTTCGCGCGATACAACTCGGCGTGTTCGAGGATCGAAGCGCTGTACTCCTCATAGCCGAAGAGCTCGCAGGATCGCTCCATGTGCTCGAAAATGTAGCGCTGGAGGAATTGATCCTGAGGGTAAAAGTCGCGCACGCCCTTGTATGGTTCCCGCGAGTGCCCGTTTTTAGCCATGTTCTTCATTATGCATGAAGTCGTGGAGCGGCGAAAGCCGCGTGAGCACATTTTGGTATAC
>CAZRXN010000002.1:0-5407 GCA_964604085.1 uncultured Candidatus Saccharibacteria bacterium | reverse complement strand
TACTTCGACGAGTTCATACGTCCGGTCGGCTGCAAGTGCCGCTCGTGCGCGGCGAAAGCAAAGTAGGGCATGGTGTACTCCGTGAGATATCACACGTCTATCTCATGGGGTATACTGACAGCGATACGTTTTAATCAATAAGCGCAAGACCATGAAAAGGGGAACACTAATTTTCTGGGCAGTGGTACTCGTTCTGATCGTTGTGGGCGTTGGGGGGACGATTTACAGCAAGACGAAGCCGGGTAAGCTCGACACGTTCGCGCAGTGCCTCGCCGATAAGCAAGTCGTCTTTTACGGCGCATTCTGGTGTCCGCACTGCCAGGCCACTAAGAAAATGTTTGGCAATTCGGCGAAGTTGCTCCCGTATGTGGAGTGTTCGACTCCGGACGGTCAGGGACAGACAGACATTTGCAAGGAGAAGGGGATTCAGCAGTACCCGACATGGATATTCCCTGACGGAAATGCGCTCACGGGCGAGCGGACGCTGCAGGAGCTTTCGGGGGCGAGCGGATGCGCGCTTCCTGAAGGTGCCTAGGGCATGGATCTCGCTACTCTCAACTATTTCGCGGCGCTCGGAGCCATCGTACTCCAGGCCGCGACAGCGCTCCTTTTCGTGCTATACCTTCTGCGCGCGCGTACGGCGGTGGCCGCGGAAACCGCGGCGCTGCTCTATCGGTGGGCGATTCCGCTCGCGCTCTTTTCGGCTCTTCTCGGAAGCGCGCTCACGCTCTACTACTCCGAGGTGATCGGCCTTCTGCCCTGCGGCCTCTGTTGGCTGCAGCGTGCATTCTTGTATCCGCAAGTCGCCCTGTACGCGCTCGCGCTCTGGACGCGAGATCGGGGTGTTGCCGTATATGGGATTGCCCTGTCGCTCTGCGGACTGGTCCTCGCCGTCTATCAGGAGTACCTGCAGCTCGGGGGATCGGGGGTCCTGCCGTGCCCGGCCGCTCCCGGGGCGGCAGATTGCGCGCAGCGCACCGTATTCGAGTTTGGCTATATGACCTTCCCACTCATGGCAGCGACGCTGTTCTGCTTCCTCATAGTGCTCATGCTTTACGCCCGCAGGGGACAGAGCTCGAAATAGTATATACTATAGTATATACTATCGCGTGCTCTTAATCATCGAGCGCTCAATGTCGGCCACTGTGCCGCCCACTTTTTTGCCCGGATTGAAGATATTCTGCGGATCCCAGATGCGCTTTACCTCCTCGAAGAGCGAAATCATGCGTTCGCTGAATACTGCGCTAAGGAATGGCGTGCGCATGATCCCGTCGTTGTGTTCGCCGGTCGTCGTGCCTCCGTACTTAGAAACGAGCGTGTACACTTTGGGGCCGAGCTCGAGGACGACGTTGCGCGTCTCAGGTCGAGAGAGATCCATAAGTGGAATGATATGGAAATTACCGTTGCCGATGTGTCCGGCGATGGTGTAGATGAGGTCGTATTTTTGAAGAAGCGCTTGCAGCTCCGGCAAGAAGTCGGGGTAGCTTTCCGGATTCACCACGAGATCGTCGATGAACGGGGCGGCGTAGTAGCCGCGCAAATTCTTTCGTAGAAGCGCGAAGCTCTCTCGACGCACCATCCAATATTTCATGCTGCCGCCCCCGTGCGTAAGCCGCGTCCGAACGGGAAGATCCTCGAGCGCGTGGCGCGCATCGCGAACTTTGTCTATCGCTGCGTCACGGTCATCCTCGGCGAATTCGGCCATGAGAATGAGTTTCGGGACGCCGCCGGTCGCCACCATCCAGAGCTCCGGGAGAAAGGCGAAGCCGAGCGTGATCGCTCTCCAGATACCGACGTGCCGCAACACCTGGGGCAGGAAGCGCACTGCTAGTCGAAAGGTCTGGTCGTCATATGATTCGAACGATTCCGGCTCTAGCTTCATGACGCGGCGTACGATTTCCGGTAGCACGTCGAGATCGGAAAGGAAGACGACGAGCATGGCGCGTTCGGTCTTCGGTTTGACGAGACCGAAGCGCGCCTTTGTGAAGAGGCCGAGCGTGCCCTGCGATCCGACGAAGAGCTTGGTGAGGTCGAAGCGGCCAGCGCGGCGGTCGTACACGTCCCAAAGATTGTAGCCGGCGGAATTTTTGGAGACGTCGGGTTTGCCGCGCTCGATCTCATCATGTTCGCGCTCGATGAGCGCATGCATGCCACGGTAAATCTCTCCTTCGCGGTCTTGCTGCTTCTTTTTCTCTTCGAGCTCCGTCCGCGACAGAGGACGCAGGGTCGCTCGCGAGCCGTCCGAGAGGACCACGTCGATCTCGCGGACCCACTCGTGAGTCTTGCCGTATCGGAGCGTGAGCTCGCCGCCCGAGTCGTTCGCCACGATACCGCCGATCGCGCAGAGCTCGCGGGAGGCGGGATAGGAGGGGAGGAGCCCGGCACCCGCCGCGAGCGTCGCCTTCTCGAAATCGCGGTAGTACACCCCCGGCTGTGCAACGGCCGAGTCCTTTCCAACCTCGAGCACCTTATTCATGTATTTGGTAAACGAAACCACGATCGAGTCGGTGAGCGGGCCGCCGCTCATATCCGTGCCAGCCGCTCGCGCTGTGAGCGAGAGTTCAGGATGATGCTCCTTTTCGGATGAGATGAGTCGAACAAGCGCGGCGACATCATCTGCGTCTTTGGGAGAAACGACAAGCGAGGGCATGCGCTCGAAAAGTGATGTGTCGCGGCTACAGGCCTTCCGCGCCGCCTCATCGGAGGCGACATCGCCCCGTATCGATTCGGCAATGCGCTGTGCGATCGTCATTGAAAAAGTATAACGCATTACCGTGCGCGAAAAGTCGAAGCCGCCCGCGAAGGGCGGCTTCGGGTGGCCTGCATCATACAGGCACCTCTTCGATTCGGCAGATTTCCCGAAACATGTCGAGGAAGCCCTCAACGTCGGTCATATCCGTCTGCGTTGCCGTGTGGCCGCCGGCGAGGTACACGAGCCGACAGAATGCATCGAAACGTGCCTCCGGAATGATTCGGCATGCGGCTCCGGGTTCGAGCACCCCGAATTGATCGGGGATCCACTTGAGCAGGGCCAATGTAATTCGCGGTTTATTGGGCCATGAGGCTCGAACATCGCGCGACAGGTCCTCAAACGACCTTGGTTTCGGCCGTTGCTCAAGCTCCGGTTCGTTTTTGTGCTCTCGGTCAAGCAGTGAAATAACCTCTCCCATTTTTATCTCCTTCCTTTGCTCCCTGTATCCAGCGTATGCTCATGGAGAAGAGCGGTCAAGGAGATTCATAGCTACCTACACGCCTTACCAAAGAACAAGCCGCCCAGGGGGGGCGGCTTGTGCAGTTCGTGTGAGGTGCGAGCTTACAGAATGCCCTTATTTGCGCAGAGCGTCTGAAAGCACCACAGGAACAAGTGGTCGTCCACCATTCCAGGCGGGCACCTCATCATGAGCAGCCCGGCATTATAGAGCGCCTTATGGAAATCCTTTTCAGGGATTTTGTCCTTGCGCTCTGCGATCCACGCACGCATGTGATCGCCGATCTTGTCCTCGTCGGGCCAGACAGAGCGGATATCGTGTGATACCTGCCTGAAGGTCCGGCGAACACGCGGATGTGTCTGTTGAAGGAGATCCATTTATTTCCTCCTCGCCCCGAGCCCGTTTTCACTCTACTCTCACGAAGAACGCGGTCAAGCACGAGCGAGCGCTTCCAAAATCGCCGCGGTTTCCGTCGGTCCTCGCACCGCAGCGGTACGAATGCCCGTTTCGATGACGGCCTCATCGTTTCCTCCCGGATAGAGCGCGTCTCCGACGAAGAGCATCTCGCTCGGACGGCACGAGAGGCGCTTCGCGAGCCAGCGTACGCCATGTGCTTTGGTTATCCCCTTCCGCGTAATGTCGATGGTGGTCGCGCCGCCGATGCGCACTTCGCACTCTGGCAGCTCTTCTGCGAGGCGCTCCGCGAGTGCGCGGCGCTTCGCACCGTCGGGGTCCCACGAACGCTTCTCCTCGGGTGGCGCGCCAAGACCCAGTGCCGCGAGCGCGACTGATGCGCCGCGCACGAGGATGCGTTCACCCCATTGAGGCGCTCCTTCGAGCGCGCCCGTTTCTTGAAGCGTCTCCTCGAGTGCCCGCCGTATCCTCTCGCTCTCCTCGGGGGAGAATCCAAGGTTGTATTCCTCTTGCCAGGAGGCATCGTTATACCGGTGGCATGAGGCGCTACTGTCGGAGAAGAGATACAAGCGCTCGAGAGGTGCGTCCTGTGGGAGATTCGGCAGTACGCGCCGCTCGACTTGCGCGAAATCGGCGGAGGTCATGATTGCGACCGGCATACGTCGGAGCAGTGCTGCTAGCTGCGCGCCGGTTTCCCGCGAAATCTGCTGAAAGCTTTCGGCGAGTGTGTCGTCGAGGTCGAAGATTGCCGCTGTAGGATGCACGAGGACGGGACGGCGCGCGCGCCACCACTCCCGCGCGAGCGGAATACAGGTGATCGCGATTACCGCGAGTACGATCAGTGTGATGTACTCTTCGCTCTTGGGAAGCACTTCTCCGAGCGTGTACCCTGCGAGCGATACGCCGGTGGCCCACAGTGTCCCGCCGAGCACGTTATAAAAGAGGAACGTGCGGTAGGGCATGCCCGCCACGCCCGCGAGGACTGGTGCGAACGTGCGTACGATTGGAACGAATCGCGCGAAGAGTATCGTTCGCGATCCGTACGCTGCGTAGAACGCGCGCGTTCGCTCGAGATAGCGCTGTTTGAAGAGGCGCGAGTCGGGCCGCGTGAAGAGCTTCGTGCCGACCGTTTTGCCGAACCAATAACCGAAGTTGTCGCCGAGGATCGCTGCGATCGAGAGGAGCGGGATGATGACCCAGATATTGAATACGCCCTGCGAGGCGAGAAAGCCCGTCGTGAATAGGAGGGAAGCGCCCGGGAGAAAAAATGCGAAGATCGTGCCCGATTCGGCGAAAATAATGAGGAAAATGCCGGGATAGCCGACCAGTTGTATTGCCGCAGCTAGATCGAACGGAAGCACGCCGCATTATGGCATGAGGTGGAAGGTGGCGCACCGATTAGATGAACGTGTCCGGGATGGGGAACTTGAGGCAGAGCGCCCGCACTTCGCTACGGATGTTCTGAAGCGCTTCCGCATCCTCGCGCTTCTCGAGAGCATCGATCATCAGCTCGGCGATCCGGGTGCACTCCTCTTCCTTGAATCCTCTCGTCGTAATCGCGGGCGTCCCGAAGCGGATGCCCGAAGGGTCCATGGGGCCGCGTGCATCGTCGGCGATGGCATTTTTATTGAGTGTGATGCCGACCCCATCGAGAAGCGCTTCCGCCTCTTTGCCCGAGACGCCCATCGAGCCGTACACATCCGCGAGAATGAGGTGATTGTCGGTGCCACCGGCGATCATGCGTATGCCGCGCTTCTTTAGGACGGCTTCCATCGCTTTGGCAT
>CAZRXN010000001.1:0-56518 GCA_964604085.1 uncultured Candidatus Saccharibacteria bacterium | reverse complement strand
GATCGATATGCTCCTGCGCACCGCATTGGTACAATGAAGACCATATGGCGCTATCGGAGCAAGATGTACTGGGCATACTCGAAGACGCAGGTGCGTTTCGCTCCGGCCACTTCGTTTTTACATCCGGCCTGCATAGCGACACGTATATAAATAAAGACGCGCTCTACACATACCCGAAAGAGACTTCCAAGCTCTGTGAGGAGATCGCCCGACGCTTCGAAGGCGAGGGAATCGAGGTCGTCGTCGGGCCCGCGATCGGCGCGGCTATTCTCTCGCAGTGGACGGCCTACCACCTAGCCGAACTCACGAGAAAGACGACAAATGCAGTGTACGCCGACAAGGACGGGCAGGGAGGGTTCATCCTGAAGCGCGGATACGATAGCGTGATCAAGGGTAAAAAGACGCTCGTCGTCGAGGATCTCACCACGACCGGGGGCTCCATCTTGAAAGTCATTCGCGCCGCGCGAGAGTGCGGTGCGGACGTACGGGGTGTCGCCGTCATTTGTAATCGCGGCGACGTGAAGGCGCAAGACATAGGGGAGCCGCCCCGATTCGAGTCGCTCGTGTCCATACAGCTCGAATCATGGCAGCCGGACGACTGCATACTGTGCAAGCGGGGCATACCCATAAACGTCGAAGTCGGGCACGGTCGGGAATTCCTGGCCAAACAAAACAATGCGTAGCTCGGCCTTTGCCTGGAGCGGGCTTCTTTTCATTCTCACGACCCTCGGCATGCTGGCGTACGCGACGAGTGCGTACGCGCACGAGGTGTACGTGCTCTCGCCCGAGGAGGTTGCCCGTGCCATTGAGGCGCCAGCGATGCCCCCGTGGCCGGTGATTGCCGCGAATGCCTCGCAGTTCCTGTTCTGGGCTTTCGTAACTGCGGTCATCGTCTCGACGGTATTCGCCATGTCCATATCGCGCCGGCTCATCGATGCGGCGCGTCCGGCGCTCATGCGCGCCAAGACGTACGCGCCGCTCATCGCGCGCCTGGGCGGCGGCGCGGCGTTTCTCTCTTTCGCGCTGGAAGGCGCGCTCTTCGGTCCGGAGCTCTCCATGGGGCGGCTATTTGGTGCCTTCGCGCTCCCGCTGCAATTCGCGCTCGGCGCAGCGGGGATCGCGCTCCTCTTCGGCTACTACACGCGCCTCGCCGCCGCCCTCGGCCTTGCAGCATATGTTGCCGCATTCGCACGCGAGGGCTCCTATCTCCTCACCTACATCGAGTATGCGGGCCTTCTCGTCTTTCTCGCGCTGGAGAGTACGTCCGCGCGAACCGCTGGCTGGCTCCAGCGTCTCTATGCGATGCGGTGGGGCATCATGCGCGCGGCGTTTGGCTTTTCGATCATGTATGCGTCGCTCTATGCGAAATTCCTGCACAACTCGCTCGCGCTCTCCGTCGTCGAGAAGTACGACCTCACGAGCTACGCGTTGTTCGCGCCATTTTCACCGGAGTTCGTCGTGCTTGGGGCGGCGATCATCGAATTTCTTGCTGGCTTCCTCCTGCTCCTGGGGATCGAGATACGACACACGGCGCTCTTTCTCATATTCTGGCTGACGCTCTCAATGCTCTTCTTCCGCGAAGCGCTCTGGCCGCACATCATCCTCTTCGCGCTCGCGGGGGCGTTCCTGCTCTACGGGTACGACCGCTTTTCCGCGGTGGGTTGGCTTTTTGGAAATCGCGGCCGTCGTGAGCCGGTGCTCTAGTCGCGAGGAGCGTTCGCTCGCACGAATAGGTAGATATCCTCGAGTGCTTTGACGGCATCGCCCGCAGCGATGTTGTTTTGGTGATAGAGGCCGTTCGTGCAGTCGCCAGCGGCCCAGAGACCGGAGAGCGAGGAGCGCTGCGAGCGGGGATCCACGGGAATGCGCCCGATCTCGTCGAGCTCGATGAGGTCTTTCGCGAAATCGGTCGCGGGAATCATGCCGATCTCCACGAATACGCCGGCGGCGGGAATATCGGAAACAACGCCGCTACCGTCCTTGACCGAGACGGACTCGACCATCTTGTCACCCTTCACCTCTACGGGAGTGGTATTGAGCATGGCACGCATAGACGGATGCTTCAGGACAGCCTCCACTGTGGAGGCGTCGGCCTTTGTGAATGCGGCGCTGCGGTGAATGAGCGTAACGGACTTCGCATACGCGAGGAGCTGCGCGGCGGTCTCGAATCCCGCGTTGCCGCCTCCGATCACCACCGTATCCATTCCTGCGAAGAGCGGACCGTCGCAGGATGCGCAGTAGGTAACGCCCTTGTTCTCAAAGCGCTCCGCCCCGGGAACTTCCAGCTTTCGGCGGATGCCGCCGGTCGCTACGAGTACGGTCTGCGATTCGTAGGCGCTTTTCGTTGTCGTCGTCTTAAAGCCGCCCGCGATGACCTCGAGCTTCTGCACGCGCTCTCCCGCGCGTATGTCCACAACGTCACCCGCGTAAGCGCGCAGGTGCGCCTCGAGCGCCTTGGCGAGATCGGGGCCCGGTACTTTTTCTGTGCCGATCCAGTTTTGAATCTCCAGGGACTCCACGCTCTGACCACCGAAAGATTCCGTTATGAATACCGTCCGCAAGCGCTTGCGCGCCGCGTACACGCCGGCTGCAACGCCCGCCGGTCCGCCGCCAATGATCGCGAGATCGTACATAAAAAAAGCGCGAGATGCGTATCGAGTACTATACCATCCCGCGCAGGACTACTTCCGCCGGAGGAACGAGAGACCCCAGCTATCCTCATCCGGCTCCTCGCTTGCAGCGATGCCGGGCTCGGCCGGGGCGTCTTTGACGATCGCAGGTGCTTGCTTGACCTCGGTCTCTGCAGCGGCCTCGCTCGCCTTGCGCACGCGCACGGGCGGCTCATCCTGCTTGGCACGCGGGGAGAGACGCTGCGGCGCGCCGCCAAAGAGAGGGCGCGATGCGGTCGCCTCCGGGAAGCCGGTCGCGATGACAGTAACGCGCACCTGCCCCTTCTTGAGCGAGTCGTCGGTAACGGTGCCGAAGATAACCTTCGCCTCCGGATCTATCGCTTCGGTGATGACATTTGCCGCGTCCTGCACCTCCAGCATGCCGAGATCGTCGCCGCCCGCGATGGAGAAGAGGACGCCCTTCGCGCCATTGATCGAAACGTCGAGGAGGGGAGAGTTGATCGCGGCGCGCGCGGCCTGCTCCGCCCGTTTCTCGCCGATCGCGGTGCCGATGCCCATGAGGGCACTGCCGGTGTTATGCATGATGGTGCGAACGTCGGCAAAGTCGACGTTGACAATGCCTGTTTGGGTGATGAGGTCGGAAATACCCTCTACGGCCTGCTTGAGAATGTCGTCGCACATGGCAAAGGCGTTGCGCACGCCGGTGTCGCGCGAGACGATCGTGAGCAGTTTCTCGTTCGGGATGATGATCACGGCGTCCACTTCCTTGCGCAGCTCCGCGATGCCCGCTTCAGAGAAGCGCATGCGCTGCGCGCCCTCGAAGTTGAACGGCTTGGTGACCACGCCGACGGTGAGTGCGCCGAGATTGCGCGCGACCTTCGCGACGACAGGCGCCGCGCCGGTACCCGTGCCGCCGCCCATGCCGCAGGTGATGAACACCATATCGGAGCCCTTGAGTGCCTCTTGAATTTCCTCGCGCGTCTCTTCGGCTGCCTGCTTGCCGACATCAGAATTCATGCCCGTGCCGAGGCCGCGTGTGAGCGTCTTGCCGATGTGGATTTTCTTTTTCGCCTTCGACTTGTGCAGATCCTGGGCGTCCGTGTTTACCGCGATGAAATCGACTCCTTGGACGTGGGTGGAAACCATGTGATTGATCGCGTTGCCGCCGGAGCCACCGACGCCGACGACGCGAATCCGTGCGAACGACTCCACATCCGGCTTCACATGCTTCGCCATAGTCCGGCTATCATAGCACGTTCACCCTTTGCGAAAAGGTGGACAGAAGCCCACAGCCGTGCTGCGGCGAAAGTATAGAAAGGGGCGATCGCTAGGGCAGGAGGGAGCGGATCATGCCCGAGAGGGTCTCCCCGGTGCGCCGCAAAACGTCGGAAAATGGCCGCGATCCGGCTTCACTCTCTTCGGTAAAGGCCGCGCGGCAGAGTCCGAATGCGACCGCCCAGGTGCCATCCAGCGTGCCTAAACGCGGAATGATGCCTGCGTGTCCGACTTGCGAAGGGAGCCGTAGAATGGCCCGCGCGATGTCGGACACCTCCGCGACGCCGCTGCCGCCGCCGGTGAGCACGATGCCTGCAGGAAGGAGTCGCTGGCGGTTGATCGTCTTGAGGTGCGCGTTGATGAGCATAAACATTTCCTTCAGTCGTCCTGAGATGACTGTATTCATTTTTCGCTGAGGAATATCGCTTCCGGTTACTGCGCCGTGCTTCATCTGCTCCGCCTCCGAAAGCGGGATCTGAAAGGAGAGCGCGATCGAGCCCGTGATATCCGATGAGCCGATGGGGAATACTTTGAGGGAGACGGGGAGGTCATCATCGTACACGATGATGGAGAGCGTCTCCGCGCCGATGTTGGCGAGGACGACGCCCGCGGTCCGCTGCGCCTTCGTGAGCGTTACTTCGCTCGCGGCGAGCGGCGCCGCCATGATGCCGTCCACTTCGATACCCGCCATTTCGATGGCCTCGATGATGTCCTCCTGGTGCTGCTGGAGCGTCGTGATGATGAGCGTGTCTACCGAGAGCCGCGTGCCCTGCAGGTGCAGGGGCTTGCGCGGCATGCGCACGCCGTCGATCCGGTACTCGAGCGGGATCGTGTCGAGCACGTGGCGATTGATGAGCTTTGGTCCTGCTTTCTTGCGGCTCTCCTCGAGCGCGCGGGCGATATCACGAGCGGTCACGAGCCCTCCAGAGGCGGTGAGCGTAACGTCGCCCGTTGAACGGCACTCTTCGAGTGAGACGCCGCCGACTCCCACCCAGGCGCGGCGCACCTTCACGCCGGAAGCCTGCGAGGCACGTCCGATTGCTTCCCGGACGCTGCGCGCCAATTCTTTCGTATCCACGATGTAGCCGTGCCGCATGCCCTTCGAGGCTGCGGAGCCAGTGCCGAGGATCTGGAGCGGCTGGTCGGGGGTTTCGGGAGAGGCCGCGATCACGACCTTCACGTGGTAGGTGCCGATATCGATGCCGGTGAAAATGGATCGCATACAGAATGCCCATGCCGCGCTCGTGCGGCAGTCTTCTTATTGTACGCTCTGCGAAAGCGCACGAAAAATCGCGCATGCGGGGATAGCGCAGATTACTGTGTAAGCGCGAAGCGCTTCATGTATTCACGCTCGAGGCGCTCCATCCGTGCGCCGTGTTTGTAGCCCTTTAGGTGAAGGCAGCCGTGAATGAAAAGGAAGGCGAGGCGCGCGCGCCAGGAGGATCCTTCTGCACGCGCTTCGCGCTGGGCTTTCCGCGCGTTTAAAAATATTTCTCCTTCTGAGTCGGTGAGCGGAAAGGAGAGAACGTTGGGCGCGTAGGTCTTCTTGCGCGAGATGCGGTTGATGCGGCGCGCGAGCGTGTCGCCACAGAGGACGAGAGAGAGCGCGTAGCGTTTGCCAAGGATCGCCCCGGCGATGTGCTCGTAGGGGAGCGCGGGAATGGAGTCCCGCAGCGTGCGCCGCATCTCGAAGGCGGGCATACGATCCATGCCGCGGCCTTAGCGGGCGATCGGCGTGCTCTCGCCGAAGCGAGCCGGGGTGGCGCTCCCGCTCTCGCGGGACGCGGAGGCAGCGGTAGCCGTAGACGGGCCGCGGCCGCGGCGAGGTGCGCGCTCTGCCATCTTTCCTTCCTTCACGAGGCGCTTGTAGGTTTCGTGGCGCTTGAGGCGCTTTAGCGCCTGCTTTTTGCGGACGGTCTTGGATGCCGGACGCGCGTAGTAGCGGCCCTTGCGGACGCTCTGAATGAGCCCGGTGCCCTGCACCCGGCGGCTGAATTTCCGGATGACGGCGAGCGGGTTCTCGTTGCCCGATTTGACTACCTCTGCTTGAACCATGCGCGGCACAATACCAGAAAAGGATGAAGCGCGCCAGAGCGCCGTGGATTCAGACGCGTACAGCTGTGCGGTGGCGACGAAGATAGCCGGAGAGCTCCTGGACTGGTACGGCCTCCTGCGAGTTCGTGGCGATGTGGCGCACGAGCGCGGTGCCCTCTACCGCCTCCTTATGCCCCATGATGACGAGGTGTGTCGCCCGTGCTTCCCGGGCATGGCCCATTTGCTCTCCGAGCCGCTCTATGAGGAGCGACTGGTGCACGGGGATGCCGGCGCGACGCAGATCCTCGAGGACGGGAAGGAGCTTCCGACGCGCTTCAGATCCGAGGTGTGCGAAGTAGATTGAGGGTGAAGGGGCGGCCTGCGCCTTCACGCTTGAGCGGCCGCGCGTCTCGCACAGGATGCTGATCATCGCTGCGGAGAGGGGTACACCTGCGAGGCGGCTCGCGAGCGGGTCGTACCGGCCGCCGAAGGCAAAGGGAATGCGCGATCCGGTCTCCTCGTCGAGCGCAGAGATCTCGTAGAGCGTGTGTGACCACAGTTCGCGGCTGCCGAGCACGGACGGATCAAGCTCGTAGGGGATGCCGACGCCCTCGAGGTACTCCAAAAGATCCCAGAAGCGGCGACGCTCCTCTTCGGTGAGGTATTCGGTCGGCTGCGGCGCGCGCGCCATCCCTGGATGGCCTCGCTCGAAGAGCTGGACGAGGGTGCCGAGCGGATCGGTCCCGGCGCGCGCATGCAGAGAGGGGGAAATGGAATCGAGGTGTTTACGGAGGAAGGCGGATACGTCGCGTAAGTAGCGCGCCGAGGAATCTACCGCACCGATGCTATTGGTGGATACGGTGCGTTTCGCGATGCCGCTTTCCGCAGCGATCGCATCCGCGATGACGATGAGGAGCGCTTCGGCGATTGCGCCGCCCGCGCCGATAATATGAAATTCGAGCGCGGTGCACGCGATGTTTTCTCCGCCGCGCGTCGCGGCGTCCGCGACGCGCCACACGAGGAGGGGGCGGCCCTCCTGTCGCGCGCACGCGAGGCACTGCTTTGCGGTCGAAAAGAGCGCGCGCTCGTCCTTGCGGGCGAACTGCACTTCAGCTTGCTTTACTGCGGGAGGGCGGGGAGTGCCCCGCGGGCGCGAAAGCGCGCGCGGTGCCGCGCGAAGCGGCTGGAATCCATAGTGCTCCGCCACTTTGATAGCGTTTGAGAGAAAAGCGGCAGTATTTTGGTGCGTCGTGTCTTTAAGGCGGATCATGGAAAAGAGATGTTACCTGGTAATGCGTCTCTCCCCGCGCCGCCTATGCGTCGCTATTCATATCGCGCTTCGGCGGGCAGCACGCCCACGTGCGAGAACGGGAAGAGCCGAATGAGTACGCGGCCGATGATGTTCTCCTTCGGGAGCGGCCCCCAAATGCGCGAGTCGGACGAAACGCGCCTGTTGTCTCCGAGTACGAAATACTGATCATTTTGCAGCTCTATCGTCTCCGGCGTGAGCCCGCCGCGATTCTCCGGTGAAAGATATGGCTCTACGAGGACCAGTCCGTCTGGATGCGCGTCGTTAAATACCTCGACGCCGTCCTCATTCATGCGGATCGTCTCGCCGGGCAGGCCGATAATGCGCTTAATGAGCGTGCGAGAGGGGTCCTGGGGAAGGTGAAAGACGATAATGTCGCCCCGGGAGGGCTCTTCGAAGCGGTAGGTGAGCCGATCGGTGATGAGATAATCCCAATTATCGAAATTCGGCTCCATGGAGGCGCCGGAAACGACGTAGGGGGCAGCGATAAAGAAGCGCACGATGAGCGCGACAGCGAGCGCGGCGATGGTATAGCCGAAAAGCGAGCGGCCTTCGGAAGATTTTTGGGATTGGGGATTCTCCGTGCGTGCGCTCGAATCAGAGTCGGAGGTCATTCCATCCGGTGATGTCGTCTTTTGCATCATCGGATCATTCATGTAGCGGGGATTGTACTACTCATGAAGCGTTGACGCAAAGTGTTTTGGGTGTTGCATCGTGCATGCATAGGTATATTTCTCTCACACGGATATTTTTCTGCTGAAAAATTCCTCGAGCTCGGCCCGTCGGCCTCGCTAGGATCGAGAAACATACCTACGCATGCGAATGCAACTGTGTTTTGTAGGTTGAGATACACTGCGGGAGCGCGCTATTCAAATAGTATATACTATAGTACATACTATAGTATATACTATTTTACTCCAGCTGAACGCATATTTTCTATCAACTGTGCACCGCGAACCGTTTCCTGTACACTTCTGTCGTATGACATGGGTCATCGTCGGCTTGGGTAACCCGGGAGAGGAGTACGAAAACACGCGGCACAATGCGGGGCGCATGGCCGTGCGTCATTTTGCGTCGAAGCACGATGCGTCCGAGTGGAAAGTCGACGCGAAGGCGAACGCGGAAGTGGCGAAGTGTGTCGTCGAGCGCGCGCTCTCAATCCTCGTCTTACCCGACACGTATATGAATAAGTCGGGGAGCGCGGTAACGAAGTTCGTAAAAAACGTGCCTCAAGCGAAGAAGCTGATCGTCGTATACGACGATCTCGATCTTCCGATCGGAGTGGCAAAGATGGCGTTCGATCGCGGCAGCGGCGGACATAAGGGGCTCGAGAGCATTATGCGCGCGGTGAAGACGAAGCTCTTCTGGCGCATTCGCGTCGGCGTCTCACCCGTCTCTCGCGGGAAAGCGAAAAAGCCGCAGGGCGAAGACGCGGTGCACGATTTCATCCTGGGCAGGTTCAAGAAAGAGGAACAGGATGCGCTAAAGAGCGTATTCAAGCGGACGACGGCGGCGCTCGAGACGTCGCTTACCAGCACTCCCGTGCACGCGATGAATGCGCTGAACTCGGCGCGCTGATTTAGCGCACCGGCTTGAGGGTCATTCGGCGCTCCTTCGGCTCGAAGAGCGTAATCGTGAAAGGATATACCTTGCCGAGCTCCAGCGATGCGCGCATCTCCTCGTCGTTGGCGAATTCGGAGATGTGTACGAGGCCCGCGACGCCCTCTTCCACCGACGCGAGTGCGCCGTGCTTGTTGTACTTGATGACAACGGCATTGACTGTCTCGTCTTTCTTGTACTTTTCGGCGGCCGACTTCCACGGATCATCCGTGAGGGCCTTGATCGAAAGCGATATTTTGTCGTCCTTAATCTCGATGACCTTGACCTTCACTGCCTCGCCCACCTTGTAGCGGGTTTTCGGATTATCGACGAGCGCCCAATCCATTTCCGAGATATGCACGAGGCCTTCGAGCCCCTGCTCGAGCTTCACGAAGACGCCGAATTCGGTCGCGCCTGTCACGACACCCTCGAGGACGTCGCCGACGTGGTACTTCTCGACGAGCGTCGCGCGCTCCGAGGTGCCCGCGCCTTTCTCGCTGAAGATGAGCTTTTGCTCCTTCGGATTCGCGGTGATGATCTGTACCTCGATGGTCTGGCCGACCAGCTTCTTGAGTTCGACGAAAATCTTATCCTTGTCTGCATCGGGCACGCGCGGGTAGTGCGCGGGCGCGAGCTGGGACGCGGGGAGAAAACCCTGGAGGCCGCTCCACTCGATAATGAGGCCGCCCTTGTTGGCGTCTGCCACGGGAAGTTCGAACACCGTCTTCTTCTGCATGGCGGTCTCCGCTTCGTTCCACATGAGCGCTTGCCGCGCCTCGCGCAACGAAAGCTCGATGTACCCTTCGGCATTATCTTCGCCGACCACCTTTGCCGTGATCGTGTCGCCGATGTTTACGTTCTTGAGCTGCTCTCTCGCGGAGAGATACTCTCGGCCGAATATAATGCCGGTACCGAACGGGTGCAGGTCTACGAAGACGCGCGCTCTGCCGATCGCGATCACCGGTCCCTCTACCACGTCATCAATCTCGGGGCGCTTGGGTGTCGCGCGAAGCAGCTCGTCCATGGGCCCCTCGGGGGCGTGTTCCTTCTCTTGATCCTCGTCCTTCTTAGTAATTGCTTCTTTTAGGTCTGTTTCTGTTTCAGGCATGCTATGGAGCACTCGGGGCTTCCTGCGCCTCCCGTGTCCGTCGTGAAGCAGGAAAGTGTAACCCGGGGCTGATACTCTATTAAATAATCCCGCTGTCGCGGGACATACAATATATAGAGAGGAGGGGGAAAATGCAAATAAGAAGAGAAAAGGTGCTGTCGTTGGGGATGTTTAAACGACAGCACCTTCTGGACATTGCGCATTGCAGAGTGCTTACATGCGGCGCTCCTTACTAGTTGAACTAGGTTCCATGCTAGCGCGCCTGTTCGCGCAGTGTCAATCCGGTTTTTGGCCTATCTTCATGCGCTCCGCGGTTTGCGCTATACTGCGCGCAAAGAGCTATGATTCTTACCTATCATTCGGGATTCTGTATTCGCGCATCCGCAGGCGACACGACGCTCGTCTTCGGCCCCGTGTCGAAGCAGTCGAAGAATTTCAAGCAGACGAATTTTGGCGCCGACGTGGCTTTCATTCCGCTTAATCATCCCGATCTGAATGGCGCGGACGAGGCGGCCCGGGGCGACAAGCAGCCCTTCGTCGTCATGGGACCGGGGGAGTATGAGGTGAAAGGGACTACCGTGTTTGGTTTTCCGACCTCCTCCGGCTGGGGCGGGGAAGAGCGGATCAACACGGTGTACGAAGTATCCTTCGACGGCATGACGATCCTCTACCTCGGGGCGCTGCACGGCACCGATCTACCGAAAGAGCTGCTTGAAATGGATGCACCCGATATCATGATCGCGCCGATCTGCGGCGAGGGCGCGCTCACGCCCGCGGAGGCGGAGAAACTCGCCGTGAAGCTCGAGGCGAAAGTGCTGATTCCGGTCGCCGGGAGTGATGCGACGATAAAAGTACTCCTCAAGGAAGCGGGAGCGGAAGACGTGAAGCCGATAGAGAAGTTCACCGTGAAGCCGAAAGATCTCTCGGGCAAACAGAACGAGATCGTCGTGCTTAGCGCATAGTGGATAGCATCTTCCGAACGCCCGCGCATGGGCTACACTCAATGCATGAGGATCGGACTATGATTGATGCACACGGAACACCTGCAAAGAGCGGTGGAGGCAGACTCCAAGACCGTCCGAATGATGAAAAGCGCGTCATCGCGGGCGGCGCCGCGATCACGGTGGTAGTGATCCTCATGATCGGATGGGCGATCCTTTTTTTGAAAAAAATCCAGCAGGGTGCGCCGCTCGATTCGCTCGGAGGCACGGCGCAGGATGAGTTTAATTTCTCTTCGGTGCGGGAAGCAGAGCAGCAGCTCATGGATTCGCTTGGCGATACCTTCAAGGAGGACGAACTGCGGCAGCTGCGCGACCGAGCCGCCGGAGGTAGTGGCGCGGCACTTCAGCCCACGCCGGTAAACGTGTATCGGCCCGGAGATACGGATCAATTCGGCTCGCCCGTCGGCAACTACTGATTCGCCTCGCTCACTCGCCTCGGGGTGAAAAATGACTCAATATATGGTATATTTTGAGCACGTATGGCCCGAAAAAAGGACGATATAGAGCCGCAAGAGAGCGCTCCGAATGATTCCGGTGTGCTCCCGCGCTCGATCACCGCGGAGATGCGCGAATCGTATCTCAATTATGCAATGTCGGTCATTACGGCGCGCGCGCTTCCGGATGTGCGGGACGGCTTGAAGCCGGTGCACCGACGCATCCTCTTCGCCATGCATGAGATAGGGCTCGGCGCGAGCGCGAAGACTCGCAAATCCGCGACCGTCGTCGGTGAGGTGCTCGGTAAATACCATCCGCACGGAGACGTCGCGGTATATGACGCGATGGTAAAGCTCGCGCAGGACTTCTCGATGCGCTATCCGCTCATCATCGGGCAAGGTAACTTCGGCTCGATCGATGGCGATGCACCGGCGGCGATGCGCTACACGGAGGCGAAATTGAGCCGGCTCGCCGGAGAAATGCTGAAGGATATCGAAAAGGAAACGGTCAATTTCCGACCGAACTACGACAACACGAAGATGGAGCCGGAGGTGCTGCCGGCCGCCGCGCCGAACTTGCTCCTCAACGGCACGCTCGGCATCGCCGTGGGTATGGCGACCAACATCCCGCCGCACAACATGCGGGAAGTCGCCGATGCGACCGTGCACCTCATCGAACATCCGGAGGCGACAACCGACGATCTCCTCGAGTTCATCAAGGGTCCCGACTTTCCGACGGGCTGCATCGCGTTCAATGAGAAAGATATCGCGCACGCGTACGCGACAGGGCGCGGCGGCGTCGTCGTGCGCGGCAATGCGGAGATCGTGGAGGGTAAGAAGGGTGACTACCAGGTGATCATCACGTCGATTCCGTACCGCGTGAACAAGGCGGACCTTTTGCAGAAAATCGCGGAGCTCGTGCACAGCAAGAAGCTCGAGGGCATCCGGGACATTCGCGACGAATCCACGAAGGACATCCGCGTCGTCGTCGAGCTGAAGGGCAGTGCGCACCCGCAGACGATCCTGAACTACCTCTACAAGCACACGCAGCTCGAGGAAACGTTCCATTACAACGTCGTGGCTCTCGTCGACGGCGTGCCGAAGACACTCTCGCTGAAAGCGATTATCGAATCGTTCATCGGGCATCGCAAAGAGGTGGTGATCCGCCGCACGAGATTCGATCTCGCGAAAGCGCAGGCGCGCGAGCACATCCTGCTCGGCCTCAAGAAAGCGCTCGATCATATCGATAAAATCATCGCGCTCATCAAGAAGAGTAAGGATGTGGAGAGCGCACGCGCCGGACTCATGAAAGAGTTCCGCTTTTCCGAGATACAGGCGAATGCCATTCTCGAAATGCGGCTGCAGAAGCTCGCCGGACTCGAGCGGCAGAAGGTGGAAGACGAGCTCAAAGAGGTGCAGGCGCTCATCGCGGAGCTCACCGCACTCCTTAAGAGCGAGAAGAAGCTGATGGATCTCATAAAGAAAGAAGTGGCCGAACTCTCGGAGAAGTATGGAGACGATCGCCGCACCAAGATCGTAAAGCGTCCGGCGCAACTCCTCTCCGCAGAGGATCTCGTGGCGGACGAAGAGAGCGTGCTCGTGCTCACGCAGGGCGGATACATCAAGCGTACGAATCCGGCGGAATACCGGCGCCAGAAGCGTGGGGGCGTCGGCGTCGTCGATCTCAATACGAAAGAGGAAGACTTCGTAACGCAGTTCCTCACGGCTTCGACGCACAGCGATCTGCTCTTTTTCTCCGATCGGGGCAAGGTGTACCAGCTCAAGATGTACGAACTCCCGGAGGGTAAGCGCGCCACGCGCGGCAAATCGATCATGAACTTCCTTTCGCTGGAGCAGGGCGAGGTGATCACCTCCATTCTCGCCGTGCCGAAAGCGGTGCGGGCGAGCGAAGGGCTCGCGCTCCTCATGACGACGAAGCAGGGTACCGTCAAAAAAGTCTCGGCGGATAAATTTAAAGAAGTACGGCGCAGCGGCCTCATCGCCATCTCGCTCGACAAGGGCGATGCCCTCATCAGCGCGCGATTCGTGCGCAAGGGCGACACGATTTTCCTCGTTACCTCCAAGGGACAGTCCATTCGTTTCAAGGAAGCGGATGTGCGGGAAATGGGCCGACAGGCGGCGGGGGTGCGCGGCATGCGGCTCGACGCAGGAGATCACATCATCGGCACCGGCGTTGTCGAAAAGGATACGAAGGGCGCGGAGCTTTTGGTGCTTTCGGCGCTCGGCTTCGGCAAGAAGACGCCCATCTCGGAGTATAAGGTACAGGGGCGCGGCGGCAGCGGCATACGCACCGCCTCCACGACGGCAAAGACGGGGCCGCTGATCGCGGCGATGGTCGTCGGAGAGGGAGGTGAGATCGTGGCAATGTCGCAAAAGAGTCAGGTCATCCGCACGGGACTCGAGGAGATTCGCTCGCTTTCTCGCGCGACGCAGGGCGTACGCATTATGAAATTGCGCGCGGGCGATAAGATCGCCGCATGTGTCGCGCTTACCGGCAAGGAGGGGCAGGAGAGTGCGGCCTAGCTGTGTATTGCCGCACAGCGCCCTGCGGAAGCCCGGTATAATGGGTGCATGGAATCAATCCCCCGCGGCGCATTCGCCGATCCGGAGCGCGCGGTCGATTTTTTGAATATAGAGCCGGGGATGACGGTTGCAGATTTCGGCGCGGGTAGCGGCGCGTACGTATTCGCGATCGCCTCGCGCATGGCCGGCAGCGGCCGCGTGTATGCGATAGACGTCCAGAAGGATCTGCTCCGCCGCATCGGCAATGAGGCGCAGCGCCGCGGCCTCACGAACGTGGAAGTGCTCTGGGGCGATATCGAGTCGGAGAGCGGATCGAAGCTGCACGATGGGTCGGCCAATCTCGTCCTCCTCTCCAATGTGCTGTTTCAGACAGAGGATACACACCTCGCGCTCGAAGAGGCGCTGCGCGTGCTGAAGCCCACGGGCCGACTCGTCATCATCGATTGGAGCGAGAGCGCCGGCGCGATCGGCCCGCGAGCGGATCACGTCGTATCGAAGGAGACGGCGCTGTCGCTTGCTGAGAAAGTGGGATTCTCGCTAGTGAGGGAGTTTCCGGCAGGTGAACATCATTATGGGCTGATCTTCAAGCGGGTATGAAAGGGCGATTCAGTGCATTCCAGGCGGTGATGCTCGGTCTCTTCGGAGCGTTCGCAGTCGCGGGTGTATTGATTTTCGCATTCGTCATCGGCGGCTCCAAGAATACGGCGATCGGACCCGTCGTTATATGGGGCACGCTCGACCAAGCAGCTTTCAACGTCGTATTGCGGCAGCTCTCCGAGACGCAGTCGCAGCTCAAGCAGGTCACCTACGTCCAAAAAGATGAGCGGACGTACGAGCGGGAACTTTCGGACGCACTCGCGTCCGGAGCAGGTCCGGATGTGTTTATCCTGCGACAGGATTTCGGGCCGAAAGATGCGAGTAAGATCGCAATTATCCCCTTTGAGCAGCTTTCGGCGACGCAGTACCAGAGCACGTTCGTGGATGCGGCCTCCTCATTCGTCGGCTCGACTGGTTCGCTTGCGGTGCCCCTCGTTGTGGACCCACTCGTCCTGTATTGGAATCGCGATCTCTTGGCCGCCTCCGGATTCACGCAGCCCCCCTCGGAGTGGAACGAGAAGTTTTATACCTTTGCGTCCGACGTATCGAAGCGCACGCAATCCAACACGATCGAGAAGAGCGCCGTCGCATTTGGCGAGTACCAAAATGTACAGCATGCGAAGGACATTCTCTCGATGCTGATCCTTCAGGCGGGTGGGGCGATCACCGCCTACGACGGTGCTGGCAAGCTCATTCCCGCGCTCGTGCCGCGAACGGGGGAATCGGAGCTTCCGTCGCAGGGCGCGCTTAATTTTTACACCGCCTTCGCGAATCCGTCGGCCTCGTACTATAGCTGGAATCGATCCCTGCCCGGCTCGCGCGAGAGCTTCGCGGCGGGCGATCTCGCGCTCTATATTGGCTACGCGAGCGAGGAGCCGCTCTTGCGCCAAATGAACCCTAATCTCAATTTCGGCATCTCGGGCGTGCCGCAGCTCTCGAGTGATCCGGGCGCACCTCGACTCACGTTCGCGCACGTGTATGGATTTGCCGTGCCAAGAGCGGCGCACAATCCGGTCGGCGGCAGGACCGTAAGTTACCTGCTCGCATCCCCCGAGGCCTCCCAGCTGCTCTCTATCGCGCTCGGCATCCCTTCGGCGCGTCGCGACGTGCTCGAGCAACAGGTGTCCGCCGCGAATGCGAATGCCACGGCGCAACTCCTGCAGCCCCGGCAGAGCGTTGAGATCCTCATCGCCTCTCAGGCCCTTATCAGTCGTACGTGGATAGATCCCGATTCCGAAAGGACAGAGGAGATCTTCCGCGATATGATTGAAAACGTGACCAGTGGCGCACTCGGCGTGCAGGAATCAGTCCAGAGAGCGGAGCAGGCGCTCTCCCAACTCATCAACTCATGACCCTTATGACGCACATCAGGTGGATCCTCCCCACGCTCATCGGCTCGGCGCTCCTCTTTTTTGCTTTCCCAGCGCTCGCGCAAACGCTGCAAAATCCGCTCACGGGATTCGACACGCTCTCTGAATTCATCGAAGGAGCTATGCGCGCGGTGGTGATGATCGCGCTGCCGATCATTACGGTGTTCATCGTGATCGCGGGGTTCATGTATGTCTGGGCGCGAGGGAACAGCGATAAAATAAAAACGGCGCACACGAACTTTCTCTACGTGCTCCTGGGGACGACGCTCATTCTCGGCGCATGGGTGCTCGCGACGCTCATCGGCGGCACGGTAACCCAACTTATGGGCAATTGATATGCGGCTGCGACCGATCCTGACTGGCGCGGCGGTACTTCTCGTTCCGCTCGTCGCCCTCGCCGCGCCGCGTACATTTAAAGAACTTGCCGAGTACCTTGTGTCGCTCATGAATCGGGGGATCGGCGTCCTCGTCGTCGCTGGCCTGGTCGTGTACCTATTCGGGGTCTCCTCCAACATCATCCACTTCGGCGATGGGGAAAAGGGCGCGGAGAAACGGCGCAACTTCTTCGTGTGGGGCATCGTGATTCTCTTCGTCATGGTATCGGTGTGGGGCATCCTCGCGTTGCTCAAAGCCACTTTTCTCTCCACGGGTGTCGATTTTTCCTCGCAGGGGAGCGCGCAGTCCGGCGGCTTTCTCTCTCCGGAGCAAGCCGGAGTCATCGAGTAGGGTATGGAATTTCTCGATGTGGTGCGCGCCGGTACCTACGGCATTATCGGGCTCTTCGGGGCGATTTCGTTTGGCTGCTTTACGGGTGGCTTCATCCTGTACCTCTCGCGGCTTGGACGGGAGAATCGCAAAAAGGGAATCGTCGTAATGGAGTGGGGAGTCGCCATCCTTTTCGTGGTGGTCTGTATCGAGATCTTGTTACGAGTCTTCGAGTGAGTCCTTCGGCTTATCCACACGGCTCCTCGGAGCCCGTTGTGTTCCTGCTCGCCACCTATACAATGAAAGCACTATTAATATCTTTCTCACTATCATGCGCTCACGTATAGCCGTTTCCACACTTGCGACAGCCTCGCTGCTCCTGCCATCACTCGCATCAGCGCAGACGCTTCTCAATACCCTCGCCCTCATCAATACGTTCTTGAACGCGGCGATCGGCCTCCTCATCACTGTCGCGATCCTCGTATTCTTTTGGGGCCTCATCCAGTACTTGCGCGCTCTCGGATCCGATAATGCGAAGGCAGGTCTCAATCTCATGCTTTGGGGCATCGTCGCGATTTTCGTGATGGTTTCCATATGGGGCATCATCCGCCTTCTGCAGAGCACCTTCAAGGTAACGTCTACCGATCCGATCGTACCGAAGGGTATTCAGGTTACGACCGGCGGCTACCCTGGATTCTAATCTGATAAGCCGCGCTGCCTCGTATGCAACCGGGCGCAGGTCAAGAAGTGCTGGGTCGTTTTGTAACGTACATCATCGATCCTGCGATACTCCTCATCTTCACGGCGGGTTTTCTCCTGTTCCTTTTCGGGCTTGTTGAGTTTCTCTTTAAGGTAGAACAGTCGAGTGGACGCGAGAATGGCGTCCGGCACATGATCTGGGGCATGGTCGGCATGCTCATCATGGTTTCCGTGTACGGCATCGTTGCGCTGATCACGAACACCTTCGGGCTCGATCTCGCCTCTCCCGACGTGAGCCGCGCGAACGATATCGTCAACGGATTCAATTTTTAGAGCAATAGAAAACCGCCCGACAGATGCCGGGCGGTCAAGTGCGAGACAGGAACTAGGACTCTATACTAGGCGCTATTGGATGGCATTCCTGGACGATGTCTCCTGTGAGAGGCCCTAGAATTTTTGGTCGCCATTTCGTGCATCGCACGGTGTCGCCGACCTTGGGGAATTGACGAAGGCTCGGGCCGCCCATAGGTGCGATTTCGGACATATCTCCATCACAGAGCCACGCAACTAGGGTCGTATCACGGCTCTCCTGTGTGATCGAGTCGACACGGCACGTTATCGCAATGCCGTGCGTCCTTGAATAGACGAGGTCGACACCGATGATGGCGGCAACAAGGCCGATAAGACTCAGTAACAAGAGACTCGCCCTCATTTCTTCTCCTCCTGCTGGGAATTAGCTGGGAAGAACAGTATGGAAAGAATCGTAAAGCGTCAACTATACGGTCTGCTGTCAGTGGGCAGGGGGAGACTCGAACTCCCACCTCTTGCGAGACTAGCTCCTAAGGCTAGCGCGTCTACCATTCCGCCACCTGCCCATCAAATACGGTGTATCATGCGTATTCTCAATCTGCAAAACTTGTGTACAATCCTACCTAATTCCCCCTATAGCTCAATTGGCAGAGCAGTCGCCTCTTAAGCGATTGGTTGTAGGTTCGAGTCCTACTGGGGGGACCCAATTTTATAGACTCTCCTTTACTCGGTTCTTGAGCGCGGTAATGACGACGAATGCCGTCCAGAGTGGCAGAGCGTTAAGGAGGGGAATGAATTCTCCGATTATGGTGCCGCCGAAACCGAGTGCGCGCTTCGATGCGACGACGCTGATGCCGTGGTGCGAAAACCACATACCGAAGAGGATAGCGGCAAAATATCCAGAAGAGGGTTCGCGAAAATACCTATAATAAGAAAATCGAGGAGCGCTTGCGTGCCGTCAAGAAACAGCGCCACGAGAATCATCATAAATGCAGTGCTCGAGTCGATATGTCCCTTCCCGTCTTCTGCCATGCTCGCATCGTACCACCCTCTCAACAAAAAAGGTTTGGGCGCCGCACAGGGGCGGCGCCCAAAGATTTTACTGAATGATCTTACACATGCCGGGCGGCTTGCCCATCGCGAGGGCGTGCCGTCGAAAGATGAGTATCCAGCCGTCGAAAGCATTGCTTGAGACCGCCACGAGCTTGTCGCCGAGCGTCGGTATTACGTCGAGGTGTACCTTTGCCTGGAATCCAGCCGTTTGCAGCTTTTGGGCAGCTGCGCGTGCGGCGACAGTAGGATCGTGCGACACAAGCGAAAGCGCATTCGGTGGGAGTTCCTCTACGGAATGTCGGGAGTCATGCGTGATCAACACGGTCGTGTTATCGGAAAACAGTGTTTGCGTTGTACCGCCAACAAAAAAGGTAAACTTCTCCGACAGCCCGCCAAGATCGCGCAAGATGCCCCCGATGTATGCAGCCGCTTTTATGTTAGGAACGGCGAAGCAGCGATGACCTCGATCGGGGAAGGGAAGCGGGTTGTGATAGAAGAATAGCAGCGTAATCACGATTGCCCATGCAGCGGCAGCGACAAACAGCACGAAGAGCCAAAGAGGGACAAACATCATTCTCTCCTTTCGTCTCTGTTAGCGGGCCGCATTATACAATATTATCCAACAAACGCAATATGCGCAGCAGTGGGCGATTCTCTCTGGACGCATTTTTATATGCACGATACTGTTGAAGAAGCACTCTTCCGTTCTCACTCAACAGAAAGGGGGCCGGTATGGCCGATCGAAAATGGAAGCTGGGCGATCCTTGCTATATCGCCGATGTGCACTTTGGACGAAATTCGCGATTCCGTGTCATGCCTGCCAGAGTGATACACATTGCAGGGCTTGATAGCAGCTTCGCCATTGCACAGTCCCATGACAGGATCAAAACGACGCTCATTGGCAGTTTCGAACCAAATACCGAAGGAGAGCCATATGCTACGCGGCGAGCCGCTTCCAATAAGGTGCGGCGGCTCATGCGCGAGGGCCGCATATCGTGGTTCGCTCGTATTCGATTTGAAGGTACGGCACCTGAAATGAAAGCGCTTCCCGCTGACGTGCCCGAACTTGGGCAGGTGGTCTACGGAGTTGATCCTGAAAAGCGCGAAATCTTCGAAGCACCGATCGCCTACTTGAGGTACCAGTACGGCCAACTTATCGTCGGCTACGACCCTGGTAATTCAGAGTCGTCGTATGTCCGAATCCGAAAGTGGTGGCCCACCAGACAAGCAGCCGAGGACCACGCAGGTCGCACGCAGGGCGTCCCGCACGCGTTCGTCTCGAAAGAAGAGCTAGCGAGGCGGGCTGACGCCGAGATCGATCAGATATGGGCAGATGCGGCCAAGCGTATAAAGAGCCCTGATACTGTGGGCTGAAACATGAGATGGGTAATGGCCAGTCATGCCGCGGCACGTACGTGCCGCGGTTTTTTTATTATCCCATCGCGCAAGTGCCGGGGGTGGGACTCGAACCCACACAGCTTGCGCTCGGAGATTTTAAGTCTCCTATGTCTACCATTCCATCACCCCGGCGAGGTATTAATTGTGCTATAGAAGACGGGGAAGTGGAAGCTTACTCGCCGAGCACTTCTCGCAAGTACGCGCGGAACTCGTCTTTGAACTCCGGATGCATAAGGGCGAAATCCACCGTCGTCTTTAAGTAGCCGAGCTTATCGCCGCAGTCATAGCGTTTGCCCTCCATGGTGAGTCCGTAGACGGGATCGTGCGCTGCGTACGCCTTCAGCGCATCCGCCAATCGGATCTCGCCCTCCGTCGACCGATCCTTCAGTGTGCGTAATTCCTTAAAGACTCCTCCGTTGATTATGTAAGTTCCCATAAGAATCAGGTCCGACGGCGCATCATTCACAGCGGGCTTTTCGACGATCGTCTTGATATCGAGAATGCCCCCTTCTCCTTGCTCTCCGCCCACGACGCCGTAGCGGCTCACTTCCGCTTGCGGAACCCGCTCGAGCGCGGCGACGACGCCTCCGCGCTCCACAAATACTCTTCCGATCTGGGTGAGTCGGGGAGCAGGCCCGACGAAAATATCGTCGCCGAACATGACACCGACGGGCTCGTCCTTGCCGACGAGGTGCTCTGCGCAAAGGATCGCGTCACCGTCCCCGAGCGGGAATCGTTGCCGGACGAATGAGAAGCGCGCGAGCTCGGACACGTCCTGAACGGTCTTCAACAGTTCGCTCTTGCCGCGCTCCTCCAGCTGCGCTTCGAGCTCGGGCGAGGCGTCGAAGTGATCTTCGATCGCGCGCTTATTGCGTCCTGTGACAAAAATAATGTCGGTAACGCCTGCCTGTACGACTTCCTCTACCAGGTACTGGATGACCGGCTTATCGATCACAGGCAGCATCTCCTTCGGCTGCGCCTTGGTGGCGGGGAGGAAGCGCGTGCCTGATCCGGCGACGGGGATGATGACCTTTGTTATTGCTGCCATAGCATCACTCTAGCAGCGAGAGAGCCACTCATACAAGCACTAGAGGAAGGCCCGAGCGGGACTCGGCGTCAGCTCACTAAGCTCATCGTTCGCGCCCGGCGCTCCGATTCGCTAAGTGGCTCCCTGCCTACCGGCAGGCAGGCTGCCCGGGCTCGCGGTCGCTCGCAAGCTCGCGACATCGCTGCGCCTTTCGAGTCCGGACGAATCGTGCAAACGCACGATTCTCTCGGTCTGGAGGCCCGAGCGGGACTCGAACCCGCGCGTAGCGGTTTTGCAGACCGCCGTGTTACCCCTTCACCATCGGGCCAAGACCCCAAATATACCACGTTCGCCCGGCGCTTGAGGGGCGGGGAATAGTATATACCATAGTATATACTATAGTATATACTATCGCGTGAGTTCATCGATGCGCTGTCGATTCTTCTCGCCCCCGTCGATGAGAAAATCAACTGTCGGAACGTATTTGAGACGAGCGTGCCCTTTCAAGTATTCGCGGAAGGGCCCACGCTGGCGTTTTGCGAAATCGAGCGCGGCGCTCTCTTGCGGCTCTGGCAGCACGGATAGGTAAATCGTAGCGGAGCGCAGATCGGGCGATACGTCCGCGCGGGTAACCGTAATGAGCGATGTGTGGCTCGACTTCAGCGAGAGAAAAGTGCCCGCGTGCTGGGCGAGCTCCTGCGAGACCTGATCGGTGCGGCGGCTCATACCTGCTTTTCGTAAAAACACTCGAGGGTGTCTCCTTGCGCGAGCGTTGCGTCGATCTCTATTTCCGCGCCAAACTCGCCCCCTTCTTCAATTCGATCGACGTTCTGCTTATGCGACTGGATATTCTCGATGGAGCCGACTCCGAGGGGCTCACCGCGTCGAATGGCGCGCACGAGGGCGCCGCGTTCGATGCGGCCGGAGAGGACGACGCCGCCAAGTACGTGTGTTTCCTTGCGCTGCGAGAATACCTTTAGCACCTTTGCGCGGCCGACAATTTCTTCCACCGTACGCGTCGGCGCAGCTTCCCGCATGAGCTCTTCTAGCCGCTCTGTGAGCTTATAGATAATGTCGAACGTCTCGATGGAGACGCCATGCTGGCGGGCATGCTCGCGCGCGAGCGCGTCCACGCCGACATTGAATCCCACGACAGCCGCCGGGCGGTCGCCACCGAGCGCCGCCTTGATATCGGCTTCGGACACGGACCCTACGCCGGAGTGCACGATACGGACGCCAGCGAATTCATCGCCGAGACGGGAAACCTCGTGTGCGATCGCTTCAAGGGAGCCCGTCGCATCGGCGCGTACGATTATGGGGAGGATGAATCGCGCCCCTTCCTCTTCGAGCGCTGCGGTTGCTTCGGGGGCTTCGGCAGCGCGCGCGGTCTTCCGGGCATCCTCCGCGGCACGCTTGGCCGGAAAGGTGGTGAAAGGCACGCCCACTTCCGGCAGCTCATCGAAGCCGACAAGCTGGACGGGCGCGGAGAAAGACGCTTCTTCGAGCGCGCGTCCGGTGTGATCTTCCATTATGCGAACCGGCGCGATCGCGCGGCCAGCGAGCACTGCGTCGCCGCGTCTTAGTGTCCCGTCGGTAATGATGAGCGTTGCGGCTATACCGCGCTTTTGGTCGCGGTGCGCCTCTATGACGTACCCCTCGGCCTCTTTGGATGGGTCGCCCGTGAGCTCCTGTAGCTGCGCCACCAGGAGTACGAGATCGAGCAGCTCGGAGACGCCCTGTCCTGTTTTCGCCGAAATGGCCGCCCAGGGTATCGAGCCGCCCATCTTTTCCACGTATATTTTGTGCTCGAGCAGCGAGGCGTGCGTGCGGTCGAGCGAAGCATTAGGCTTATCGATCTTATTGATCGCGATAACGAAGGGAATGCCCGAGCTCTCGATGCTCTGGAGCGCTTCGAGTGTTTGCGCCTTCACGCCGTCGTCCGCGGCTACGACGAGGATCGCCACGTCGGCGATATTAGCGCCTCGCGCGCGTATCGCGTGGAACGCGGCATGGCCGGGCGTATCGATGAACGTGATGCGCTTCTGCTCACCTCCTTCGGCGGCGTGCTCAACTTCATACGCGGCGACGTGCTGGGTTATGCCGCCAGCTTCGCCCGCGACCGTATTGGACTTTCGGATGTGATCGAGAAGCGTGGATTTACCATGATCCACGTGCCCAAGGACCGCCACAATGGGCGGCCTCTCCATACGGGTTGCTTTGGAAGCGGATGCCATAGGTTTCTTGCGCAGACCATACTGCGGGTATATTCGCAAGAGTATACGAGACAGGACCTCTTTTTCCAAGCAGCATGGATTGCAAAGCGCCCATACATATAGACAATGATGCGATGTTCGGTTTCGGGCGCAGGAAGCGCATCTACATGGACTTTGCAGGGGCGACCCCTGTCTTGCCCCGCGCCCAAGAGGCAGCGGACGCAGCGGCCGCTCTTTTTGGAAACCCTGGCGCGATTCACAGCGAAGGAGCGCGCGCCAAAGCATCACTCGCCGCCTCGCGCGCAAGCATAGCGAGCGTGCTAGGAGTAAAGCCGCGCGAGATCGTATTCGTATCCGGAGGCACCGAGGCAAACAATCTAGCAATCCTTGGCTTTTTCCGTGCGCTCGAGAAAAAGGGCACCCACATAGCCGATACGCACTGGCTCGTGTCAGCTATAGAACATCCTTCGGTGCTCGCGTGTTTCGACATAATCGAGAAAGCGGGCGCGCGCGTTGAGCGCATCGCCCCGGACTCAGATGGGCGTATCCGGCCAGATGCCGTCGCTGCGCTCCTGAAGCAGGATACGGTATTCGTCTCGATCGGCTGGGCGAATCATGAGATAGGGACGCTGCAGCCGATTGCGGAGATCGCGCAACTTCTGCGTTCGCAAAGCTCGCGCACGGCGCCGATCGTCTTCCACTGCGATGCGGGGCAGGGGCCGCTCTATCTTCGTGCGCTCGTACATGGGCTCGGCCCCGATCTCATGACTTTCGACTCTGGAAAGCTTTACGGACCGCGCGGAATCGGCGCACTTGTTATTCGTCCGGGCAGCGAAGAGTGGCTCGCGCCACTCATTGTCGGTGGAGGCCAGGAGTATGGATTGCGCGGAGGCACGGAAAACGTGGCGCTCGCGGCTGGATTCGCCGCAGCGCTCCAGATAGTGGCGCATGAGCGGCAGCGGGAGGCGAAACGTCTGCGAGTGCTCTCCGAGGCGTTTGCGGCGCGCATCCAGGCCGTCGCTCCAGGCGCAGTGCGCAATGGAGAGCCGGGCTTGCCGCACATCCTCAATGTTTCCATTCCAGGTATCGAGAGCGAGTACGTGGTTTTGGCGATGGATCATCGCGGTGTAGCGCTTTCCACAAAGAGTGCCTGTCGCGAAGGAGAGGAAAAGCTCTCGCACGTAGTCGCCGCTCTTGAGCGAGCGGCTGCAGACGCCGAGCCGCCCGCGCCGTGGCGCGCGTCGCATACACTGCGCATCTCTCTCGGGCGCGACACGCGCATGGGCGACGTCCAGCGAGCCGTCGACACGCTCGAAGAGGTACTCCGTCTGCCCGGGTCGCGTATCCACTGACTCCTTTCTTTTCTGGGACAACCGGCGAGGTGGTATACTCGCCTCATGGATATCGAGAAGCTCACGAAATCTCAAATCATCCTCCTCGGACTTCTCGTGAGCTTCGTCACCTCAATCGCGACCGGCATCGTTACCGTATCGCTCATGGAGCAGGCGCCGCCGGCTATGGCGCAGACGGTCAACCGCGTCATCGAGCGCACTGTCGAGAAAGTCGTCCCTTCCGGACAAGCGGCGGCGGTCGTTACGACAGAGAAGACGGTGATCGTAAAGGAATCGGACCTGATAGCGACCGCGCTTAAAAAGCTGGCTCCCTCCGTGGTTCAGCTCTATGCACGCGGGAAGGACGCGAGCGGTAAAGATACCGAGGTATTCCTAGGGCTCGGCCTCGTCATAAGCAATTCCGGGGCGGTACTAGCCGATATCGCATCGCTTCCTGCAAGCGGCAGCATAGAAATCGGCGTCGGGGACGCGCGCATCCCTGCGAGCGTCGCACGCAAGAAGACAGGAGCCGGCTTGGCGGTGCTTCAAGCGACGAGCTCCGAGCAGACGTGGGCGGCTGCAAGCATTGCGGGAGCGCCTCCTTCGCTCGGCGAGACCGTGGTATCGGTCGCGGAGCACGGTGCGACCCGGATTGCCGACGGCATCGTTGTAGCACTCCCGAGCGGAAAGAAAACAGGGGAGACACCCGTCTCCATGATAGAGACGAACATCCCGAGCGACGCCATCGTCTTCGGCAGTGTCCTCATGGACGTGGACGGGAGTGTCGTCGGCTTCAGCACGGCGGAAAGCCGGGCTTTATCGGAGAAAACCTTCCTTGCGGCTTCAGAACTTTTAACGTACAATGCGAGCAGTGAAGGGGGAGCGGAGCAGTCGTCTCCCTAACACCTAAATACAATACGCATATGGCACCATTCAATAACTTTACGACGAAAGCAAAAGAGGCGATCCAGAGGGCTCATCAACTAGCAGTCGAGCGTGGCCATAATCAGGTATCTACACTCCATCTATTCGCAGCACTCCTCGGACAAGAGGAGACTATGGTGCTGCCGATGTTTGAGCAGCTCGATATCGACACGGCACACCTCTCTGATTCCGTGTTTGAGCTTATCGAGGGGAGCGGCGGCACGACCGTGTCCCCCTCTTTCCAGCTCTATCTTACACCGGAGCTCGTGCGCGTATTCGAGGGTGCGCCGCGCATCGCCGCAAGTTTCAACGATCAGTTCGTGTCACCCGAGCATCTTGTCCTGGGTATCACCGAGCATCCCGGACCGGCGGCAGACATCCTGGCGCGCTTTCGCATAGATCGCTCCGCGCTGGCGCGCGTGCTCGCGGATATAAAGGAAGGGAAGATACGAGACGCGGAGGAGCCGAAGAAGCTCCGGGCGCTCGCGCGCTTCGCGCGCTCGCTCACGGACCGCGCAAGGGAAAACAAGCTCGACCCCGTCATCGGCCGAGATACGGAAATCACGCGCGTCATACAGATCCTCTCGCGCCGCACCAAAAACAATCCGATCCTCATCGGAGAGGCGGGCGTCGGCAAGACGGCTGTCGCAGAAGGTCTTGCGCAGCGCATGGCGAGCGGCGACGTGCCGGAGAGTCTGCGCGGCAAGGAGCTCGTCCAGCTCGATCTGGGGCTTTTGGTCGCGGGGACCAAGTATCGAGGGGAATTTGAGGAGCGCTTAAAGGCTGTCATGAAGGAGGTAGAGCGTGCGGAAGGAAAGATCATCCTCTTTATTGATGAGATCCACACGCTGATCGGCGCGGGTGCGGCAGATGGCGCACTCGACGCGTCGAACATGCTGAAGCCTGCGCTCGCCCGCGGCGAGATGCGCGTCATCGGCGCGACGACCCTCAAAGAGTACCAGCGCCACATCGAGCATGACCCGGCCTTTACGCGCCGCTTTCAGCCAGTGTATGTAAACGAGCCATCCGTGGAGGACGCGGTCTCCATTTTGCGCGGGCTCAAGGAGCGCTACGAGCTCTACCACGGCGTGCACATCACGGACGACGCGATCGTCGCTGCTGTACAGCTCTCCTCCCGCTACATTACGGAGCGCTATCTTCCCGATAAGGCGATCGACCTTATAGACGAGGCCGCTTCCGCCCTTCGTCTTTCGCTCGAGAACAAGCCGCCCGCGCTCGAGGAAGCACACCGTACGATCACGCGCCTCGAGATCGAGCGCGAAGCCCTGAAGAAGGAGAACGAGGCCGGCGACTCAAAGGCCAAGAGCCGCGTCAAGTCCATAGAGCGCGAAATCGCCGACCTCCAGGACGGCACGCGAGAGCTCGAAATGAAGTGGAAGAACGAAAAGGAGACGCTCACCGATATCAAGCGCATCAAAAACGAGCTTGAGTCACTGCGAATTGAAGCGGAGCAGGCAGAAGCAAAAAGCGATCTGACAAAAACCGCAGAGATCCGCTACGGGCGAATCCCCGCACTCGAGAAAGAGCTCGATACGTCGAGCAAGCGCCTCAAGAAGCTGCAAGCTACGCGCCGCGTGTTGCGCGAGGAGATTACCGCGGAAGATATAGCGGAAGTCGTTGCTCGCTGGACGGGCGTACCAGTCTCGCGAATGCTGGAAGAGGAGGCGGAGAAATTGGCGCGCATGGATCAGGAGCTCAAGAAGCGCATCATCGGTCAGGACGAAGCCGTGGTGAAAGTGTCGGATGCGATCAAGCGCAGCCGCGCGGGCATTTCCGATCCGAACAGGCCCGTCGCATCGTTCCTTTTCTTGGGACCTACGGGCGTCGGAAAGACAGAGCTCACACGCGCGCTCGCGGACTTCCTCTTCAACAGCGACAAGGCCTTGATCCGGGTCGATATGTCCGAGTACATGGAAAAGCACTCCGTATCGAAAATGATCGGATCGCCTCCGGGCTATGTCGGATACGACGAAGGTGGCGGCTTGACCGAGCTCGTGCGACACCGGCCGTACTCGGTGATTCTCTTCGATGAGATTGAGAAGGCACACCCGGAGGTGTTCAATATCCTGCTCCAGGTCCTCGACAACGGCCGACTCACGGATGCGAAGGGACGCGTGGTGAACTTCAAGAATACGGTGATCATCATGACCTCCAACATCGGAGCCGAGCACATCGACCGCATGTCCAACCTCGGATTCAGCGGTGCTGCGAAAGGTGACGAGAGCGAACGCTACGAGCAGGTGAAGCAGAAAGTGATGGGGTCGCTCAAGGAGTACTTCCGGCCGGAGTTTCTTAATCGTCTCGACGACATCATCCTCTTCAACATTCTCACGCCCGAGGCGGTGCGAGAAATCGTCTCGCTGCAGATGCAGGAAGTTACGAAGCGTCTCGAAGAAAAGCAGATCGCGCTTTCGGTATCGGATGCGGCGCTCGAGTACTTCTCGAAGGAAGGGTACAACGCGCAGTACGGTGCGCGCCCGCTCCGACGGCTCATTCAGACTAAGATCCTCACGCCGGTCGCAAACATGATGATCGCGCGCGGCGTGCTCGAGGGGGGAGCGGTACGCGTCGACGTCAAAGATGGCGAGCTTACCTTCGATGTTCGCAAAGCAGCGGAGCGCACGCGTAGCATCAGGACCCGCGCGAAAGCGGCAGCGTAGGGTGCGTGCACAGTAAAATCTGCAAAAGGAAGGACCGGCTGCCATTGGTGGCACCCGGTCTAGAGTCTCAGCTTCGTTGGATCTGCGCGACAGAAAGTATTTTTATCGAGCGAATCCACTTTCCGTCAGGAGACATACAGACACGTGCCGAGAAGACTAGATTTTCCGCATCATCGGTTGATAGCGCGCAAAATCCGATCATTTTCCCGTCCGCGTCTCGATGGACAGTGTCGAACTCCAAACGCGACCGGGCCGTATGGACTTGATCATCATCCCGCATGCTGGTTACGCATTCGTACACTTTGCCCAGCGTGATAGGAAAGAGCGTATCCGCTGCACAAGTGGTGGACAGACCTTGCAGGATCGTGGCATCGTTCGTGGCTAGAGAAAGCCACGTACGTGGGTCGAACAACACCCATCCTCGAACATTGCCGACTTCATCGACGAATGTTGTCAGAAGGTATGCTTGCTTCCCCACGTGCTGGACGGTTTGCTGCAGTGCCAGTCTCGTGCCGTCTTGCCCTATTACGACCCCTACGGCGGACTCGCCGGAGTGATACACAGGAGGACTCTGTACCAGCAGAATGTCCTCTGCTGCTATCGCGCTCGTCGACATTAGCAAGAGTATCGAGGAAAGGAAACGAATCATTGCGATCTCCTTCGCTTTTGGATCCCTCGGCATTACATCACAACGTTCCTGCTTGTTCAAGTTTTGAAGAAAGGCCCCTCAAACGATAGGTGGTGCTCCCATTCTTATTCTGCTCATCGCCCCCATCGTAAAAATGGGGTCAGTTTTGTAACGGCTTATGTGTAATTATCTATAGTTCCGGAGTGCAATTCTGCTCCCAATGTAAAATGGCGACCGCAGGGGCCGCCATTTCGCATTGTGTGCGCCGGGAGGGATTCGAGCGTGACTCACTAAACTCGCTGCGCTCGTTAAGTGGTCACTGCCCTGGCTCGCCTTCGGCTCCGCCCGTTCGAATCCTGCTCCCAATGCAAAATGGCGACCGCAGGGGCCGCCATTTTACATTGTGTGCGCCGGGAGGGATTCGAACCCCCGTAGGGCAAAGCCCGCGTGGTCTACAGCCACGTGCGATTGACCACTCCGCCACCGACGCGATAGGGGCAGTATGCCGCAGGTTTGCCGTTCCTTCAACACATACACAGATAGGCGGGGAAGAATCTGCAGGACGGGGGTATACTTTCGACATGCCGGATAAGATCGTCCCATGCGATGGCGTGGACTGCACGGTGTGCGACGTCGCCACGCTTGCGCAGAACGTTCTCAATACGGGGATATTCATTGTCATCATTCTTTCAGCTCTCTTGTTCGCCTATGCGGGATGGCTGTATCTAAGCAATGTAACGACGGGGGAGGCGCAGCGGGCCCGCAGCATCTTTACCAATGTCGTGATCGGGCTCGTCATCATCCTCGGAGCATGGCTCGTCGTCTATACGCTCATGAGCACGCTGCTTGGCCGGGATTTCAGCTTCTTTACGATCTGTTAGCGCGAATTTGCGCCATAGCGGAGGGTCGGGTATAGTATCGCGCAATGTCTCAAGATCAACTCATTAAGCTCGCTTGTAAGGAGTGCGGCCGAATCAATTACTGGTCGCGGAAGAATAAGAAGCTCGTCGAGCGCAAAATCGAGCTCAAAAAGCACTGCAAGTGGTGCCGTAAGCACACGGTACATAAGGAGGCGAAGAAATAGGCGTTCGCCCGCTGCAACGTCTTACGATATACTTTTCGCGAAGCCTGCACTCACCGGGCTTTTCTGAAGGGCGCTTAGTTTAGTGGTAGAACAGCGGTCTCCAAAACCGCTAGTGGGGGTTCGATTCCCTCAGCGCCCGCCGTAGACTGCTCTGATGACGGTAATACTTCTTGCAGTACTCTTCTGCCATTTGATTTCCGGATTGCGCTTCCAGTACGCGAGCTGATTTTTCGCATACCGACGGATATCTCGAGTGAGCTCCGCTATCAGATCCTCGCGACTGATTTTCCCCAGCAGATGCCGAGCCAGCGATCGATATTCGAGTCCGAGCTCTTCCATGCGTTTATAGGAGAGACCGCCCTCGTGGAGACGCTTTGCTTCCGCCACCATGCCGCTCCTCATGCGCGCGAGGAGCCGCGCCCTAATTTTCTTCTCGAGCGCCTTCATGTCCGACCGTATGCCGATCCACGTCGCGTCATACCGAGATGAGTCCTCCTGGGAGGACAAGGGGGAGGATGTGGCGCCCTTCGCGATCTCCAGAGCACGGATGATTCGTACCTTGTTGTTACGCTCGCTTGGAGTATTCATGGCTCGCGCGCGACGAGGATCATTCTTTTTAAGCATTGCGAATAGCTCGGCGGCGGTTTTCTTGCCGAGTTTCTTTCGCAATGCCGTATCCGGCGGCACGTTCGGTACGTGCATCCTGCCTACGAGTGCGTCGATGTAGAAGCCGGTGCCACCCGCTACGATTGGCAACTTGCCGCGCGCGGCGATTTCCTGTACGGCGGCGTCGGCCAACTTCAGGAAATCGCCCGCGGTGAAGCGGCGCTTCGGCGAAGCTACATCGAGGAGATGATGGGGGATGCCGGCCATTTCCCGTTTCGTTACTTTACCCGTTCCAATGTTGAGGCCCCGATACACCTGCCGAGAGTCGGCAGATATGATCTCGCCGTTGAAGCGGCGCGCGAGCCGAATGGCGAGCGCGCTCTTGCCGGATGCAGTGGGTCCGACGATGATAAGAAGCTTTGTCTTCGATTCCACGGTGCCGGAGGAGGGACTTGAACCCTCACCTCTTGCGAGACACGATTTTGAGTCGTGCGCGTCTGCCATTCCGCCACTCCGGCAATACCAGAGTGTACTCGGATTCAATTCAGCAGACAACGCTCGTGGTATACTGCTGTTATGGAGGATTTTATGAAAGAGGCGTACATGAGCGACTCGATCTTCTGGGTGGAAGTAGATCGAATTAAGCCAAACCCCTTTCAGCCGCGTAAAACGTTCGACGAGGCGGCCCTCAATTCGCTTGCTGAATCCATCCGCCAGTATGGCGTATTAAATCCTCTCACTGTTACCAAAAGGGAAACGGAGCGGCCTGGCGAGGGTATTACCGTGGAGTACGAGCTGATCGCAGGTGAGCGTCGTCTCCGGGCAGCGAAAAAAGCAGGCGTCTATCAGGTGCCGGTGGTGATCCGACGGCCCGAGGATTCCGATCGCCTGAAGCTCGAGCTCGCGATTATCGAGAATCTCCAGCGCGAAGATCTCAATCCTGTAGATCGGGCCACGGCATTCAAGCAGCTCGTAGACGAGTTCGGGATGAAGCACGTAGATATAGGCAAGAAAGTAGGGAAGAGTCGCGAGTATGTCTCCAACACGTTGCGCATCCTCATGCTGCCAAAGGGAATGCTCGATGCGCTCGCAGGCGGATCTATAAACGAAGGGCACACACGTCCCCTTCTCATGCTCATCGATAAACCGGAGGAGCAGCAGACGCTGTTTAAGGAGATCGTTACGCGCCACCTCACGGTGCGCGACGCGGAGCAGCTCTCGCGGCGCATCGCCGTGGAGCGAGCGCGCAAATCGGACCTGACGCCGGACCTTCTCATTCTCGAACGACAGCTTACGGAGCAGCTCGGGACACGCGTACGCATCGAAAAAAAGGAGAATGGAGGAAAGGTACTCATTGATTTCTTTTCTTCTGAAGACCTCGCGCACTTGTGTATGAAGCTGGCTGCGCAGATCAAGCAGATGGAGGAGCAGGCGAATACTACCGCTGCGAATGCGCAGGAGAGTGCCGTGTCCGAAGATGCAGAGCCGCGCGTACCTGAAGACGGACCCGTCGGGGCGGCGAGTGAGCCGGAACCTGCCTACAGGGAGGAGCAGAAAGAGGACGCAGACCTCTACTCCGCGCGTAATTTTACCGTTTAGACTGACCTCGTTGCTTCCCGCGTTTCGGGGCGGGGGCCTGCTCGGGCGTGTCGCTCGCAAGCGCTGCACGGATCATCTTCTTTGCGAGCGTCGTTTTGGCGATGTCGTACCATTTGCGCGACGGCTTCGCGGACGCTTTCGTTACGATCTCGACCATGTCGCCGTTGTGCAGTGGCCTATCTATCGACACCATCTTGCCGTTGACCCGCGCGCCCGCCATCTTATTTGCCACTTCGGAGTGAATCGCATACGCGAAGTCGATGGGCGTCGCGGCGAGCGGCAGATCGATAACGTCGCCCTTGGGTGTAAAGACGAATACGCGATGGCTGAAGAAATCCGTCTTTAAGCTCGCGAGATACTCTTCCGATTGCTCACCCTGGGCGTCGGCGCGAGCGAGCTCCTTCACCCACTGCGGCACATCGCGCTCCGCTGTTGCCGTCGTATGGGCAGCTACGGTTGCGGCTTTACCTCTGCCCCCACCAGGGAGAAATTGCCGAATCCAATCCAGACCGCTGCCGCGCCTTCCGCCGCGTCCGCTCTGTCGCTCCTTGTAGGTAAGGTGCGACGCGATACCGTAGAGTGCCTCCTGGTGCATCGCTTCGGTGCGAATCTGGATTTCGAGCGCGCCGCCATCGCCGGTGTAGACGGTAGTGTGGATGGATTGATAGCCGTTTGGCTTTGGGAATGCGATGTAGTCCTTGATCTTGCCGGGCACCGGCCGCCACTGTTTGTGCACGAGCCCGAGCACCGCGTAGCAATCGGCGAGCGTTCGGACGATGATGCGAAGCGCCATGATGTCGTGAATCGCATCGATGTCCCACTGCTTCCTCTCGAGCTTTCGGAACAGGCTGTACATGCCCTTCACACGGGCTTCGGTACGGAAATCACGCATGCCCTGATCGGCGAGGATGCGCTTGAGGTCATGCTCAGCCTTTTCGAGACGCTTTTCGTTTTCGCGCTTGCGCTCTTTCAGAAGCTCGCGCGTTTTCTCATACTCTTTAGGGTACGCATAGGGGAAGGCGGCATCCTCAAGCTCCATTTTGAGCACGCTCATACCGAGGCGGTCTGCTATCGGCGCATAAATCTCAAGCGTTTCGATCGCGATGCGACGCCGCTTTTCTGCGGGGACATGCTCAAGGGTTTTCGCATTGTGGAGACGATCCGTCAGCTTGATGATCAGTACGCGGATATCCTGCGCCGTCGCCGCGAATAGACGGCGAAGCGACTCGGTGTGACGCTCAAGTCCGCGATAGCGCAACGCGCCAAGCTTGGTGACGCCACGTACGAGTGAGAGCACTTCGGGCCCGAACTCGCGTTCAATAACCGCAGCTGCAACCCCCGCATCTTCGAGGCAATCGTGCAAGAGGCCGGCAGCGACGGCGTGCGCATCGACGCCCATTTCAGCGAGCTCAAATGCCACCTCGGCCGGGTGCAGAAAGTAGGGATCGCCGGAGTAGCGCGTCTGATTTTTGTGCGCCTCCCTCGCGAATTCGTACGCCTTCTGTATGAGAGCGGTCTCGCCCTCCGATTTCGTCTGGATGGCCGAGAGGATATCTTGAAGTTCGCGAATGTGTTCCATAGGAGTTGACGTAGAGGCAATTCCATATGATACTTGAAGAAGTCGAGTCTGAAAAGACTCTACTCTAATTGAGGCCTTTTATTTTGGGAGGTTTGCATGATAGAGATGCTGAAGGCGGCCGGTTGCAGCATCGCAGCATTGCCGCTGCGATGGTTTGCGTGCAACAAGTGCGGGCTTCGATCGAAACAAACAGTAGAGACATGCTGTCCTAACTGCAGCGGTACTCTCTTGCAGGAGCCCGGGCAATAAAGGGGGCTGTGAGGCGCGGCGCCCGCATTGGGCGCCGCGCGATTGTTTTAGGGCAAGCCGAATAGTATATACCATAGTATATACTATAGTACATACTACGGCGTTATTTTTTCAGCTTGTGGGGGTTGTGCATCGGACACGCCTTGTTTGAGCAGCGCTCCGGAATCGTTTTAGTACCTTCCATCATGAGAGACCCACACTCGGGACAGACAGCGCCCGTCGGCCGCGCTTTGATCGCGTACTTGCACTCGGGGTAATTTGAGCATGAGAAGAACGGGCCGAAGCGTCCGCGCCGCTCCACCATCTCACCTCCCGTACGGCCTGCCTTTGCACACTCGGGGCAGGTGACGCCGGTTTTCGATCTTGCCTCCTCTGCGGGGTCTTTTTTGACGTACTTGCACTTTGGGTAGTTGCTGCACGCGATAAAGCGCCCGAAACGCCCTTCTCGCTCGATGAGCTTTCCGTCGGCGCACTCGGGGCAATGCTCGCCGAGCTCTTTGGGCGGCTCGATAATGCTCCCGTCCTCCTTGCGAGCACCCAGACAGTCGGGGAATCTCGAGCAGCTCATAAAACGGCCGCTTCGCGAGAGCTTGTACACCATCGGCGCGCCACACTCGGGGCAGGGGAATTCCTCGGGCGCGGGTCCCATGTTGGTCAATTTCTCGATTTTCTCTTTGCTCTTGACGGCTTTGGTGAACGGACCGTAGAAATCCTTGAGTGTCTTCTCATACTCACGCTTACCCTCCGCGATCTCATCAAGCTCGTCTTCCATTTCAGAAGTGAAGGTGTCGCTGATGTAATCGGAAAAATTATTCTCGATGAAGCTCGAAACGACATCTCCCGTCGCTGTCGGAATGAGCGTTCGCCCCTGCTTCTCCACGTAGCCACGATCCTCGAGGGTCTTGATGATTGACGCGTACGTGGACGGGCGGCCGATACCGCGCTTCTCCAGCTCCTTTACGAGCCCCGCTTCCGTGTAGCGGCCAGGCGGCTGCGTTTCCTTACCTTCCGAACTGATATTAGCGAGTGAGAGTGGATCGCCGGCCGCTGCCTTTGGGAGCTCCGATTCCTCGCCGCGGGCAGCAGGATCCGCCTTGAGCCATCCTTCAAATAGTATGCGCGAGCCGCGTGCGACGAAATGCGGGATCGACGTATCCGATGCGCTTGCGGTAATCGTTGTGCGCATGATTCGTGCTTCCGTCATCTGGCTTGCGAGCGCGCGTGCGCGTATCAACGCATACAGCTTCTTCTGTTCGTCTGTGTTGCCTGCGGTACGCTTCCGCGCGTCGGTCGGACGAATCGCTTCGTGCGCCTCCTGGGCCGACTTACTCTTGGTCTTGTACTGGCGCGGAGAGACATATTCGTCGCCGAACTCGCTCTTTGCGACCGAAGCGAGCTGGCCGAGTGCCTCCTTGGAGAGGTTCGTACTGTCGGTACGCATGTAGCTGATGTACCCGCCTTCGTAGAGCTTCTGCGCGATCCGCATCGTGCGCGATGGTGAGAATCCGAGACGCGTCGAGGCAGTTTGCTGCAGCGTGGAGGTCGTAAAGGGAGGACGGGGTGAGCGCTTCTGCTCGCTCTCATCCACTTTTTCTACGCGCCAATCGGTCTTTTGAGCGGCGCTCACGATGCGCTCGGCCTCCTTTTCCGTCTTTGGCTCCTCTGTGCAGGCGGCGACAATGCGCTCTCCCTTTTTCGTGTCGAAGAGAGCCGTCAACACCCAGAATTGCTCCGGCACGAATGCGCGTATCTCGCGCTCGCGCTCCATAAGGATGCGGAGCGCGGGGGACTGTACCCGTCCGGCGGAAAGGCCGTACCGCACCTTCTTCCAGATCAGGCCGGAGAGATCGTACCCGAAGAGGCGATCCAGCACGCGCCTCGCTTCCTGCGCGCGGCGCAGCTTGTCATCTATCGCGCGAGGGTGCGCGAGCGCATCCCGCACCGCATGCTCGGTAATTTCATGGAAGACGATACGCTTGGGCTTTTTGAGCCCGATTGCCTGCGCCAGGTGCCACGCGATCGCCTCTCCTTCGCGGTCGGGGTCTGTCGCGAGGATGACCTCGTCTGCTATTTCCGCGGCGTCCGCAAGCTGATTGATAACCTGCTGCTTCGCGGGGACGACGCGGTAGCGCGGCACGAAGCCGCCCTCGATGTCGACGGCATCCTTATTGCTTTTCGGCAGGTCGCGAATGTGGCCGACCGATGCACGGACGGTATACCCGTTGCCGAGATATTTTTCGATCGTCTTCGCTTTTGCCGGAGACTCTACGATTACAAGCTTCATACAATTACGGTGCCACAGCACCTATGGGAGGGAGTGATATCCCGAAACAATAGCATGTGTCAACCCCGCAAAGTGCGCGCAGGCGAGTGCAATCGTGAGAAAAAGAGATGAAAACTCCGGGAATGCGCTCCCTAGAGCGCACGAAGAACGCCTAGGTCGTCCGTGAGCAACCCCTTTATTTCCATCGTAGAGAGGAGGATGTTCGATTCGGCTGCCGTGAGGGAGAGCGCATCGGCGATCTCCTCGCGCGAGCGGGGATCCGCAAGCAGATCGAGTACTCGCCGCTCGATCGCAGATAGATCGCTTCGATCTGTTGCGGCCTCCCCGTTGGCTTCAAGGCCAAGAGCAGTGCGCAGGTCGTCGGGCGAAGTAATCGGCGTCGCGCCCAGCTTAAGGAATTGGTGCGTTCCGCGGCTCTCGACGCTGAAAATCGACCCAGGCACAACTAGTAGATCGCGATTGTAGTCGGCGGCAAGTCGAGCGGTAATGAGGGAGCCGGATCGCTCCTTCGCCTCGACGACGAGTGTCGCGCGCGAAAGGCCGGCCATTATCCTGTTTCGCCGCGGGAAGGTGTAGGGAGTCGCTTGCTGCTCGGGATCGAATTCGGAAAGGAGTGCGCCACCCGCTTCGAGAATCCGCTCTGCGAGCTTCACGTGCGCGCGGGGGTAGAGCACCTCTTGGGAGAGTCCAGAGCCGGGGACTGCGACAGTGGGGAGCCCGCACTCGAGTGCGGCGGCGTGAGCGCACGCATCGATTCCGTACGCGAGTCCGCTCACGATCACGACGCGCTCGCCGGAGAGACTTCGCACCAAATCCGATACGGCGCGTCGTCCATACTGCGTCGCCGTACGTGAACCAACGATCGTGAGCCAGGTCCACTCGTATGCCGGGAGAGTCCCGCGGACCCAGAGCTGCTTAGGCGGCTCGGGAATTTCATTGAGGAGCGGCGGAAAAGAATCCCGAGGGATCGATTTGAGCGCTTCATCCATGATGGTATCATCATAGGACAGAACGCCCGATCGCGAAGCGCGCACGGGGGAAAGTGCGGCACCGGCGTCTGATCCACCGTGCTCGACATAAAATTCATACGCGAACATAAAGAAATCGTCGAAGCGGGCGCGCGAAAGAAGCACGTGTCCGTGGATCTCAATCGCCTACTCGAACTGGACGATCGCCGCAAGGAGCTGCAACAGGAGGTGGATGCGAAGCGCGCGGAACAGAATGCCGCATCCGAGCAGGTGGCGCGCGCAGATGACGTAGAGAAGAAAGAACTGATCAGTCGGATGCAGACGCTGAAAGAGGGCCTAAAGGCGAACGAGGAGTCGCTCGCAGAAACGCTGAAGGAGTGGCGCGAGCTCATGGTGCAGGTACCGAACGTACCTGACCCGTCAGTGCCGGAGGGAGATTCAGACGCCGACAACAAGGAGGTACGCACGTGGGGGAATATTCCCGAGTTCGAGTTCGAGCCGAAAAGCCATACCGAGCTTATGGCGCTCCACGATATGGCTGATTTCGAGCGCGGAGCTAAGGTCGCCGGATTCCGCGGCTACTTCCTCAAGAACGACGGCGTGCGCCTCCTCTGGGCGCTCGAGCGCTTCGTGCAGGACCGCTTCATGCGCAGAGATGGGTTCACGCCTCTCATCGTGCCGTCGCTCGTGCGACGGGAGCCGTTCGTCGGGACGGGGTATCTTCCCCAGAGTGAAGAGGATCTCTACAAGACGCAGGACGGCGAGTACCTCGCTGGTACTGCGGAAGTAGCGGGCATGGGTTACTTCATGGATGAGGTTCTCGAGAAGAAAGATCTGCCGGTGAAGTTCTTCGCATTCTCCCCGTGCTTCCGGCGAGAGGCCGGGAGTCACGGCAAGGACACTAAAGGGCTTTTCCGCGTCCACGAATTCGTGAAATATGAGCAGATTGTCCTGTGCGAGGCGAGTCACGAAGAATCGGTGCAGCATCATGAGACATTGACGGCAAACTCGGAAGCGCTCTTACAGGAACTTGAACTGCCATTCCATGTCGTGCTGAATTGTGGCGGCGACATCGGCCTCGGACAGGTAAAGAAATACGATATCGAGGCGTGGATGCCGAGCGAGCGCACGTATCGGGAGACGCACTCGTCTTCGTACTTCCATGATTTCCAAACAAGGCGACTAAATATCCGCTACCGGGACGAAGATGGCGTCCTTCGATTCGCACACTCACTGAACAATACGGCGCTCGCGCTTCCGAGGATCTTGTGTCACATCGTCGAAAATTTCCAACAGAAAGACGGCTCGATTTCCGTCCCCGCGGCACTGCGGGAATATTTCGGTGGCGATGTCATCCCGAGTCCTTACCATACGTAAAAGGTCGGCTGCACCCGCCGCGCGCCGGACCAGTGCCCCGACGCCGCCGCGACGCCCGCGTCTGGCAGCAAAGCGACGTAAGCGTCGACTTCTCCTCGGCGTTTTAGCCGTGGTGTGCCTCATGCTCCTCGTAGGGGGTGCAGGGGCGCTTTCGCGCACGGATCGGCTCGTGATACGGGACATTGATGTCTCGGGAGCGAACTCGGTCTCGTCGGAGCGCGTGGAGGAACACGCCGAAGCAGTGATAGACGATGGCGCATTCCACCTCTTCTCGAGGCGCAACATCTTCCTGTATCCGCGCAGTAGCATCGAAGAGGCGCTCGCGTCGGAATTTCCGCGCATTGATTCGGTATCGGTTTCCCGCAGAGGGCTCTTGGCGCAAGCGGTAAGGATCACGGTGGAAGAGCGGGACCCATTCGCTCTTTGGTGCGACGAGGCGGGCTGCTATCTGATGGACAGCAATGGATTCGTATTCGCGTCGTCGCAGGGCGAGGAGACGCAGCTGGCCGTGAAATTCAGCGGCGGACTTTCGAGGGATGCGGATGCCGTCGGGCAGAGCTTTCTGCCGAACGCGTTCTCGTCTGTACAGGACCTCATTGCTCGCCTTCCCGCCGCGGGCTGCACGCCGGCTACCTTCACTGTGGAAGACGCGCAGGATTACACAGTCGGCTGCCTCGAAGGGTATGCGATGAAGTCGGCGTTTGCATCCGACGCGGAAACCGTCGCACGGAATCTAAAACTCTCTCTTTCATCGGATGCCCTCTCGGGTGACGTATCCGAACTCGAGTATGTCGATCTGCGTTTTGGAAATCGAGTCTACTACAAGACGACAGGTGAGTAAGGAAAAATAATGCCACGTGGTATGGTGCGGCGATGAACGGTTTTTGGGACGCACTACCCCGGCCCTTCTTCGTACAGGCGCCCATGGAAGATGTAACGGATGCTGCGTTTCGCGGACTGATCGTGAGTTTCGGGCGGCCGCACGTCATGTATACGGAATTCACATCCGCGGACGGGCTGGTGCTCGCCCCCGAGCACGGTCAGCGCGTGCTGCGCAAGAAACTGCTCTACACGGAGCAGGAACGGCCCATAGTCGCGCAGCTCTTCTCAGCGATTCCGGAACGCATGGAGCGCGCCGCGGCTATCGTAGCGGAACTCGGATTCGACGGATTAGACATAAATATGGGCTGTCCGGATCGTGCGATCGAGAAGAGCGGCTGCGGGGCGGCACTCATCCGGAATCCGGAGCTCGCTCGAGAGCTGATCCGTGCAGCGAAACGGGGTATCGCGTCTTCCGGTCGCCCGATTCCGGTATCGGTCAAGACGCGCATCGGGTATGGAACTAATGAGCTCGAGGAGTGGCTCCCTCAGCTTCTCTCCGAGAGTCCAGCTGCGATAGCAATACATGCGCGTACCCGCAAACAACTCTCGCTCGTGCCAGCGGATTGGCGGCGAGTCGCCGAAGCCGCGGTCATACGCGATGCTGCGGGATCGGAGACGCTCATCATCGGCAACGGGGACGCGCTGGATCTTGCGGACGCTCGCTCAAAAGCGGACGCGACGGGATGCGATGGCGTGATGTTGGGGCGCGCTATCTTCGGCAATCCCTGGCTCTATGCGCCGCTCTCCTCGGGAAGCGATCGGCCGCATATGCCCACGAGAGAGGAGCGGATTGCAGCCCTGATGCGGCACATCGAAGCGTTTGAATCGCTGCTCTCCGATACGACCAACTATGCGGTCATGAAAAAGCACTTCAAAGCGTATATTTCGGGTTGGCATGATGCCAAGGAGTTGCGCATGCGGCTCATGGAGACGCGAGACCCGAAAGAAGCCCGCGCACTCCTCGCCGGCGCACTCGGGGCAGATGTCGCAGAGTATCCTCCTGTGATCCACGCCTGACTCGCTTGCATGAAGCGAGGGGAGCGTATACGTTTGGTTCGGACAAACAATGGAGAGATCCATGGCATCCGGAATATATAAAAAATGCGCCTACGCCGCAGATAAGAAGATTACCAGCCGTGGGTGCATCGAGATTTCTCGTGTACCAGTGCGGCAGCTCGCGCAGAAATGCAAGGACTGCGAATCGCCGTGGCGTGTCTGCCTAGCGTGCATTCTGCAACTCTCAAAGCGACCCGGCTTCGTGAACGAGATCGGCGGGGACCCCGCTCGCAATCTCTGCGCGTTCCATGCGCAACATGGCGCACAGGAGAAAGCACCCGCACCCTCATCCATCGTCCCGCATATGGACCCTGTCGGGAGTGAGGAAGAGGAGGATGATAAAAGGGAGCGCGTCCCCAGGGTAAAGCTCTCTCGCGAGAAAAAAATACAAGCCCTGCGGGAAGCGGTAGCCGAACTGGGACATGATGTTCCGATCAGCGAGGTGGCACGCATTTCTGCGGAAAAACTTGGGGCCAATAAGGGAACACTCGTGAGCTTCATCACCTCGCTCCCAAAAGACGAGCGCGCGCAGCTCGGCATCAAGGCGCCAGGGCGGCGAACGTGCAAGTAGCAGGTTTTGTGAAGATGATCCCCGGGGCGCGTCTCCGGGGATTTCTTTTGTATAATCCAACCATGGCACAACGATCGAAACCGCGCGCGACCCTCTACCGGGCCCATCGGCCTCAGACGTTCGCGGACGTACAAGGACAGGATCATGTGGTCTCGGTTCTCGAAGCGGCTGTGCGCAAGGGCGCGCCCGCCCACGCGTACCTATTCGTCGGTGGGCGAGGCACTGGGAAAACGTCCGTGGCGCGCATTTTGGCGCGGGAGCTCGACGTTTCTGACAAGGACCTGTATGAAATGGATGCCGCCTCGCACACGAGTGTGGAGGATGTGCGCGAGCTTCGGGAAGGCGTAAACGCGATGCCCTTTGAGTCGCCCTATAAGTTCTACATTATTGACGAGGCGCACATGCTCTCGAAACAGGCGTGGAATGCGCTGCTCAAGACGCTCGAAGAGCCGCCTGCGCACGCTATGTTCGTCCTCGCGACAACAGAGCGAGACAAGGTGCCGGATACTATCCAGTCCCGCTGCGAGGTCTACAGCTTCAAACCGCCCACGCGCGCGATGCTCGCAGATGTGGTTCTCGATGTCGCTAAGAAAGAGGGGTATACCATAGAGCCGAGCGCGGCGGAGCTCGTCGCACTCCTCGCCGAAGGATCTTTTCGCGATGCACTCTCGATTCTGCAAAAAGTCCTTACCGTAGCGGACAAGAAGCAGGTGAGTGTCGAAGATGTCGAGACCGTGTCCGGGGCGCCACGCGGAGAGCTGGTGCGACGGCTCTTCCGCGCCGTTGCGGAGAAAGATGCGGGCTCTGCGCTAGCTTCCGTCCGCGAAGCCGTCTCGAACAATCTCGATGTACGGATCCTAACGAAACTGCTCATTCATCGCCTGCGTGTAGCGCTCCTCCTCCGCTATGATCCGGAACTTGGCAAAGAGCTCTCTCAAGAGCTCTCGGAGGCGGACGTCGAGCTTGCGGCGCAGGCGGCAAAAAATCCAGGCATCACGTCCGACACGCTCCGGCGCTTCCTCGATGCGTACGGCATGATGGCGTATGCGGCGCTGCCTCACCTACCTCTCGAGCTCGCGATTGCCGACGTCGCGGGGAGCGCGGCTTAAGGTTATACACACTGGTTTGCCGCTAGACTCGCTTTCTTGGAAGTTTGCAGTACAATGCCCGGGCATTCATTTATTACCTAGTGGAGCTATCCACCCATCGCACATCACAGATGCACTTTGGCGAACACCTGACCCTCGACGGGTATGGAGGCGACGAGCAAGCGCTCGATAGCCAAGAGAAAGTATCAGCGTGCCTTAACGAGCTACCGGGACTCCTCGGTATGCACCAGCTTGCGCCCGCACAGATTTATCATGCGGGTCCGAATGACCTGAAAGACCCGGGTGGCTGGACCGGCGTCGTAACGATTGCCGAGAGTCATATCAGCGTGCATACGTTTCCGAAGCGCGGCTTCGTGAGTGCCGACGTGTACACCTGCAAAAACGGCATGGACATCGCGTTTATCGAAAAGTTCTTCCGTGACCAGTTCCAGCTCAAGGACGTCGAGACGCACTTCATAAAGCGCGGTACGCGCTATCCGGAGGAGAATATCTACTAGTGCGCGGATTGCAGAGCCCGGCGATTGCTCGTAGGATAACGGGACGTGCCGGATCGTCTAATGGTAGGACATCGCCCTTTGGAGGCGAGTATCTTGGTTCGAATCCAAGTCCGGCAATAGCAAGCAGGTTGTCGCCGTTTTACCAAGGCGGGGCCTTGGTAAGGGTTATCTTCATAGAGAGTACCGGGTCGAAAAAAGACACTGTATGAGTGAACGTTGCGAACAGTGTCGCGAGAATACTGCCAGCGGGTCGAGGGGCTCGTGTCGCAGCGCTTGCACCAGTAGCCTACTTCGCCCTACTGCAGATCGCCGTTCTCATCGCCCTCCTACCTGATCCGAATAAGCGCGTACTTCTGTTTTGGTACTGCAATAACGCGGCATTCTTCTACGCCATCGCATTCTGGCAGAAGAACACCGAGTACATTCGGGGCATCAATCTGGTGGGAATCCTGCCGCAGCTCTTGTGGGTCTTCGATCTGGTTTCGCCGCTCTTCGGGCTCGATCTCTCTGACACCGCAAACTACGTGTATGCGGAAGGGCTCACCTTCTCAAACAACGTATCGATCATTCTGCATACGACGATGCCCTTCGTAGCGCTTTGGTATGTGTATCGAGCTCGCCCCACGTCGCGTGCAATCGGGTACGCGCTCCTCTACATTGCCGGCCTGTACGTGACTACGCTCTCGGGCACCGGTCCCGGAGACAATGTGAACTGCGTTTTTACCGGATGCGCGCATGGACTGCCATACCCGAGCATTCTGTGGCCGATCTACATGGCCGTACTCGTACTTGGCGCCTTCGGACTCCACTACGGGCTCTTTCTTGCGGCGCGTAGATTTCGCTGGCGGCGGCAGGAAGAAGCGTTGTCGGAGCGTGCTGAGCGCATATAATCATGAAATGCAGAGCGCGTCGGAAAAGGTTGTGTATTTCGTACGACATGGCCAGAGTGAGTCGAACGTCCTCCCGATCTTCCAGGCGCCAGATTCGCCGCTTACGGAATTGGGCATGACGCAGGCACGTCGCATAGCCCAGCGCGCTTCGCGGCTCCCGTTTGAGGCGCTCATTTCCAGTCCCTTCCTGCGCGCACGCGACACGGCGGCGCAGATAGAAAAAGCGACAGGAAAGAAGGCGGAATACTCCGATTTATTCATTGAACGCATGCATCCAAACGAGCTTCATGGGCGTCCTCACGACGATCCGGAGGCGAGCGCCCTATGGCTCGAATTTAATCGCAGCCTGCATACGCCTGGGCTCAAGGTAGGGGACGGAGAGAGTTATGAGGAACTGGTCGCGCGCGCAGACGCCGCGCTCCGATTTCTCGAAGAGAGGGAAGAATCTTCACTTCTTGTTGTCACACACGGCTACTTCCTGCGGACGATCGTCGGACGAGTGCTCCTGGGGGATCTGCTCTCTCCGGATGCGTTCCTGCGCATTCAAGAGCGCGCGTCGACGGAGAATACCGCCCTCACCGCGCTCAGGCACGAGCGTGGCGACGAAGACGATTACTTCTGGCGACTCTGGGTGTACAACGATCACACCCATTTGGGATAGGGACATGGCAGCGGAGAAGAGATACTGGTTGATGAAGACGGAAGGGGATGTGTATTCGATCTCCGATTTGAAGCGTGATGGCGTAGCGCCATGGGATGGCGTGAGGAACTTCCAGGCCCGCAATTTTATGCGGGAAATGCATCTGGGTGACCTCGTGCTCTTGTACCATTCGAGCGCGGCCGATATCGGCGTATACGGCGTCGCGAAAGTCGTGGCTCTCGCGCATCCGGACACGACGCAATTCGATAAAGGGGACCCGCACTACGATCCGACCTCGCGGCGAGAGAAGCCGAAATGGTACTGCGTGGATGTGCGGTTCGTCCGCGCATTTAGAAACCCCGTATTGCTGGAGGAGATGCGCAGCGACCCTGAGCTTCGGGGCATGCTCGTGCTGGAGCGCGGACGACTCTCAGTGCAGCCGGTCTCGAAGGGGCACTTCGAACGAGTGCTCGCGCTTGCCAGGGGAAAGGGGTGATTGCTCGTCAGTTTAGCGTTCGTTAAAGTATTTGCTATACTACTCCGATGCGACCGGCATACGATGTCATCATCATCGGCGGCGGAGCGAGCGGGACGGCACTCCTCTATGCACTTTCGCGCTATACGGATATAGGCAGCATCGCGCTTCTCGAAAAGAACGCGGCGCTCGGAAGCGTCAACTCGCACCCCAAGAACAATAGTCAGACCCTTCACGTCGGCGATATCGAGACGAACTATTCGTTTGAAAAGGCGCGGCAGGTGCGCACTGCTGCGCTCATGGTGAAGCGGTATACCGATTCGCTGGAAGAGGATGAGCGCGCATCCATTATCCGCAAGGTCCAGAAAATGGTGCTCGCGGTGGGAAAGCAAGAGGTAGACGAGCTTGGCGCGAGGTACGAGCATCTAAAAGAAATATTCCCCGATCTCGTTCGCTTGGATGCAGAGGGCATTCGCGCGGCCGAGCCAGAAGTGATGCGCGGGAGGGGCGAGGAGCCAGTACTCGCTCTCTTCAGCGAGGAGGGGTACGCCGTAAATTTCGGCGCGCTCGCCCGCTCTCTAGCCTCTCATGCAAAAAGCGCAGCAGGTGACGGAAGGATAGACGTGCTGCTCGGGCATGAAGTGCTCTCATTGGAGCGTGACAGGGAGGATTGGAAGGTTTGGACGAACAAAGGAGAGGCGCGCGCGAGCGTGGTCGTCGTAGATGCGGATGCGCACAGCTTGCGTTTCGCCAAGCGGCTCGGCTACGGCACGCACTTCTCGCTCATCCCCATCGCGGGAAATTTCTACTTCACGAAAGAGCGCCTTCGAGGGAAAGTGTACCGGGTCCAGGCGAAGCGCATGCCGTTTGCTGCGATACACGGCGATCCCGACCTGACGAGGGACGGGGCTACGCGCTGGGGACCGACCGCCCGTTTCTTTCCGGTGCTCGAAGCTCGTGCGCTCTCGACCATGGGCGCATTTTTCGCAACGTCCGGCATGCACCGCATCTCTACATGGATCAGCTTCGTATCTATTCTGCTGGAGCCGATCCGTTTTTGGTACCTCCTCAAGAATTTCTTCTATGACCTGCCAATCATCGGCAGGTACGCCCTTCTTCCGCAGCTGCGGAAGATCATACCCACGATAACCGCAGGGGAGCTCGAGTGGGCGCGCGGATACGGCGGTATGCGCTTGCAGAGGGTCAATACGGAAACGAGAGAGCTTTTGCTCGGGGAGGGAAAAATCGAAGGCGAGCGTATTCTCTTCAATATGACGCCGTCTCCGGGCGCGTCCGTATGTCTCAATAACGCCCTACGGGATGCACAATTTGTCGTGCGATCGTTGCCGCAGTTCTCTTTCGACGAGGAGCGAATGTTGCAAGAGCTGTGCGTGACGAAGGAGGCGCCGGTCGGCGACGATACGTCGCTCGAGCAATCGTACGCATCCTAGCGATCTGGAAGGTCCAGCGTGCGAAGAAATCTATCGCGCTCAATCGCGGAGAGATCACGATGACTGCCAGGCTTCAGTCCCCCGAGACGTATGGTACCGATCCGGATACGCTCGAGATCGACGACGGTATACGAGAGCGCCGCGCACATGCGACGGATTTGATGCGTTTTCCCTTCGCCGAGAATGATACGAAAGCGCGTTTGCCCCACTTCCGGCACCGTGCACGGCTTTGTCACGTACCCGTCAATATCCACCCCGCGCTCCATGCGGCGTTTGAAATCCGATCGCAGCGCTTCGCGCGTCTTTACGACGTACTCCTTTTCATGTGCTCGGGAAGGATTGAGCAATCGGTCGGTAACGCGCGCGTCGTCAGTGAGGATGAGTAGGCCGTGCGACGCTTTATCGAGTCGGCCGACCGGAAAGACGCCGGTGAGTCCGCTTGCGGAGAGCGCGTCCACTTCGCCTGCTTTGGGTGAGTGGGTGACAATCCCCATCGGTTTATTGTAGGCAATATAGCGGTAGGCCTTACGCGTGGGAAGATTAACCTCGATACGGTCCTCGGCAGAGACCTTTTGGCCGAGCACGGCGGGAATCCCATTGATAAGCACGCGCCTGCGCTCGATGAGGAGGTCGACGCCTTTTCTTGTGGCGTATCCTTCTTGTGCGAGGTAGCGATTTATACGCATCGGAAACTCGTGCTTCACGAAAGGAGTATACTCGGACGGCTTAATACTGCCTACATGCCGTGGAGGGCATAGTGCCGCTGATGACGCACGCAATACCGGTGAACGATAAGGAGCTTGAACAGCGCGCCTCGGTGGATCCCGATGCGCGCGAAGAGTTGCGCCAGTTCGTTGCGGCCAACGCGAAGCAGCAGGCGGAAGAAATTATAAAAGCGCAGTCGCTTGATCGGGCGCTTACAGGTGAGCTCGAGAGCGCGGGTATGCGCGTCTTCGACATGGCATTCAACATCTATCTCAAGTATGGGGGCACGTTCGAGGAGCGAACCGCATTCGCGCCCTACTTCAGCTGGTGGGCACGGCAATCGATGCTGGAGCATCTCGAAACAGCGTACGCCATTCGCACACATGGAACCTACTGATCCGATTCGTAGGCTCAGTTCCCGTTCTACCTATTCTCGGATGGAGCGGACGCGGTAGACTAGGGTAATGGCCGACTCGCCGAAGGAGGTACGCTGCTGTATCGCAGGAGGAGGACCCGCAGGCATGATGCTCGGGTATCTTCTCGCGCGCGCGGGGGTTAGCGTGATCGTGCTTGAGAAGTGGCCGGATTTTTTTCGAGATTTTCGCGGCGACACGATTCATCCTTCCACCATGGAGCTTATGCACGAGCTCGGATTGCTCGAGAAATTTCTAGCGCTCCCGCACCAGAAGGCGTATGAACTTGAAGGCGTTATCGGCGGGCAGCAAATTACGATCGCCGATTTCTCCCATTTGCCTGTGCGCGCACCATTCATCGCGTTCATGCCCCAATGGGACTTTCTCAATTTTCTCGCACAGGAGGCGGCGCAGTATCCGCACTTTATGCTCGCAATGGCAACGGAGGCGGTCGACCTCATTTTCGAGGGTGCACGCGTAGTCGGCGTTCGGGCGAAGGGACCGGAGGGCGTGTACGACATTCGAGCATCACTCGTGGTCGGCGCCGATGGACGTCACTCGACGGTGCGCGAAAAGAGCGGCCTTACTCTAGTGGAGGGAGATTCTCCCATCGACGTGCTATGGTTTTCGCTCTCCCGTAAAGAGGGCGACCCCGCCCACACGCTCGGACGCGCCGATTCGGGGCGCATGATGATCCTGATCGATCGCAACACGTATTGGCAGTGCGGTTTTGTCATTGCGAAAGGTGCCTACGAGGACTTGAAGAAGGAAGAGCTCGAGCGCTTCCAGGGACGCGTACGCGAGGCAGCGCCGTTTCTCGCGAATCGCGTGAGCGAATTGGACAGCTGGGATAAGGTACACCTTCTGCGCGTTACGATCGATCATCTTGAGCGCTGGCATGTCCCTGGCCTCCTCTGCATCGGGGACGCGGCGCATGCGATGTCGCCGATTGGAGGAGTCGGAATCAACCTTGCGATACAAGATGCCGTTGCGGCCGCCAATATTCTCGCGGCGCCACTTCTCGAACAGCGCGTAACCGAGGCGGATCTCGACCGGGTGGAAAGGAGGCGGCGACTTCCGGCACGCGCCGTCCAGGTAGTGCAGTCTTTTATACAAAAGCGGGTGATTCGGCGCGTGCTCGAAGATACGGATGGGATAGCGCCGCCCTTCGCTCTCCGCCTCCTTCAGAGATTTCCCGTACTACGCCGCATTCCGGCTCGTTTAATCGGGATGGGTCTGCGACCCGAGCATGTCGGGGTTATTCCGTTAGGGTTGCGTACACGACGAGGCGATGATCGTAGGTCGAGCGATCAGCCGTAAGGGAGCCCGCGCAGGTGATCAGGTTCAAACCGCGCGCACCGGCTCGATTGAAGAGCATGTCCGGCGTCAGCTCGGAAAGGGCGTAGGTGTGCATCTCTTGCACGGTGAAGCGCAGCTGCGCCCCGTCCTTGGTGGTTACGATAATTTCGGCTCCCGGGGTGAGGTGGTGCAGTTCGGAAAATGCGGCAAAGACATGCGCGTCGAGCACCGCGGTCCCCATTTCTCCGGGCACCGTACCTTGCGCCCACCAGCCGACGTTGTTTGTGTCGCCGTTGGGGACGGCGAGATCGCCCTTCGCATCCATCCCCATTGGAATGATTGGCGAATCGAGCCCGATTGAAGGAATTGAAAGGCGCGCGGGGCGAGCGTCCGGAGCCGGTTGAATTGACTCTTGCTCCGACGTCGCCGTAGCGACGCTCATGTTGGGGGTTTCTGCTGCTTCGGCGCGCAAGAGTGCGGGCTGGTGCGGCAGTGGCAGGGTAGTGTCGGCCACTGAAAATAGCGCATGCTGCGCAAGCAGGAGCACGAAGACGGGGAAGGTCATCAAAAAAAGACGCATGTGATCGCGTCATTGTAGATTCACCGCTCCTTCATGTCTAATTCCTTCATGAATCCGCTCTCGTTGTGTCGTCCGTCGCAGTCGATGTTGATTTAGGCATGCGCGCGGGATCAAGCGGCAGCTCCACAGAGAACGTGGTGCCTTTGCCTTCCGCACTGTCTACCGAAATCGAGCCATTGTGATCTTCGACGATGCGCTTCGTGAGGTAGAGCCCGAGACCTGAGCCGTCGGGAACAGCATGCACCGCATTTGGCGCACGGAAGAATTTATTGAAAAGGAGCTTTTGATCGGACTCGGAGATGCCGATACCGGTATCGGAGACCGAGATCACAAGTGCATCAGCGGACGTGCGCACGGCGATCTTGATAGCGCCGCCCTCCGGCGTATAGCGCACTGCGTTGTCGATAATGTTTTGGAGCGCCATGCCGATGCGCACACGATCAATTGCGGGATAGGTTCGCTCGCTGTCCTCCGGCTCGTCAAATGTCGTTTTGAGATGCTTCTCCTCAAGTTCCACTTTCAAGCCGTCGAGGATGGTACGGATAACGGGAGTGATATTTTGCCGTTCAAATTGGTACACTGCGCGGCCTTCCTCGAGCTCCGAAACATTGAGAAGGTCGTTTACGAGCGCGATGACGTAACGCGTTGTGTTGCGCATCTGCTCGACCAATATGCGCTGCTTGTCGCTGATCCCCGAGTTCGGCGCAGCCAGCGTGTCGAGTCCCCATCCTATCCCCGTGAGGGGGGTCCGGAGTTGGTGTGTGGCAGTGGAAACAAAGTTCGATTTCAGCGTGTCAGCTCGGCGCTCGGAGCTCACGTCGTGAATCGATCTGAGATAGCCGTCTTCAGCGCCGCTTTCGGAAAAGAGCGGGACGTGCGTGATCTCCAGTTGACGCGCGATAGGTCGGCTGATAGCGAGCGCCTTGCTCTCATACGGATTCAGCGTGATGCGTGTGACTGCCTCAACGTTCTTTGCGCCGTCAGTGCGCGCTTCCGCTAAGGGGTCAAAGCCGATCGTCTCATCTCTCGTCGCGCCGAGAAGCTCAACGGCTCTTGGGTTCATGTCTCGCACCTTGCCGTCCGATCCGTAGACGATCAGACCGTCTCGCAAGCTGTACATAACCGACTTGGCTTGGATTTCGCTGATTCGAGAGGCGGCCTCTTGTTGCATTGCCAAAAGTATACCGCGCCACGTAGGCGGGTGGAATATTCGAACAGCTAGCATTCGGGATGGCGTAGGCAATACACGGAGAGGTCGTTGTGCTGCAGATGCGCTACGGTATACTGGAATCCATGGCAGAGGTAACGAGCGCGGATGCGGCAGTACTCCTCGGTAAGTGCGTCATTATCGTTGAGGACGACCCGTTCCTTCACAATTTGCTCGCGGACTACCTTCAAGTGCTGCGCGATCAGGGCGTCAACGTGGACATCGCCTTTAATGGCGATGAAGCAATCGCGCACATACACGACCTGAATCCGGATCTCGTGATTCTTGACGTTGTGCTTCCTGGCATGAACGGATTTGAGGTGCTTGAGAAGATCCGCGCGGAAGAAGCGTACAAGGAGCTTCCTGTCATCGTGCTCTCGAATCTCAACCAGCAGAAAGACCTCGATCGTGCAAAAGCGCTTGGGGTCAGCGAGTATTTAATCAAGGCAAATTTCGCTCTCACCGACCTTGCGGCAAAGATTCAAGAAATTCTGAAAAAGCAGGGGCCGAAGCAGAGCGCGTAAGCAAGGCGGATTCACCCCGTCATCATAGATATGCAGCAAAAAACTCTCTTAGGAGGAATGACAGGCGCGTGCGCGCTTTTGGTGCTTTCACTCGCTCTGATGCCGTTCACGGTGCGTGCGGAAGTGATCTCGGATCCTTTCGAGGTGTCCGGGTGGGTACCGTACTGGCGTACGGCAACCGGAACCGCCGATGCACTCGCGCATGCGGACGCCTTTACGGAAATCAACCCTTTCGGATACACCGTTGACTCGGAAGGACATCTCTACGACGCGGCGAATCTCCTCGGCGAGACGTGGACCAATGCGCGCGCGGAAGCGAAAGCGAAGCACATTCGTTTCATTCCGACCGTCATGTGGTCCAATGGGGACGCCATTCACGCGGTGCTAACTAATCCAGAGCAGCGAGCGCTGCTCGTGAAGCAGATCGTGGACGAAGTCTGGGTAAACGGCTGGGACGGCATCGATATAGACTTCGAAGCAAAGCGTGCCGAGACGAAGGATGCCTTCTCCATATTCCTTCGGGAGCTCTACACGGCAATGGGCAATCGGTGGGTGATGTGCACCGTCGAATCACGCACGCCCCTGGACTCGCGCTACTCGTCCCCGGAATCCATCCCTGATGATATTGCATATGCGAACGATTTCGATGCGCTCAATCGCTGGTGCGATCGCGTGCGCATAATGGCGTACGACCAGCAGTCGATAGACCTCAAGCTGAATGCGTCGACGCCCGGACCGTACTCGCCGGTAGCTGATCCGCGCTGGGTGGAAAAGGTCGTTGAGGAGGCGGCGAAATCCATCAGCAAGCGCAAGCTGGTGCTCGGCATTCCGACGTACGGCTATGAGTACGATGTAACCGCCTATGCGGACGGGTACACCTACGATCTCTTGTGGTCGTTCAATCCGCAGTACGCGCTCGATATGGCAACTACATACAACATCACCCCGCAGCGCAACGCCGCGGGCGAAAAGAGCTTCACGTACTTTCCGGATACCGGCGCGTTCGCACTCCCTCGCCCCGCCTCTGCGTGGCCCGGCTCTCTCGTCGCCTCGGCCGCCGCAGCGGTCGCAGGCACGAACAATACGCACATCCCATTTCGAATGATGTGGTGGAGCGACGCGCAGGCCATAAATGACAAAGTTGAGCTCGCGCAGCGCCTGGGCTTGCGCGGCGTCGCGATCTTCAAGATAGACGGCGGTGAAGATCCGGCGATGTGGGACGCTCTCATGGCTGCCCGCTAAGCCGGCGCGCGCTCCCTTGGGTGAACATCCCGGGGACGGGTCCAGAGACTGTTCGCGAATAAGGGCCAAGTAATACACAGGAGAAAATCCGCCTCGCGGGGTATACTCGATGCATGTCCGATTTTCTCAAGATGGACATCTTCTTCGCAGTTACCACGGCAGTGGTCGTCATTCTCGGGCTTCTAGTCGCGCTCGTCTTGGTGGTCGTTTTCAGGATTTTGCGCAATGTCGAGCACATTTCGCGCAATATCTCCGAAGAGAGCGATATAGTACGACGCGACGTGGCGGACGTGCGTATGGCGGTAAAGCGCGAAGGGTTCCGCTTCAAGCACCTACTCCAGCTTGCGACTTCCTTCTTCGGCCCCGTGAAGCGCGCACGCAGTCGAAAAAAGGAGAGCGACGCTTAATCGCGCATTCATGGGGAGCAGTTGTAATTACTCGTGATAGCTTTATCTGAATTTTAATATCCTATGGCAAAGAAGAGTACGAAACGAACGGCGATCGGCGCGGGACTCGCGGCAGGCGCGGCCGCAGCGGCTGCGAGTTACTATTTTTACTTCAGCAAAGACGCTAAGAAACACCGGGCGACTGCCGCGCGGTGGGCCGGCGATCTCAAGAAGAGCGCGGAGCGGGAAATAGGGGAACTCAAAAAGATCGATAAGGCCTCGGTGCTTGCCGCAATCGACAAGGCGGCAAAGATGTACCAGCAAACCAAGAGTGCGAGCAAGGAGGATGTCCTGCGCGCCGCTAAAGAACTGAAGCAGCACTGGCAGGAATTGACGAGCGAGCTCCAGAAGACGCGGCGCAGTGTCGCAAAAACCACAAAGAAGCGAACCGCGAAGAAAACGCCTCGGAAGCGATCCTAACCCCGTGTGAGAAAAACGCCCTCGCAGATGCGAGGGCGTTTTGCTATACGCGCTGCTGGGTTAGGTGGTACTCCGGCGGCGGATCTCGTTTCAGGGAGGCCTCATCCAAGAGGTGCCAAAGCCCGAGCTTTTCGACGTAGGAAAGAACTGCCGTGGGACCCCCTTCGAGGAGCAATGACCCGAGGAGTTTTGGTGATCCGTCCTCGTGCGAGTCGCCGTAGTAGTACTGCAGCCAGTCTTCCCATCCTGTCGTCGTAAACCGCACCGATGGAGAGACCTTGTCTCGAAGCGTGTACCAGTAACCGCGGCTCAAGCGTCCTGACAAAAGGAGACGAGTCATTTCGGCAAACAGGACGACTTGTATTTCTTCGAGCTCCTGCTGGGAGCGACGAGTCCCGAACGGTACAGGAGGGAAGCCGTACTCCGTGAGGTAATGTCCGTGCGGCGATCGACGCCGCTCTAGCCTGGGAGCCGACCGCTCGCTCAGCGTCGAGAGCGCCTGTTCGAATTCCACATCGTCCGGCCGCACGCGCTCTGCCGCGGCCCACTCCTCCTCGATGAGGTTGCCCTGTTCGTCGAGTGGCGGTGGCGGAATATGATCGCTCCATGTGCCCCGCAGGTTGTGGAAGCCGATCGCGTCTAGATAGCCGCCGACTCCGGTGCGTAGCAGAGTCCGCAGCAAGATGAGCGTACGGTCGTTCACCTTCGACATGCCTCCGAGCACCACGGACATCCCGCGTGCGCGTGCGGCGGACGCGCCGAGTCCTATCATGACCGCGAAGATCCGGTACTCTGGATCGTACTGGGGATCCCAGTCGGTGTTCAAGTTCCACTCATTCCATAGTTCCACCTCATCGAAGCAGTCTTGAAGGGTATCGCATACCTCTCCTACAAAATGCGCATAGGTACGCAGATCGCGCGGAGGTGCATTCGTCCCGGACTCTACGCCGAGCTCCGGAGGGGTGTATGTGAGCGTTGGGAGGATGTGGAACCCCGCGTCCTTGTACGCTCGTATGTACCACTTTGCGTACGCCTGGCCACCGGGCCGATACCACTCCGCCCAGGAAATGCCGGTGCGCACGTGACGTATGTTTCGTGCCCGCAGTGCTTCTATCGTATGGAGCACGTCGGTGCGCGCGGTTTCCACGAGACGCCCGTACTCACACTCCGTATCTCCGTTTCGGAGTGCGAGCTCAAGCGATGGATCGTCAAGACACTGCGCTGGAATTTTTTTCCATACTAGATATCCGAGTCCCGGCACAACTTTTTCATGCATGGGTATCTCCTTTATGCGTCTGACTCTCATTAAGACGCTTATGCGTGAATGGCAGATGAGCTCCGCGCGATTGATCCGCGAGTCTCTTCCAGTGGAAAAAGAGCGGCTTCCACCTTTTTTCCGCGTCTCGAAGTCCCAAGTGATATGCCGCCTGCTCCTCAGAGGTGCCCATGTTGAGGGCGTCGTCGGTTGCATGCTCCTTTTCTTGATCGAAGGCGCAGTACCAGAGAATTTTGTCGGCGGGAAGCGCGCGAATTGCGTCGAAGTACCGTATTTGCTCGGACTCCGCTTCCCGCGTCCCGTACTCCGCGCTCGCGAGTGTCGCGTAGCCCGTTTCAGCGATCCATAGCTCCGCACGGGAGCCGATGCCCGAGAGGTGCGCTCGCGCCGATGCGAGCTCCGTCTCCCACCCAAACCATCGGCGCCGCTGCGACGACCATGACGGGGAAAAATGGATGCCCACGGCGTCAATGTCCAGCATCACGCCTAGCTCGTACATTCGATAGATCCACTGGGGCTCATAGGGAGAAAGACCACCGAGCGCGGCGCGTTTCCCTCGCGCATGAATCTCGCGAGCCGCAGCGCGCGCCATTGCAGCAAACAGCTCCCATCCCGGATCGAGGGCCTCGTTCCAGTAGGGCGTCCAGTTCGGCTCATTCCAGATTTGTACCCAGTCCGCGAATCTACCGTACCGCCCGATGAGCTCTCCAATAAAGACGGCGTAGCTCTCAAGGTCGCGCGGCGGATGCGAGGTCCTTGCTTCACCATGCTCGTCTTTCCGGGCCAGGGGGAGTGGCGTGTAGAAGGGATTCAGGATGAGACGAGCACGCGTCCCGTTTCCGAGTGCTGGGAGGTAGGTGTCGAACCACTCTTTGCCACCTTCTCTCTCCCAATCCGCCCAAGAACAAAGAACGCGAAACTCCGACACCGAAAGCTCATTTAATAATTCTATGGTGTCGGCCAAGAGCTCCTCTTCGCCAAACCTGAACCATTGGACGAGGCCGGGCACATGCATGTATGGACTCTACCGCCTCCTGCATGAGGGGTTCATGTGCACGCCCGTTCACCCCTAATTCAGTGCGACAAGCTATGCTCGTTCCACGCGAATCAACCGCTCGACTAAGCGTCCGGGTTACCGAGTACTCGCAATACCATATGAAGCAATGGTATCGAACGTATGGATCGGCTTTCTTGGTCGCTCTCTCCCTTGCCGTTATCCTGCTCGCGGTTTTGCTCGTTGGGATCGCACGCGCATAGACGTGCTGCCATTCACGCACATTCCATGCGCGTAGCGTACAACACAGCTATTACGAGCTCTAAGTTCGGCGAGATGCCTATGGCGCAAATACAACACGACAGTATACGCACTATAGATGCGGAAGAGATCCGCGCATGGGCGGAGGCACGCGATGGGAAGCCCGCAGTAGTCGAAAGCACGAAAGATGAGGACGGGGGTGGAATGCTCCGAATAGATTTCGGAGAGAAAGAGCCCGGTCTCGAAGAGATATCGTGGGACGACTTTTTCAGAATCTTCGACGACAACAACCTCGCGTTTCTCTACCAGGAGCGCACTTCCGACGGTGGCGTGAGCTACTTCTTCAAGTTTGTCGAACGGGACGCGGAGGACACGGACGACGGCGATGCTGATATGACCAATGAGGATGACGAAGAAGACGAGAGCGAAGACGATGAATCGGACGGTGATGACGAAGAAGCAGGAGAAGAGGAGCCGCGCACGGGGACTGAATAACCGTACGATTCACCCGTATTTCACCGCCTTCCGCGTACCGTGTGTGTTGAGGTCGAGCGATTTAGCAGCCCTACTAACGCTAGAAGAACCTCTAGAATAAATCACTATGCAGCAAGCACTTCGCAGAATCCAGAAAGCCGCACTACCGCTCATTGCGCTTGGCGCAGCGGGCATAGCGAGCGCGCAAACCACCACGGGAACGACAACGGGAACATCGACTCCGGGGGTACCGAACACCGGGGCGGGTGGCGATTTGGCCATCACGCTTGCGCTCCTCGTAGCCGCGATAATCGTCGCGGGTGCGGGTGCGATGTACCTCTACCTTACGCGTGCCGCCGGAAGATAGAAGCCTATGGCTGTGCGTGAGAAGAGGAGAGCGGCAGCGGCCCTCGTGGCCGCTGCCGCGTTGCTATTCGTCGGGACAACCGTTCATGCGCTGCTGGGCTCTCCCGGGGAGCTCGTGCTCTCCC